>DASWVR010000177.1:0-36345 GCA_036401155.1 Piscinibacter sp. | reverse complement strand
CGACGACGTCGCCGCCCGAGAAGACGATCTCCGCCACCTGCCCCTCGCGCCACACGGTCACTTCGAGCCGCTTGGCGAGCGCATTCGTCACGCTCACGCCCACGCCGTGCAGGCCGCCGGAGAAGCTGTAGGCGCCGCCCGCGCCCTTGTCGAACTTGCCGCCGGCGTGCAGCCGCGTGAACACGATCTCGACCACCGGCACCTTCTCTTCGGGGTGCAGGCCGAAGGGAATGCCGCGCCCGTCGTCCTGCACGCTGACCGATCCGTCGCTGTGCACCGTCACGTCGATGCGCTTGCCGTGTCCCGCCAGCGCCTCGTCGGCGGCGTTGTCGATGACTTCCTGGATCACGTGCAGCGGATTGTCCGTGCGGGTGTACATGCCCGGTCGCTGCTTCACGGGCTCGAGCCCCTTCAGGACGCGGATCGAGGCTTCGCCATATGCACCGGGGCTCTGAGATTGCTTGGTCGCCATGGCGGCGGATTCTAGGCGGCGCTCGCACGCCGGCTTTCCCCGCGCCCTGCAGACCGCGCGCCGATTGACTACAGTCACGCGATGAGTTCTCCCGCCGCCGCTCCCAAGCTGTCCATGACCCAGGTGCTGCTGTGCGGCGCTGCCATCGTCACGCTGTCGATGGGCATTCGCCACGGCTTCGGCCTGTGGCTGCAGCCGATCACGATGGAGCGCGGCTGGTCGCGCGAGACCTTCGCCTTCGCGATCGCCATCCAGAACCTCGCCTGGGGCGCGGCCGGGCCGATCGCCGGCGGGCTGGCCGACCGTTTCGGCGCCTTCAAGGTGCTGATCGCCGGCAGCGTGCTGTACGCGATGGGCCTGGTGCTGATGGGGCTCGCCACCTCCGGACTCGCCTTCACCGGCAGCGCAGGACTGCTGCTGGGCATGGCGCAGGCGGGCACCACCTACGCGGTCGTCTACGGCGTGATCGGCCGCAACGTGGCGCCGGACAAGCGCAGCTGGGCGATGGGTGTGGCCGCGGCGGCCGGCTCCTTCGGCCAGTTCCTGATGGTGCCGGTGGAGAACTGGCTGATCGGCGACTTCGGCTGGCAGTCGGCGCTGTTCATCCTGGGGTGCCTGTCGCTGGCCATCATTCCGCTGGCGATCGGCCTCAAGGAGCCGGCGTACCAGAGGCCCGCCGGCGTGCACCAGAGCATCTCCCAGGCGCTGCACGAGGCATTCAACTACCCGAGCTTTCGCTGGCTGATGGCCGGCTACTTCGTCTGCGGCTTCCAGGTGGTGTTCATCGGCGTGCACATGCCGAGCTACCTCAAGGACCACGGACTGTCGCCCGACGTCGCCACGATGGCGCTCGCGCTGATCGGCCTGTTCAACGTGATCGGCACCTATGCCGCCGGCTCGCTCGGCCAGCGCCTGCCCAAGCGCTACATCCTGTCGTCGATCTACACGCTGCGCTCGATCGCCATCGTCATCTTTCTCAGCGTGCCGCTCACGCCGATGAGCGTGTACGTGTTCTCGGCGGTGATGGGCGTTCTGTGGCTGTCGACCGTGCCGCCGACCAACGCGGTCGTCGCGCAGATCTTCGGCGTGCAGTACCTGTCGATGCTGGGCGGCTTCGTCTTCTTCAGCCACCAGATCGGCAGCTTCCTCGGCGTGTGGCTGGGCGGCAAGCTGTACGACACGACGGGCAGCTACAACGTCGTCTGGTGGATCGCGGTGGCGCTGGGCGTGTTTGCCGCGATCGCCAACCTGCCGGTGAAGGAGTCGGCCATCGTGCGGCCGGCGCCTGCGGCGGCCTGAGCCTGAGGGGATGAGTCCGTGAAGCCCGGTCGTGCGCGTGTCTTGGCCTGGTCCGCCGCCGCGGCCGCGCTGCTGGTGGTGTTTGCCGCCTACCTTCGCCCCGATGTCGCGGTGACACTCGCCAACCAGATCTGGAACTGCTTCTGACGGGAAGGCCATGAACGTGATCGTGATCACCGGTGCCTCGGACGGCATCGGCGCCGAGATGGCACGCCAGTGGGCGGCACGCGGCAAAGAAGGGCTCGCGCTGGTGCTGGCGGCGCGCAGCGTCGACAAGCTGGGGGCGGTGGCGCAGGCCTGCCGTGCACACGGCGCGCAGGTGCTGGTGCAGCGCTGCGACGTCGGCGTGCAGTCCGACTGCATCGCCTTGATCGGCGCCGCCGTGAAGGCCTTCGGCCGCATCGACACGCTGGTCAACAACGCCGGCATGTCGGCGCACGCGAACTTCGACGAGGTGAGCGACCTCTCCTGGTACGAGACGCTGATGCGCATCAACCACTGGGGCAGCGTCTGGTGCACGCACGCCGCGCTGCCGCACCTGAAGGCGAGCCGCGGGCGCATCGTGGCGGTCGCGAGCCTCGCGGGTCTGGTCGGCGTGCCCGGGCGCACCGCCTACAGCGGCACCAAGTTCGCGATGACCGGCTTCTTCGAGGCACTGCGAATCGAGCTGATGCACAGCGGCGTCAGCGTAACCATCGCCTACCCCGGCGTGGTCGCCACCGAGATCCGCTACCGCGGCTTCAACGCCGAGGGCCGCGCGGCCGGCACGAGCGGGCTCGACGAACGCGGCGCGATGAGCGTCGAGGAATGTGCGCGGCTCATCATCGACGGCACCGAGGCGCGCCGGCGCGACATCGTGATGAGCGCCAAGGGCAAGCTTGGCCGCTGGATGAAGCTGATCGCGCCGCGCATGGTCGACCGCATGGCGCTGAAGGCGCTGAAGCAGCACGCGCCATGAGCGCGCCAGCGGCACACGCGGGACTCGCGCCGTCGCCGTGGGTACAGCGCTGGTCTTCGCTGGTCAAGCCGGGCGCCGCGCTGCTCGACGTGGCCTGCGGCGGGGGGCGTCACGTGCGCTGGTTCGCCCAGCGCGGCTGCCGGGTGACGGGTGTGGACCGCGACGCGGCAGCGTTGGAGCCCTTGAAAGGCGTCGCCGACATCGTCGTGGCCGACATCGAGGGCGGGCCCTGGCCGCTCGCCGGCCGCCGCTTCGACGCCGTGGTGGTGACCAACTACCTCTGGCGCCCGCTGTGGCCGGCGCTGATGGCGAGCCTGGCTGAAGGCGGCGTGCTGATCTACGAAACGTTCACGGCCGGCAACGAAACGGTCGGCCGGCCCTCCAACCCCGATTTCCTGCTGCGGCCCGGCGAGCTGCTGCGGCTGGCGGCCGGGCTGCGCGTCGTGGCATTCGAAGACGGTTTCCTCGCCGACCCGGAACGCTTCGTGCAACGGATCGTGGCCGTCCGCGAAGCGCCCGCGTCCACCGGCCCGGTCCGTTACCCGTTGTAATGCTGGGGTCCGGCCGCGCCCGGCCGGGCCTGGCGCGGCGGACACGGCCCGACGGCTAAAATCCCCAGATTCCGAGGAACCTGCATGAATCCGATCATTGGCAGCATCGTCGCGTTGATCACGCCGATGCAAGAAGACGGCAGCATCGACTACGACGCGCTGCGCCGCCTCATCGACTGGCACATCGGCGAAGGCACCGACTGCATCGGCGTGGTCGGCACCACCGGCGAATCGCCGACGGTATCGGTGGAAGAGCACTGCGAGATCATCCGCGTCGCCGTCGAACACGCCAAAGGCCGCGTGCCCATCATGGCCGGCGCCGGCGGCAACTCGACCCGCGAAGCGATTGAGCTCGCGCGCTACGCGAAGAAGGTCGGCGCCGACTGCACGCTGTCGGTCGTGCCCTACTACAACAAACCGTCCCAGGAAGGCATCTACCAGCACTTCAAGTCCATCGCCGAAGCGGTCGACATCCCGATGGTGCTGTACAACGTGCCCGGCCGCACGGTGGCCGACATGCAGGTCGACACCGTGCTGCGCCTCGCGCAGGTACCGGGCATCGTCGGCATCAAGGAGGCGAGCGGCGACATCCACCGCGCCGGCTGGCTCATCAAGCAGGCGCCCAAGGGCTTCTCGATCTACTCCGGCGACGACGCCACCGCGGTTGCCCTGATGCTGATGGGCGGCCACGGCGACGTGAGCGTCGTGGCCAACGTTGCGCCGCGCCTGATGCACGAGCTGTGCGTGGCCGCCGTCGAAGGCCGCGTGCGCGAAGCGAGTGCGCTTCACCTGAGGCTGCTGCCATTGCACAAGAATCTCTTCCTCGAGCCGAGTCCCGGCCCCACCAAGTGGGCGATGAAGCAACTCGGCCTGTGCGGCGACACGCTGCGCCTGCCGATCACGCCGTTGACGCCGGCCGGCCAGGCCGTGGTCGGCCAGTCGCTGCGCGACGCCGGCCTGCTCTAGACCTCCTCTTCAGCCAACACCCGCGGCCGGCCCTCAGGGCCGGCCCCTCCGGAGACTCCTCACGTGACTGTTTCGCATCGCTATACCGCCGTTCGCATCGCCTGCCTGCTGCTCACGGCCAGCCTCGCCGCCTGCTCGACGGTCGAGGAGTTCATGGGCGGCGACAAGGTCGACTACCGCAGCGCGGGCACCACGCGCACGCAGGGCCTGGAAGTGCCGCCGGACCTGAGCCAGCTGAACCGCGATTCGCGTTTCCAGCAATCGGGCGGCAGCGTCAGCGCCGCGGCGTTCCAGGGCGCCACCGCCGCACCGGCGGCCGCCGCCACCAGCACGGTCGCGCCTCAGGCGGTCGGCGAGCTGAAGATCGTTCGCCAAGGCAACCAGCGCTGGCTTGCCGTGCCGATGGCTCCAGAGCAGCTGTGGCCGCAGCTGCAGGGATTCTGGAAGGAGCGCGGCTTCAACCTCGTGGTCGAGCAGCCCGAGACCGGCGTCATGGAGACCGACTGGGCCGAGAACCGCGCCAAGCTGCCGCAGGACTTCATCCGCAGAACCGTCGGCAAGGTCTTCGATTCGGTCTACTCGACCGGCGAACGCGACAAGTTCCGCACCCGCATCGAGCGCACCGCCAACGGCAGCGAGGTCTATCTCTCGCATCGGGGGGTGGTCGAGGTCTACAGCGGCGACCGCAAGGAAACCACCGTCTGGCAACCGCGCCCGGCCGACGCACAGCTCGAGGCCGAGATGCTGCAGCGAATCATGCTGAAGCTCGGTGCCAAGGAAGAGCAGGTCAAGACGGCCGCCGTCGAGACCGCCAATGTTCCCGCGCGTGCGCGCATCGTGGCCGGCCAGCCTGCCGCCACCCTGCAGGTCGACGACGGCTTCGACCGCGCCTGGCGCCGCGTCGGCCTGGCGCTCGATCGCAGCGGCTTCACGGTCGAAGACCGCGACCGCGCGCAGGGCCTGTACTTCGTGCGCTACGTCGACCCGGCGCAGGCCGGCCAGGACGAGCCGGGCTTCCTGAGCCGCCTGTTCAGCTTCGGCAAGAAGAAGGACGACGCCGGCGGCCTCGCGCGCTACCGCGTTTCCGTCAAGGGCGAAGGCGAGCGCAGCACGGTTCAGGTGCTCAATGCGCAGGGCCAGCCGGAGAACGGCGAGGCCGGCAAACGCATCGTGAGCCTGCTGGTCGAGGACCTGAAGTAGCCCGCGGGCCATGCTGCGCTTTTGCAGCCTCGGCAGCGGCAGCAGCGGCAACGCAACCCTGGTCGAGGCGCGCAGCGGCACGACGGTCAGCCGCGTGCTGGTCGATTGCGGCTTCACCCAGCGTGAACTGAAGGCTCGGCTCGCACGTGCCGAGCTGGCACCGGACGACATCGACGCCATCTTCGTCACCCACGAACACGGCGACCACGTCGGCTGCGCGGTCGGCTGGGCGCGCCGGCACCGGATTCCGCTGTGGATGAGCCGCGGCACCTGGCGCGCGGTCGGCGAGCCCGACCTCGGCGACCTGCTGCACTTCGCGCGCGACGGCGAAGGCATCGCCGTGGGCGATCTGCTGCTGGCGCCCTACACCGTGCCCCACGACGCGCAGGAGCCGCTGCAGCTGTGTTTTTCCGACGGTGCCTTGCGCCTGGGCGTGCTGACCGATGCCGGCTCGATCACCGAGCACCTGCTCGAGCAACTGCAGCGTTGCGACGCCTTGCTGCTCGAATGCAACCACGACCGCGCGATGCTGGCCGCGTCGCGCTACCCCCCATCGCTGCGCTCGCGCATCGGCGGCCGCTACGGCCACCTGAGCAACGACACGGCGGCGCAGATCCTGGCGTCGTGCCTGCACGGCGGCCTGCGCCACGTGGTGGCGGCCCATCTGAGCCGCGAAAACAACCGCCCCGAACTCGCCTTGGCGGCCTTGGCCGCGGCCAGCGGCGCGAACGTCTGCGAATTGCGTGCGGCCGGCCCGCAATGGGGATTCGACTGGATCGAGATGCGCTGACCGCGCCGGCCCACACGACAAAAAAGCCGCCCGAGGGCGGCTTTCTTGCGTATCGGCGAGACCCGAATTACTGCGAGGCAGCGGAAGCCGCGGCAGAAGCAGCGTCGGCCACGGCCGAAGCCGCAGCATCGGCCGATGCCGTCGGTGTCGGCGCAGGTGCGGGCGCCGGCGCCGGGGTGGCTGCAGGAGCCGGGGGGGTCACGACGGTCTCTTCCTTCTTGCTGCAAGCAGCGAGAGCGACGGAAGCAACCAGGGAAGCCAACAGAAGCGACTTTTTCATATTTGTCCTCGAATCAATAGGTTCGAACAATTACCGGCAATTGGTGGGACCCCTCCAATTCCACAGAGTCCCAACACTCAAAAAGACCAGGGATCGCTCGAGCACCTCCCAATGGTCCAGCGGAAGATTGTAGGTGGAAACACTCAGATGCCGAGTATCGTCGGCGGGAAGGCCTCTACCGAGCGTTGCGAAACCGCATCAACGAGTTCGCGGTGGCGAACCCAATCCGCCGGGTCGCGCGAGAGGCTGCCGCGACAGTGCACCCGATCGAACAGGCGCACGGCGATCACGCCGGGTGCGAGAAGCAGCGTGGGTATCTCGCCGGCCGCGGCCTCCTCGTTGGCTCGGCACTCGACCACGTGCGACCACTGACGCCGCCACTCGGCCCAGCGTGGATGCCGCCGCGCGAGCTCGTCGAACCCGCGTGCGATCAGCGTCAGCCTGCGGTGCGAGTGAGCCCATCGGGTCAGCAGCTCGATGACCGCAGGCGAGTTCAGCGGCCACTCGGCAAAGTCTTCGTCGGTGAGCCAGACCTCGCGGCAGCCCGCACTCGCGATCTCGCCGAAGGCTTCGAGCAAGGCATCCTGAAACTCGCGGCGCGTGTTGAACAGTCGATGAAGCGCTTGCGTCATGCCTTCTCCTTCGTCTCGTCCTCCGCGGCGTGCAGCCAGCCTGCCTGGCCCCACTCGTCCAGAAGCTCCGCGGCCTCGGCGCTGAGCTTGCGCCGCGCCGCGGCGCCCAGTCTGCGCTGGTCGGCCAGCTGGCGCATCAGGCCGAAGTCGGCGCCGGCCGCGCGGTAGGACTCGCCGTTGATGAACACGTGGTCGTCGTCGTAGAGCATGCGTGTGCGCCGGTCGAGTTCCACGCCCGCGTCGGGCGGCAGCGCCGCGCCGGCGTCGAACGACACCTGCGGCTTGGGCTCGCTCAGCCATTCACCGAGCGCGCAGCCGAGCACCTTGGGATTCTCCACCAGCCGCGCCACCGCCTCGCCGGTGAAGGCCTGCAGCGTCGACGGGATGCGCCCGGGCGTGTCCGTCGCCGGCTGGGACGGATCGCGGTACAGCGTCGGCGAGGCGCTCGGCTCCTCGCCGTCGAGCAGGCGCTGCAGCACCTCGCGGCCGACCTCGTCGCGCGCCGCGGCCCGAAAGCCGATCGAGCAGGTCATGCAGTCGGCACCTTCGGCCACGCCGTCGTGCGCCCAGCGCGGCGGCAGGTACAGCATGTCGCCCGCTTCCAGCAGATGCTCTTCTTCCGCTTCGAAATGGGTGAGGATCTTCAACGGCACGTCGGGCACCAGCGTGGCGTCGTTCATGCGGCCGATGCGCCAGCGCCGGCGCCCCTGCACCTGCAGCAGGAACACGTCGTAGGAGTCGAAGTGCGGTCCCACGCCGCCGCCCTCGGCGGCGTACGACATCATCACGTCGTCGAGCCGCGCGTCGGGCACGAAGCGAAAGCGCGACAGCAGCTCGTGCGCGGCGGCGACATGCAGGTCCAGGCCCTGCACCAGCAGCGTCCACGCCCTCTGCCTGATGCCCGGCAGCTGGCGGCGCGTGAAGGGGCCGTGCTGCAGCGTCCATCCGTCCGCGTGGTGCACGACGAGCCTGGACTCGACTTCTTCGCGGCCCGCGAGCGCGAACAGCTCGGCGCGGCTCACCGGCGGCACGACGCCCGGCACGGCCTGGCGGATCAGCAGCGGCTGCTTCTGCCAGTGGCGGCGCATGAAGACCTGGGGCGTGAGCCCGCCCAGCAGCGGTGAAGCGACGGCAATGTCCATGAGCGGGATTGTGGCCTGTGCGATCATTTCGCCGATGCAACGCCCCCAAGCCGCTTCGAGATGAACATCACCGCACCCTGCGTCGTCAGCCTCGTCTGGCGGCTCGAAGACACCCAAGGCCAGCTGATCGACGAACTCCAGGACCCGGTCGAGTTCTTCTATGGCGGCGACGACCTGCTGGACAAGGTCGAAGAGGCGCTCGCCGGCCAGGAAGCCGGCTTCGAGACCAAACTGCACCTGGAGCCCGAGCACGCCTTCGGCGACTACGACCCCGACCTCGTGTTCTTCGAGGAGCGTTCGGTGCTGCCCGAGCTGATCGAACCCGGCATGCAGTTCGACGGCGTGCCCGAGGGCGCCGTCACGCCGGGCATGCCCGAGGATGCGATCTACACCGTCACCGAGGTCTATCCGAGCCACGTGGTGCTCGACGGCAACCACCCGCTGGCCGGCATCGCGCTGCGCATGGCGATCGAGGTGCGCGACGTGCGCGAGGCCACCGACGAAGAGATCCAGGCCGGCAGCGTCGGCCAGCCCGCGGTCACGCTGATGACGGGCGGCGCGCCGGACGGCTCGCCGCTGCATTGAGCCGGAGTTCCGTTCGGGCTTGTCGAAGCCCCCGCGGGTCCTGAGCCAGCCGAAGGGGCTGAGGTATCGACGCCCTCTGTGCGCTAGCCCTTCGATACCTCGGGGCGAACCGGTCGACTGAGCACACTTCTGAGACGTTCACCCTTGGCGACCGTCTCGTCCCATTCGGCCGACGGCTCCGAATCGGCGACGATGCCGCCGCCGAGCTGCAGCATCACGCGGCCCTGCGCGACGATGGCGCTGCGGATGACCACCGACAAGTCCAGGCCCCCGCTGCAGTCGAGGTAGCCGATCGAGCCGGCATAGAAGCCGCGCCGCAGCGGCTCCAGCGCCTCGATGGTCTGCATCGCCTTCAGCTTGGGTGCGCCCGTCATGGAGCCGGGCGGCCAGCAGGCGCGCAACAGGTCGGCGGCGCCCAGGCCGGGCCGCAGCTGCGCCTGCACCGTCGACACCATCTGCCACACGCTCGCATAGGGTTCCAGCGCGAACAGCTCGGGCACGCGCACGCTGCCGACACGCGCGACACGGCCGATGTCGTTGCGCATCAGGTCGACGATCATCAGGTTCTCCGCACGGTTCTTCTCGCTGGCGGCAAGCCACCGCCCGCGCTGCTCGTCCTCGACCGCATCCGCGCCGCGCCCGATCGTGCCCTTGATCGGCCGCGCCTGCACCACGCCGCCTTGCATCTGCACGAAGCGCTCGGGCGAGCAGCTGGCGATCGCGAATCCCGGCGCCTCGATGTAGGCCGCGAACGGCGCCGGGTGGGCGGCCACCAGATCTTCGTACAGCGCCCACGCATCGCCTTCGAACGGCGCGTCCTCGCGGCGTGTCAGGTTGACCTGCAACACCTCGCCGCCGGCAATCGCCTCGCGGATCTGCCGCACGCCGGCCTCGAAGGCGCCACGCGCCATGCGCCGCGTGCAGTTGCCGGCAGACCAGCCCCGGCGTTCCGGCAGCGGTCCGCGCGCGTGCTCCAGCGCGTGCTTCCACGCCTCGGGGCGCGACGGCGTGCTCCACGGCCAGCGATCCGCGGCGCCACGCGCGGTGCTGCGCCACCAGCGCCCGCTGGCGTGATGAAACGCGAGCACCTGGTCGACCGCCATCCACCACATCGCGGGCAGCGGCGGATCGGCCTCGGCTCGCGCGGGCAGACGATGCAGATGGCGCGCGAGGTCGTAGCCGAGCGCGCCGATCCACCCGCCGATGAAGTTCATGCCGCACGGCCGCTCGCCGGCGATGCGCACCGGGGCGTCGGCCGGCGCCAGGGCGGCGATGGCGTCGAAGGGGTCGCCCCATTCGCCGATGCAGCGCCCGTCGCGTTCCAGCCGCGTGCCGTGCTCGTCTGTGTACAGTGTCGCCAGCGCCGGGCCGGCGATGTACGACCACTGCGCCTGCCCCGGCATCGTGAGGGCGCTCTCGAGCAGCGCATAGCGCCCGTCGCCGCGCAAGCGGGCCATCGTCTCGCGCGGCCCGTGCGGCAGCGCCACCGGCTGGATGCACACCTCGATCTCTGTCATGTCCATGAATTCTCAAGAATCCCTGCGCCGCGTGCGTTTTGCCGACCCGGGTGCACCGGGCGACCCCCATCAACTGCTGCGGCTGCTGCTCGCGCAGGACGGCTCGACCACCCGCCTGTGCGAGGCCGTCGCCGGCGGCCCGGTCGACTTGCGCGTGCTGAGCCAGCACACGCTCGTCGACGTGCCTGCCATCGTCAGGCAGCAGCTGCCCGGGGAGCGCTTCATCGAACGTATCACCTTCCTCGCCGCGCACGGCGAGGTGCTGATGGACAACCTCGCCTACATCGCGCTCGACGGGCTCGACCCGGCGATCGAAGGCGATCTGCGCGCCGGCACGCTGCCCATCGGCCACCTGCTGGCCCGGCTGTGGGTGCGCCGCGAAACCGTCGCCGATGCGCATGACCTGCCTCGACGCCTGTGGGACGCCGTGGGCCTGCCCGACCCCTCGGCTTCCCGCTGCTACCGCATCGTCACGCCCGACGGCCCGCGCATGCTGATCGCCGAGACCTACCGCCGCGGCATGCGCATGGAGAGCCGCCCCCGCGAGGCTTGAACAGGCGGCCGCGATTGTCGAGCATGCGCGATCGTGCGCATGGTGTACATTGCGCGCCGCCGTGCCCCACGCCATGACGAGCCGCAACCAGTCCCTCCTGCAACGCAGCCGCGCGGCCGTGTGGCACCCGTGCACGCAGATGAAGCAGCACGAGGCCATGCCGCTGCTGCCGATCGTGCACGCCGAAGGCGTCTGGCTCACCGACGCCGACGGCAAGCGCTACCTCGACGCGATCAGCTCGTGGTGGGTCAACCTCTTCGGCCACCGCCACCCGCACATCCGCGCGGCCCTGCACGGCCAGCTGGAGCGCTTCGACCATGTGATGCTGGCCGGCCTCACGCACGAGCCGGTGATCGAGCTGTCGGAGCGGCTGGCGGCGTGGACCGGCCTCGGCCATGCGTTCTACGCCAGCGACGGCGCAAGCGCGACCGAGATCGCGCTGAAGATGAGCGCGCATTCGTGGCGCAACGTCGGCCGCCCGCGCAAGAACGGCTTCGTGAGCCTGGCGCACGGCTACCACGGCGAAACCGTCGGCGCGCTGGGCGTCACCGACATCCCGCTGTTCCGCAGCGCCTACGCGCCGCTGCTGCGGCCTTCGGCGGTGGTGATGAGCCCCGACGCACGCGGCGCCGAGCCGGGTGTCGACGCGCGCGCGCAGGCCGAGCAGGCGGCGCGCGAGCTCGAAGGCTGGCTCGCCGCGCACCACCAGGACACCGCCGCGCTGATCGTCGAGCCGTTGGTGCAGTGCGCCGCCGGCATGGCGATGTACCACCCGCATTACCTGCAGCGCGCGCGTGCGCTGTGCCACCGCCACGACGTGCACCTGATCGCCGACGAGATCGCCACCGGCTTCGGCCGCAGCGGCGAGCGCTTCGCATGCCAGGTGGCCGGCGTGCAGCCCGACTTCATCTGCCTGTCCAAGGGGCTGACCGGCGGCACGCTGCCGCTGTCGGCGGTGCTGACCACCGATGCCGTCTACGACGCGTTCTACGACGACGACAGCGCCCGCGGTTTCCTGCACTCGCATTCGTACACCGGCAACCCGCTCGCCTGCCGCGCCGCGCTCGCCACGATGGACCTGCTGGACGACGCGGCGCTCGCGCGCAACCGCGCTACCGCGCAGCGGCTGAGCGCGGCGGCGAAGGTGCTCGATCAACATCCGCGCCTCGTCAACGCACGGCGCCTCGGCATGATCTGGGCCTGGGACGTGCTGAGCGACGACCCGTCGTTCGCGCGCCGCTACCACCGCGCGGCACTCGACCGGGGGCTTCTGCTGCGGCCCATCGGCACCACGCTGTACTTCATGCCGCCGTACGTGATCGACGACGAGGGCATCGCCCACCTGGTGCGCGGCGCGCTCGGCGCACTCGAAGAGACCCTGAGCGGATCGCCCCCCGACGGTTCGGCGATGGCGCCGGCGCTGGCATGAGCGGCGTCTTCGTCGTCGGCACCGACACCGGCGTCGGCAAGTCGCTGGTCGCCGCGGCGCTGCTGCACCGGCTCGGCGAGCAGCATGCGCGGGTGGTCGGCATGAAGCCGGTGGCCGCCGGCGCGACCTGCGACGAGGCAGGAACCTGGGCCAACGAGGACGTGCTCGCGCTGCAAGCGGCGTCGACCATCGATGCGCCCGCCGCCTTGCGCAACCCCTGCCTGCTCAAGGCGGCGGTGTCGCCGCACATCGCGGCGCGGCGCGACGGCGTCGTGATCGACGTCGGGCACATCGTGTCGTGCGCTGCCGCGTTGCGCTCGCAGGCCGACGTCGTGGTGGTCGAGGGCGCGGGCGGCTTTCGCGTGCCGCTCGGCGACTCGCTGGATGGCGCCGACCTCGCCGTCGCGCTGCGGCTGCCGCTCGTGCTGGTGGTCGGCCTCAAGCTCGGCTGCCTCAACCATGCGCTGCTGACCATCGAGAGCATCGCCGCGCGCGGTCTCACGCTCGCCGGCTGGGTGGTCAACCGCATCGACCCGCACATGCCGGAGCAAGAAGCCAACATCGAGCTGCTCGAACGCCGCATCGCCGCACCTTGCCTCGGCGACATTCCCCATCGCCTGCCGCCCGATGCGCGGCAGGCCGCGTCGCGGCTGCGCCTGCCGTCGGGGTTTCCTGCATGAACCTGCTCGCGAGCATCGGCCGCCTGCTCGACGCGCTCGATGACGCCCAGCTGCGACGCAAGCGGCGCGTGGTGGAGGCGGTGCGCGGGACGAGGCTCACCGTCGATGGCCGCGAGCTGCTCGCCTTCTGCGGCAACGACTACCTCGGCCTGGCGCAGCATCCGGCGCTCGCCGAGGCGGCCCAGCGCGGCGCGGCGCAATGGGGCATCGGCGCGACAGCCTCGCCGCTGGTCTGCGGCCACACCGCCTCCCATGAAGCGCTGGAGCTGGAGCTGGCGCGCTTTCTCGGCCTGCCGCGCGCGCTGTACTTCTATGCCGGCTTTCCTGCCAACGTGGGCCTGCTGCCGGCGCTGGTCGGCAGCGGCGATGCGGTGTTCAGCGACGCGCTGAACCATGCGTGCCTGATCGACGGGGCGCGTCTGTCGCGGGCGCAGATCCACGTCTTCGCGCATGCCGATCTGGCCGCGCTCGACGCGCAGCTCACTGCCTGCGCATCGCCGCGCAAGCTGATCGTCACCGACGCGGTGTTCAGCATGGACGGCGACATCGCCCCGCTGCCCGAGATGCTTCGGCTGGCCGAGCGGCACGACGCCCTGCTCTTGATCGACGACGCCCACGGCTTCGGCGTGCTGGGCCCGGGCGGGCGCGGCAGCGCGGCGCACTTCGAGCTGCGCTCGCCGAGGCTGATCGTGATGGGCACGCTGAGCAAGGCCGCCGGCGCCGCGGGCGCGTTCGTGGCCGGCGACGCGCGCATCGTCGAATGGGTGATGCAGCGTGCGCGCAGCTACATCTTCGCCACCGCGGCGCCGGCGATGATCACCGAAGCGTTGCGCGCCAGCCTGCGCCTGATCGAGGCGGAAGAATGGCGGCGCGAGCGGCTGCGGGCGCATGCGAAGCGGCTGCATGACGCGCTGAGCGGCGACGCAAGCATCGGCCGCCTGTTCGACTCGCCCACCCCCATCCAGCCGCTGATCGTCGGCGGCAACCGCGAAGCGCTGGAGCGCATGGCGGCGCTGTGGCGGCAAGGCCTGTGGGTTCCGGCGATCCGCCCGCCCACGGTGCCCGAGGGCACGGCGCGCCTGCGCATCTCGCTGTCGGCGGCGCACGACGGGGCCGATGTGCAGCAGCTGATCGACGCGCTGCGCAGCACAAAAGAGTGACCGCGTGGCCACCTCCACCATGTCACCCCGGCGAAGGCCGGGGTCCAGAAGAGGGTCGGCAACACGGCACGCATGGACCCCGGCCTTCGCCGGGGTGACGGCCAATGTGTGACGCTCCGACCGGCCCCGCCTGCATCAGCGTGCCGGCGCCGTCTCCGCTGTCGTCACCGGCCCCTTGCCGCTGAAGCGGTCGAGCGCGAGGTAGATCACCGGCGTGATGTAGAGCGTGATCGCCTGCGAGAACACCAGGCCGCCCACCACGGCGAGACCCAGCGGCTGGCGCAATTCGGCGCCGGCGCCCAGGCCCAGCGCGATCGGCAGCGCGCCCATCATCGCCGCCAAGGTCGTCATCATGATCGGCCGGAACCGCAGGATGCAGGCCTGGCGGATCGCATGCGCCGGATCCATGCCCTGCGTTCGCTGCGCGTCGAGCGCGAAGTCGATCATCATGATCGCGTTCTTCTTGACGATGCCGATCAGCAGCAGGATGCCGATCATCGCGATCAGCGTCAGGTCCTGGTCGAAGACCTTGAGCATCAGCAGCGCACCCACCGCCGCCGACGGCAGGCCGGCGAGGATCGTCAGCGGGTGGATGTAGCTCTCGTACAGCACGCCCAGCAGCACGTAGATGACGAGCAGCGCCGAGATGATGAGGATCGCCTGGCTCGCCTGCGAGCTCTTGAACACCGCCGCGTCGCCGCCATAGCGCGTGATCACCGAGCTGGGCATGCGGATCGCGTCGCGCGCCTGATCGATCTTCGCGGTCGCGTCGCCGAGCGCCACGCCGGGCGCAAGGTTGAACGACAGCGTCACCGCCTGCAGCTGGCCGACGTGGTTGATCGAGGTCGGCCCCACCGTGCGCTCCACCGTCGCGAAGCTCGACAAGGGCACCAGCGCGCCGCTGGACGAGCGCACGTAGACGTTGTTGAACGCGCTCTCGTCCTCGCGTGCCTGCGGCGCGAGCTCCATGATCACCTGGTAGCTGTCGACCGGCGTGTACATCGTCGACACCTGGCGTTCGCCGAAGGCGCTGAACAGCGCGCTGCGCACCGCCTCGATCGACACGCCCAGCGTGTTGGCGCGGTCGCGGTCGATCTTCAGCGAGGCCTGCAGGCCGCGCAGCTGCGAGTCGCTGGTGACGTCGCGGAACGCCGGGTCAGCGCGCAGCCGCTCCTGCAGCTTGACGGCCCAGTCGCTCAGCTCGTCGGACTTCACGCTCTGCAGGATGTACTGGTACTGCGCCTTGCTCGGCCGCCCGCCCAGCTGCAGGTTCTGGATCGGCCGCATGAACACGCTGATGCCCGGCACCTCGCGCAGCTTCTTGCGCAGGCCCTCGATCACCTCCTTCATCGGCGGGCGCTCGCTGCGCGGCTTGAGGTTGAGGAACATGCGGCCGGTGTTCTGCGCGCTGCTGCCGCCGCTGAACGAGCTGACCGTCGCCACGTAGGGGCTCTCGCGCAGGATGGTCGCCACGCGGTCCTGCAGGCGCACCATCTCGGCAAACGACGTGTCCTCGGCCGCTTCGGTCGAGACCGAAATCTGGCCGATGTCCTCCTCGGGGAAGAATCCCTTCGGGATGGCGACGAACAGCCAGGCGGTGGCGACGAAGGTGGCGAACGCCACGCCCATCACGACACGGCGGTGGCGCAGCGCCAGGTCGAGCGAGCGGGTGTAGAGCGCGAGCGTCCTGTCGAAGCCGCGTTCGAAGGCCCGCACGAGCGCGCCCGGGCGCTTCTTGTGCGCCTCGTCACTCAGGAAGCGGCTGGCGAGCATCGGCACCAGCGTCAGCGACACGAAGGCCGAGGCGAGGATGGCGAGCGACACGATGACCGCGAACTCGTGGAACAGCAGGCCGATGACGCCCGGCATGAAGAAGATGGGAATGAACACCGCCACCAGGGAGCTCGAGATCGAGATGATGGTGAAGCCGACCTCGCGCGAGCCCTTGAGCGCCGCCTCGAAGGGCGGCATGCCCTCCTCCACGTGGCGCATGATGTTCTCGAGCATCACGATCGCGTCGTCGACGACCAGCCCGACCGCCAGCGTCAGCCCGAGCAGCGAGATGTTGTCGAGCGTGTAGCCGAAGGCCCACAGCAGCGAGATCGCGCCGATCAGCGACACCGGCAGCGACAGCGTCGGAATGACCGTCGCGACGAAGCGGCGCAGGAACAGGAAGATCACCAGCACCACCAGCACGATGGTGCCGAGCATCGTCAGCGTCACATCGTGCAGCGACTCGCGGATCGAGCGCGAGCGGTCGTTGACCGGCGTCATGCGCACCGACGCCGGCAGCTGCGACTGGAAGCCGGGCAGCGCCGCCATCACCGCGTCGACCACCTTCACCGTGTTGGCGTCGGGCTGGCGCAGCACGGCCAGGGTGATCGAGCTCTCGCCGTTGAAGCTGGCGAAGGTGTTGACGCGCTCGAAGCTGTCGACCACCTCGGCCACGTCGCGCAGCCGCACCGGGTTGCCGTTCTTGTTGGCGACGATCAGGTCGGCGAACTCCGCGGCGTTGCGCAGCTGGCGGTTGGCCTGCAGCGTCAGCGTCTGGCGCGGCCCCTGCAGGGTGCCGACCGGGGTGTTGGCGTTGGACGCACGCAGCGCCGCCGTCAGCTCGTCGAGGGTGATGTTGCGCGCGGCCAGCGCGTCGGGCAGCACGCGCACCCGCACCGCATAGCGCTTCTGGCCGTAGACGTTGACCTGTGCCACGCCGTCGAGTGTCGACAGGCTGGGCGAGATCAGGTGCTCGGCGTAGTCGTTGAGGTCCGCCATGTTGAGCGACGGCGAGGTGAGCGCGATCAGCAGCACCGGCGCGTCGGCCGGGTTGACCTTGCGGTAGGCCGGCGGCGAAGTCATGTCGTCGGGCAGCGAGCGGGCGGCGCGCAGCAGCGCGGCCTGCACGTCGACCGCGGCCGAGTCGATGTCGCGGCCCTCCTCGAACTCCAGCGTCAGCGAGGTGTTGCCCAGCGTGTTGGTCGAGCTGATGATGCTGAGCCCGGGGATGGTCGAGAACTGCTTCTCCAGCTGCAGCGCGACCGAGGTCGCCATCGTTTCCGGGCTCGCGCCGGGCAGCGAGGCGGAGACGTTGATCACCGGCGTGTTGTAGCTCGGCAGCGCCGCCACCGGGATGCGCGTGTAAGCAATGACCCCCGCGAGCACGATGGCCGCGTTGAGCAGCACCGTCATCACCGGGCGGCGGATGAACAGTTCGGACAGGTTCATGCGGGTTGCCCTCCGGCCGCGGGCGACGACGCGCCGGCCGGGGCGCTTGCGCCGCCGCGCCCGTCACGCACGCCGTTCGGAGGCTCGGGCGAGCGTTCCACCAGCGTGCCGCCGGGACGCACGTTCTCGCGGCCGTCGAGCACCACGCGTTCACCCGGCTTCACCCCGCTGACCACGGCGTCCTGCCCGGCGGCATGCAGCAGCTCGACGTTGCGCAGGCCCGCCTTGTTGCCGGGTTCGACCACGTAGACGATGCGTCCGCGCGCGCTCTGCACGACGGCGGCGTGCGGCACGATGACCGCGTCCTTGAGCGTGCGCACCGTCAGCTTCACGCCGACGAAGGCGCCGGGCCAGAGCCTCTCGTCCTGGTTGTCGAACACCGCGCGCACCTTCACCGTGCCCGAGTTCGCGTCGACGCTGTTGTCGACGAAGGCGAGCTTGCCGTCGAGCGTGCCGCGCCCCTCGGGCAGCACCGCGGCCACCTTGCCGCCGCCCGCGCGCAGGCTCTGCAGCGCGTCGCCCAGGTGGCGTTGCGGCAGGTTGAAGGTCACGGCGATCGGGTTGAGCTGGGTGATCGTCACCAGCGGCGGCGAACTCGGCTGCACCAGCGTGCCGGGAAAGACGTTGACGATGCCGGCGCGTCCTGAGTTGGGCGCGACGATGCGGCTGTGCGACAGCTCCACCTGCGCCGCCCGCAGCGCCGCGCGGTCGGCGGCGACGGCCGCTTGCTGCGCTTCGACCAGCGTCTGGTTCTGGTCCACCGCCACCTGCGAGACGAAGTTCTGCGCGAACAGCTCCTTGCTGCGCGCCAGCTGGCGCTGCGCGTCGGCGAGCGCCGCCAGGTTCTTCTGCAGGGCGGCCCGTGCACGCGCGACGTTGGTCTCCTCGGTGCGGGCGTCAAGCGTGAACAGCAGCTGGCCCGCCTTGATGAACTGGCCTTCGCGGATGTGCGCCTTGCTGATCGTGCTGGTGATCTGCGGCTTGACGTCGACGCTGTTGAGCGGAGTGACCGTGCCGGTGGCCTCGAGCTGCACCTCGAAGTCGCGCTGTTGCGCGACCACCGTGCTCACGCTGACCGGCTGACCGCCGGCCGCCGGCGAGGCGGACGCGGGTGCGGAGCCCGCACCGGCACCGGCCGGGGCGTCGTTCTTGCCGCAGGCGGCGAGGGTCACGACGAGGGCCAGGAGGGCCGGCGCGATGTGGTGGATCATGCGTGTCTTCGAATCCGGTGGCGGTGCGGCAGTGCAAGTCGAGCATCATCGGCAAGGGGTGTTGCTGCAATGTTGCGCACCCTCGGCAGGGCCGATTCTCGCGCTTCAGGCGCAGCAATCCGTGCGCCCGGTTCGCACCGGTGAACATGGACACCGGCTTTCGCCGGTATGACGCCGGCGGGAGTGGCCGGGACGGCGCCCCAAAACACGTCATACCGGCGAACGCCGGTATCCACGCCTTCGAGCGTCAGTGCTTGCCGGTCGACCCGAACCCGCCCTCGCCGCGGGCCGACGCGCCGAACTCGGTGACCACGCGGAAGCTGGCCTGCACCACCGGCACGATCACCAGCTGGGCGATGCGCTCCATCGGCTGCACCGTGAACGCCGCGCTGCCGCGGTTCCAGCAGCTCACCATCAGCGGCCCCTGGTAGTCAGAGTCGATGAGCCCGACCAGGTTGCCGAGCACGATGCCGTGTCTGTGGCCGAGCCCCGAGCGCGGCAGGATCATCGCTGCCAGGCCCGGGTCGCCGATGTGGATCGACAGGCCGGTGGGAATCAGCTGCGCCTGCCCCGGCTCCAGCACCAGGGGCTCATCCAGGCAGGCCCGCAGGTCGAGGCCCGCGCTGCCGGGGGTGGCGTAGGCCGGCATCTGCTCGGCCATTCGGCGGTCGAGCACTTTCACTTCCAACTCTGTCATACGAAGTCCATTCACTCCCTCCCCCTCTGGGGGAGGGCCGGGGTGGGGGCCAGCCAGTCAGCCATGCTACCGACCGCCACGGCGGCACCAACTGCCCGCGCCCATCAAGCCGAATGCACGGCCAGCCGCGAAGCGATCTCCGCGATCAGCTGGCGCGCGAGCGTCAGCTTGTCGGCCTGCGGCAGCGAGCGGTGCCCTTCGGCGTCGACCAGCAGCAGCGCATTGTCGTCGCGCCCGAAGGTGGCCGGCCCGAGGTTGCCGACGATCAGCGGCACGTTCTTGCGCCCGAGTTTTTCGCGCGCGTGCTTGAGCAGGTCGTGGCTCTCGGCCGCGAAGCCCACGCAGTACGGCCGGTCGGGCAGCCGGGCGACCGCGGCAAGGATGTCGGGGTTCTCCGACAGCTCGAAGCTCGGCGCGATCTTGCTGCCGTCCTTCTTGATCTTCTGCTCCGACAGGCTCGCCGGGCGCCAGTCGGCCACCGCCGCGGTGGCGACGAACACGTCGTGCCGCGGTGCCGCCGGCAGCACCGCGTCGTACATCTGCATCGCAGTGCGCACGTCGATGCGCTGCACGCCGCGCGGCGTCGGCAGGTGCACCGGCCCCGCGACCAGCGTGACCTGCGCACCGGCTTCGTGCGCCGCGCGGGCGATGGCGAAGCCCATCTTGCCGCTGGAGAGGTTGGTGATGCCGCGCACCGGGTCGATCGGCTCGAAGGTCGGGCCGGCGGTGATCAGCATGCGCTTGCCGAGCAGCGACTTGGGCTGGAAGAACGCCACCAGCTCCGCGAGCAGCTCCTCGGGCTCCAGCATGCGGCCGTCGCCGGTTTCGCCGCAGGCCTGGTCGCCGGCCGCGGGGCCCAGCAGCACCGTGCCGTCGGCTCGCAGCTGCGCGGCGTTGCGCTGCGTCGCCGGGTGGGCCCACATCTCGCGGTTCATCGCCGGCGCGAGCAGCAGCGGGCAGCGTTCGATCGGCCGCGCGAGGCACATCAGGCTCAGCAGGTCGTCGGCGCCGCCGTGGATCAGCTTGCTCATGAAATCGGCGCTGGCCGGCGCCACCAGCACCGCATCGGCCTCGCGCGTGAGGTTGATGTGGGCCATGCTGTTGGCCTCGCGCGTGTCCCACTGGCTCGTGTACACGTTGCGGTTGGACAGCGCCTGCAGCGTGGTCGGGGTGATGAAGTGCTCCGCCGCCTGCGTCATCACCACCTGCACGCTGGCACCGGCCTTGACCAGCTCGCGTGTCAGCTCGGCCGCCTTGTAGCAGGCGATGCCGCCCGACAGCCCCAGTACGATGTGGCGCCCGGCCAGGTCGAGCCTTGGGTTCACAGGCGAGTCCATGCGCGCTCCAGGTCCGAGAAGTTGATCAGCACGCGCACGGCCTTGCCGTAGACCTGCGCGTGCGGCAGAAAGCCCCAGATGCGCGAGTCGACCGAGTTGTCGCGGTTGTCGCCCAGCATCAGGTACTGCCCGGCCGGCACCGTGCATTCCCACAGGCCGTCGCGTTCGCTGCGGCAGTGCCGCGCGAGGCCCGGCTCGCGCAGGTTCAGCGGCATGCGGCCCTGCCACAGCGGGTTGATCTTCAGCGTGCGCGTGCTGCCGGCGCTCGTTTCGCGCATCAGCAGCTGGTGGCGGTCTTCTTCGAGCGTGCCTTCGCCCAGCACCTCGGTGTCGAACGGGGCACCGTTGACGCGCACGGCGCCGTCCTTGAACGACACATGGTCCCCCGGCATGCCGACCAGGCGCTTGACGTAGAACTGCGACACGTCCAGCGGATAGCGGAACACCACCACGTCGCCGCGCTGCGGCTGGCCCATCTCGATCGCGGTGTTGGTGAACGGCAGGCGCGGCCCGTAGGCGAGGTGGTTGACGAGGAGGTAGTCGCCCACCCGCAGGGTCGGCTCCATCGAGCCCGAGGGCACCTTGGGCCAGTCGGCCACCGCGATGCGGCAGGTGAACATCAGCGCAACGACGACGAAGAGTTCGCTGCCGAAGGTGACCCACAGCGGCTTCTTCGCGGGCGGCGTGGCCATGCGCCGCAGCTTCAAGCGCCACGCCAGCCAGCACAGCCCGGTCGCCAGCGTGACGAGGAAGAGAATCTCGTTGATCGAGAACCCGATCTGCAAGTCTTGCATCGAAGGCACCGGTACCAGGGTGGCGAATTATGTCCGGTCGACCCGAAGCCCGTGCGCCCGGGCCCTGCGCGTCGCTCTCGACCCCGTTGGCGGGGCACGCGAGAAACATCCCTGCGGTGGACACCGCCGGCGCAACAAGGGCAAGATGTCCCGCCGCACGCCGAGGCCACGATGTCCCCACGATCGCCGCGCTTCATCCAGACCCACCAGAGCGACTCCCGCGACGAGCGCGCGTCCGCCATTGCGGGCCTGCTGCGCACGCCCGCGATGGCCTCGCCGAAGTTCTTCTACGACCGCCTCGGCTCGCATCTGTTCGACGCCATCACCGAGCTGCCCGAGTACTACCCGACACGCACCGAGGCCGCCCTCTTCGCCGCCCACGGCGCCGAGATGGCGCGGCTCATCGGCGCAGGCGCGAGCCTCATCGACCTCGGCGCCGGCAACTGCGCCAAGGCGGCCCGCCTGCTGCCGCTGCTCGACCCGGCGCGCTACGTGGCGGTCGACATCTCGGCCGACTATCTGCAAGACGCGCTGCGCCAGCTGCAGCGCGAGCACCCGGCGCTGCAGATGGTCGGCATCGGCATGGACTTTTCGCGCTCGCCGGCGCTGCCGGCCGAAGCCCTGGCGGGCGCGAGCGGGCGACCGGTCTTCTTCTACCCCGGCTCCAGCATCGGCAACTTCACGCCGCCCGACGCCGCCGCGTTCCTGGCCGGCATCCGCGCGCAGGCGAGCGGCGGCGGCCTGCTGATCGGCGTCGACCTGGTGAAGCCGGTGGCCGTGCTGGAGGCGGCCTACGACGACGCACTGGGCGTCACCGCGGCGTTCAACCTCAACCTGCTGCGCAACCTCAACCGCACCGCGGGCACGGACTTCGAGCCGCGCGACTGGCGCCATGTGGCGCTGTTCGACAGCGCCGAGTCGCGCATCGAGATGCACCTGGCCGCGCGGCATGCGCTGACGGTGCGCTGGGATGGCGGCGAACGCAGCTTCCACGCGGGGGAACGGCTGCACACCGAGAACTCCTACAAGTACAGCGTGGCTTCGTTCAGCGATTTGCTGCGGCGCGCAGGTTTTCACATGAGCCGCCACTGGATCTCCGACGACGGCTGGTTCGCGGTGTTCTGGGCCGAAGCCTGACGACCGGTCATCCCGGGAGAACCTGGCGAAAGCCGGGATCCAGGTCGCACTGGGACACGGGGGCCGGTCAGCACGTCGTCCCGGCGAACGCCGGGACCCAGGCGGGGCTGCCGTGCGTGGATCCCGGCTTTCGCCGGGATGACGGGTCTCTTGGGGATGACGGGTCCCTTGGGGTCATGACGGGTCCCTTGGGGAGGACGGGTCTCTTGAGGGACGACGGGGTCTTTTGACAACTTTCAGCAATTCCTGAACGTTTCAAATAGACTGGACTTGATCCACGTCAACAAGCCCAGCCCCATGCCGACCTTGTCCCCCCTCGTGCGCAGCTTCGTCAGCCACTTCGGCGAGATGGGCAGCCGATGGGGCATCAACCGAACGGTCGGTCAGATCTACGCGCTGATCTTCGTCTCGCCGCGTGAGCTGAACGCCGACGAGATCGGCGACGCGCTGGAGTTCTCGCGCTCCAACGTCAGCATGGGGCTCAAGGAGTTGCAGGCCTGGCGCCTGGTCAGGCTGCGGCACCTGCCGGGCGACCGGCGCGAGTACTTCGACGCGCCGAGCGACGCCTGGGAGATCTTCCGCACGCTGGCCGAGGAACGGCGACGGCGCGAGATCGAACCCACGCTGTCGATGTTGCGCAATGCGCTGCTCGAGGTCCCCGCCAGCGAGGAGGACCGCATCGCCCAGCAGCGCATGAAGGGCATGCACGACCTGATCGAGCTGATGACGACGTGGTTCGACGACATCCAGCGCATGGACCAGCACACGCTGATGCAGCTGATGAAGATGGGCGCCAAGGTCCAGCGTTTGCTGGAGTTCGCCGGCAAGGCCAAGGCTGCCGGCCGCCCGCAGTAAAGGAGAAGAAATGGACCCCGTTCTGCTCGCCCGGGCGCAATTCGCCGCGAACATGAGCTTCCACATCCTGTTCCCGACCATCACCATCGCGCTGGCCTGGATGCTGCTGTTCTTCCGCTGGCGCTGGCTCAAGACTCAATCGGAGCCGTGGCTGCTGGCGTACCGCTTCTGGACCAAGGTGTTCGCGCTCAGCTTCGCGCTGGGCGTGGTCAGCGGCATCACGATGAGCTTCCAGTTCGGCACCAACTGGCCGGGCTACATGGAAACGGTGGGCAACATCGCCGGGCCGCTGCTCGGCTACGAGGTGCTGACGGCGTTTTTCCTCGAGGCGAGTTTCCTCGGCATCATGCTGTTCGGCCATGGCCGCGTCAGCGAAAGGCTGCACCTCACCGCCACCTTCCTCGTCGCCTTCGGCACCACGCTGAGCGCCTTCTGGATCCTGTGCCTCGGCTCGTGGATGCAGACGCCGGTAGGCTACGAGATCCGCGAGGGCGTATTCCACGTGACCAGCTGGTGGGAGATCCTCACCAACCCCTCGTTCCCGTATCGCCTCGCGCACATGCTGATCGCCTCGGCGCTGACCGTGGCCTTCCTGCTGGCGGGCGTGAGCGCCTGGCAACTGCTGCGCGGCAAGGCGAACGGCTCGACGCCGCTGGTGCTGCGCGTGGGCCTGACACTCGGCGCGGTGCTGGTGCCGGTGCAGATCGTCGTCGGCGACCTGCACGGCCTCAACACGCTCGAACACCAGCCGCAGAAGATCGCCGCGATGGAGGCCATCTGGGAGACCGAGCGCGGCGCACCGCTGCTGCTGTTGGCGTGGCCCGACGAGGCGTCGCGCACCAACCGCGCCGCCATCGGCATTCCGCGCGGCGCGAGCCTGATCCTCACGCACGAGATGGATGGCGAGATCAAGGGCCTCAACGACTTCCCCGGCGCCCACCCGCCGGTCGCGCCGCTGTTCTTCGGCTTTCGCATCATGGTCGGCATCGGCGTGCTGATGCTGGCCGCGAGCTGGGTCGGCTGGTGGCTCTACCGCCGCCGCGGCTGGGTGGCCGAAACCTTGCCGCGCGGGCTGCTGTGGACGCTGGCCGGCATGACCTTCTCAGGCTGGCTGGCCACGCTGGCGGGTTGGTACGTGACCGAGATCGGCCGCCAGCCCTTCATCGTCTACGGCCTGGTGCGCACCGCCGACGTCGCCTCCAAGGTGCCGGCCGGCATGATCGCCTCGACGCTCGCGATGTACGTGACGCTCTACATCGCCTTGATCGCCGCTTACGTGGGCGTCCTCAAGTACATGGCGGAGAAGACGCTCGACGAGGGGCCGCAGACGCCGCAGAGCGGAGCCGCCGTCGCGGCCGCCGCAGGGAGCGCGACATGACGTTCGACGACTGGCTGCCGGTGATCTTCATGGGGGTGATGGGCCTCGCCCTGCTGACCTACGTCGTGCTCGACGGCTACGACCTCGGGGTGGGGCTGCTGATGCCCACGGCCACCGAGGCGCAGAAGGACATGATGATCGCGAGCATCGGCCCGTTCTGGGACGCCAACGAAACCTGGCTGGTGCTGGGCATCGGCGTGCTGCTGATCGCCTTCCCGAAGGCGCATGGCGTGGTGCTCACCGCCCTGTACCTACCGGTGGCCTTCATGCTGATCGGCCTGGTGCTGCGCGGTGTCGCCTTCGACTTCCGTGTCAAGGCGCAGGACAAGGACAAGCCGATGTGGAACCGCGCGTTTTTCCTCGGCTCGGGCATCGCGGCCGTGTCGCAGGGCTGGATGCTCGGTCACTACGTGAGCGGTCTGCAAACGGATTGGCAGTACCAGCTGTTCGCGGCGGCCATCGCCCTCGCATTGCCTGCCGCGTACGTGCTGATCGGCGCGTGCTGGCTGATCCTCAAGACCGAGGACGACTTGCAGCGCCGGGCGGTGCAATGGGCCAAACGGGCGTGGCTGCCCGTCGTGATCGGCATGGGGCTGATCTCGATCATCACCCCATGGGTGAGCCCGACCGTGCGCGAGCGCTGGTTCAGCATGCCGGCGTTCATCGCCCTGCTGCCGATCCCGCTGATGACGGTGACGGCCCTGATCGCCGTGCGCGCGCTGCTCAACTCGCACCGCGTGCTCGGCAAGCTGTGCTGGCTGCCCTTCGCGCTGGTGGTCGCCGTATTCCTGCTCGGGTTCTTCGGCCTCGCCTACAGCCTGTATCCCTATGTCGTGATGGACCGGCTGACGATCTGGCAGGCCGCGAGCAGCCCGGAAGCGCTGAAGGTCATCCTCGTCGGTGTCGCCATCTCGGTGCCGGCGATCGCCGCCTACACGGTGCTCGCGTACCGGGTGTTCGGGGGCAAGGCAAGCGCGCTGAACTACGCCTGAGCGCTGGCCACACCGCGAGGCGGACGGGGCAGCCCGCCTCGCGGCCCACTCACCTCGACGAGGTGCGCTTGCGCGGCGATGACTTCGCCGCAGCCTTCTTCGCCGGTGCCTTGCGCGCCGCCTTCTTGGCGGGTGCTTTCTTGGCCGGCGCTTTCTTGGCGGGTGACTTCTTCGCTGCGGTCTTCTTCGCGGGGGACTTCTTTGCTGGACTCTTCTTCGCCGCAGTCTTCTTCGCCGCAGTCTTCTTTGCTGCGGACTTCTTCGCCGGCACCTTGCCGCCTTCTCGACGCGCTTGCGACAGCCCGATCGCGATGGCCTGCTTGCGGCTCTTCACCGTCTTGCCGGACCCGCCGCTCTTGAGCTCGCCGGTCTTGCGTTCGTGCATTGCCTGCTCGACCTTCTCCGAGGCTTTCTTTCCGTACGTTGCCATGACGTCTCCTTGCAGTTGCCGAAGAGAATGAGCCGCGCGGCGCAGCTCGACCCAGACCCTGGCAACCGTCATGCCCGAGCGCCAAGGCCGATCCCGACCCGACCAGGAGGAGACGCCTGCGTGCCACACACGTCATCCCGGCGAAAGCCGGGACTTATGGATGGCAGGCCCGCGTGGATCCCGGCTTTCGCCGGGATGACGGACCTCGGGTGGCGGCGCATTCGCCGAAGCGGCGCCTCATGCGTCGCGGGTGGCGCATCTCTCAGTTGGCCGCATCGAGCGCCAGCATCTTCTGCAGCATCAGCGCCAGCTCGGTGTCGCTGTCGAGGAAGAACATCGCCCGCGACAGCGGGTCCTCGCGGCCGATCTTGACGGTGAGCCAGTGCGGCTCGGCGCGCATGAACACCGCCTCGTCGTTGACGTCGTCGCCGACGAACACCGCCGCCGCCGCGCCGCAGCGCTGCAGCAGCAGCGCGAGCGCGTCGCCCTTGTCGGGCACGCCGGTGGCCACGATGTTGACGACGCACTTGCCGCCGAAGCGCTTGAGCACCGGCTCCATGCCCTGCAGCAGGTCCTCGATGCACAGCAGGGCCCGGCCCGCGTCCGAGGCAAGCCGGTAGTGCAGCGCAAGCGAATACTGCTTGTCTTCCACTTCGACGCCGGCGCGCCTGAGCTCCTCGGCATGCGCGGCGATGCGGTGGCGCACCGAGTCCAGCGCCTGGCTGGCGGTGGACGGCGGGCCCACCACCGGGTCCTCGGCGCCGTGGTTGCCGATCACATAATGCGGGTGAAAACCGAGCCGCGGCTTGACGTCGGCGACGCTGCGCCCGGTGATCACCGCCACCGGCAGGCGCTGCGCCAGCTGCGCAAGACCGCGGCAGACGATGTCGGGCACCTTGGCGTCGTGCGGTCGCGCGACGATGGGCGCCAGCGTGCCGTCGAAATCGAAGGCGAGCAGCGGATGCTGCCGCATCACCGCCTGGATCGCCTTCTCTCCGTCCTCAGAAAACAGGTGTCGCATCGACGTGGTTGTCCTGGTGTCGCTGCACACGGGCCTCGATGCGCTCGCGCAGACGGGTGCGGCCGGCGTCGGCCAGCATGCGGCCGGCCCAGCGGTAGACGTTGAATTCGCGCACCGTCATGCGCAGGCTCGCCATGCGTTCGCGCTGCTCGGCCGGGTGCATGGTGATCGCTCGCATCAGCGCGTCGGCCGTCTCCTCGACGTGGTACGGGTTGACGATCAGCGCCTCGGGCATCTCGCGCGCCGCGCCGGCGAAGCGGCTCAGGATCAGCACGCCCTGCTGGTCGTCGCGCGCCGCGACGAACTCCTTGGAGACGAGGTTCATGCCGTCGTGCAGGCTGGTCACCACGCACACGTCGGCGCCGCGGTACAGCTCGTTGACCGCCTCGTGCGGGAAGTGCTGCGCCAGCAGGTGCACCGGCACGTATCCGGCGCGGCCGAAGCGTTCGTTGATGCGCGCCGACACCGTGTGGATGCGGTCCTGGAAGGACTTGTACTCCTCCAGCGAGCTGCGCGAGGGCGCCGCCACCTGCACGAAGCTGAAGCGGCCGATCCACTCGGGGTATTTCTCGAGCATGCGCTCCACCGCGTGCAGCCGCTCGAGGATGCCCTTGGTGTAGTCGAAGCGGTCGACGCCGAGGGCGATCTTGTGGTCGGGCCCGACGTTCAGCCGCTCGACCAGCTTGCGCCGGCAGTCCTCGATCGCGGGCCACGAGTCCATCGTGGCCTCGGTCGGCCATTCGATCGAGATCGGGTAGGCCTCGACCAGGGTGGTGTCCTGCTGGAACGAGATCGTCGAGTGTTCCTGCTCGATGCGCGCTTCCAGATAGCGGTCCACCGTCTCCATGAAGTTCTTGCAGTGGTAGCGCGTGTGGAAACCGAGGATCGTGCTGCCGAGCATGCCCTGCAGGATCTCGCGGCGCCATGGGCAGATGCCGAAGGATTCGGGGTTGGGCCAGGGGATGTGCCAGAAAGTCAGGATGGTGGCGCGCGGCAGCTTGGCGCGGATCATCGCGGGCAGCAGCGCGAAGTGATAGTCCTGCACCAGCACGATCGGGTCTTCGCTGCGCGCCTCGGCCACCACCGCGTCGGCGAAGCGCTGATTGACCTCGCGGTAGGCCTGCCAGTCGCTCTCGCGGAACACCGGCCGCACGTGCGCCACGTGGCACAGCGGCCACAGGCCTTCGTTGGCGAAGCCGTAGTAGTAGCCCTTCTCCTCTTCCGGCGTGAGCCACAGGCGGCGCAGGGTGTACTCGGGGTGGCCCGGCGGCACGCCGACGTGGTCCTGTCGGTCCACGGCCTGCCGGTCGCCACTGCCGCTGCCGTGGGCGATCCAGGTGCCCGAGCAGGCGCGCATCACCGGCTCGACCGCCGTCACGAGTCCGCTGGCCGGCCGCTTGACCACGACCTCGCGGCCCTCCTTCTCGTGGATGTAGGGCTCGCGGTTGGAGACGACGATGACCTGGTCGCCGCGCAGCTTGGTGTGCAGCAGGGCGCGCAGCCGCTCCGGGTTCCACTCCGCCTCCGGCCCCTGCGCGCGCCGGTACTCGTCTTCGAGGTCGCGCAGCCGGGCGCGCAGGTCGGCGGCGAACGGCTCCAGTTCCGGCGGCGGCGGGCCGTTGGTGGGCGACAGCATCGGGCTCAGCAGCCCCTCGCCACGCATGATCGCGCGCACGCCCGACACCCAGCCGCGCCAGCTGAGCTGGGCCACGATCATCGTGATCAGCGCCATGGTCAGGCCGAGGCCGGCGATCAGGATGATGAGGTAGCGCCGCGTGTCCTGGCTGCGCCGGTCGACGAAGCTCAGGTCGTGCAGCAGCACCACGTCGGCGATGCGCCCGTTCTCGGTGTTGATCGGGTGCACGCCCACGTGCACCGGTCCGCCCTCGATGCGCATGCGCGGATCGGCCTGCGAGGCCAGGGCGGCCGAGGCGGCGCAGGTCAGCGCCTTCGGGTAGGCGGACGTGCGGTTGAGCAGCACGCCGTCGGGCGAGCACAGGCCGATGGCGACCATGCGCTCGTCCTGCACCGCGCGATCGATCAGCGTCTGCAGCCGCCGGGTCCGGTCGGCCGCCATCGCTTCGCCGATCGGATCGGCCAGCGTATTGGCCATCAGCGCGCCGCGGGTATTCAGGTCGCGCGCGAACCAGCGCAGCGTGAGCTGGTCCATCAAAGGCAGGGCCAGGTAGGCTGCTGCAACGAGGGTCAGGAGCAGCGGAATGAGGAATCTGAGTTGAAGGCGGAGGGTTTTCACGGAACGGTTGATATTTGTAATCTTCCGGGCCCTGGACGGCCCTAAGGTAGCGGGCAATCAGCGCGCCTGCGCGTTACGCCCCGTGACAGGGCGCCGGGCCGGTGCCCCGTCACGCTCCACTTTCTACATTTGCACGAAGGATTTTAATGACCGGTGCTTCCGAAGCTGTGCCACAGCGTAAACCGATTTCCGGGGCGTGCACGTGACGCAGCCGCTCACGCCCGCTTCCGCGGCCAATCGAGCCGGTCTCGACGTCGCGATGATCGGCAACTGCTCCATCAGCGCGCTGATCAACACACAAGGCACGATCGTCTGGTGCTGCATGCCGCGCTTCGACGGCGATCCCATTTTCCACGCCCTGCTCGACAGCCGCGACGGGCTGCCGCGCGACGGCACCTTCGGCATCGAACTGGAAGGCTTCGTGCGCTCCGAACAAGTCTACGACGCGGGTACCGCCATCCTGCGCACGCGGCTGTACAACGGCGCCGGCGAAGGCATCGAGATCGTCGACTTCGCGCCGCGCTTCTTTCACCGCGACCGGCCATTCCGCCCGGCGCAGATCGTGCGGCGCGTGCGTCCGCTGGTCGGCCACCCGCGGGTGCGCTTCGTCATCCGTCCGCGCGGCGACTGGGGCTCGGTCAAGCCGGCGATGACCCGCGGCAGCAACCACCTGCGATTCGAACTGCCCGGCACGACCTTGCGGCTGAACACCAATGCGCCGCTCACCTACGTGGTCGACGAAACCTGCTTCTCGCTGCGCACGCCGGTGAGTTTTCTGCTCGGGCCCGACGAAACCTTGCCGGCCGGCATCGAAGAGACCGCGCGCGACTTCGAGGAGCAGACCGCGAGCTACTGGCAGCACTGGACCCGCCGCCTCGCGCTGCCGCTGGAGTGGCAGCAGGCCGTGATCCGCGCGGCGATCACGCTCAAGCTGTGCCAGTTCGAAGAAACCGGCGCCATCGTCGCGGCCATGACGACGAGCATCCCGGAGGCGCCCGACACCGAGCGCAACTGGGACTACCGCTATTGCTGGCTGCGCGACGCCTTCTTCGTCGTGCGTGCGCTCAACAGCCTGTCCGAAGTCGGCACCATGGAGGACTACCTGCGCTGGCTCAACGACGTCGTGCGCAGCGCGCATGGCGGCCACGTGCAGCCGCTGTACGGCATCGGTCTCGAGAAGCAGTTGACGGAGAACGTGGTGCCGCACCTCGCCGGCTACCGCGGCATGGGCCCGGTTCGCGTGGGCAACCAGGCGCATGAGCACTTCCAGCACGACGTCTACGGCAACATCGTTCTGGGCGCCGCACAGGCCTTCCATGACCACCGGCTGCTGCGCCGCGCCGACGAAACCGACTTCGTCGCGCTCGAAGGCATGGGCGAGCAGGCCTGGCGCTTCCACGACCAGCCCGATGCCGGCATGTGGGAGCTGCGAACGCGCGCGCGTGTGCACACCTCGTCGTCGCTGATGTGCTGGGCGGCGTGCGACCGGCTGGCCAAGATCGCCGGCGTGTTCGGCAAGCCCGATCGGGTGGCGCACTGGCGCGGCCGCGCCGATTCGATCCGCAGCAAGATCCTTGCGCTGGCATGGAACGAGGAACGCCAGGCGTTCGCCGAGAGCTTCGGCGGCAAGGACCTGGACGCGAGCGCGCTGCTGATGGCTGAAGTGGGCTTCATCGATCCCAAGGACCGGCGCTTCATCTCCACCGTCGAGGCGCTCGAAGCCACGTTGTGCGACGGGCCGTTCATGCGCCGCTACGAGGCGCCCGACGACTTCGGCCGGCCGGAGACGGCGTTCAACGTGTGCTCGTTCTGGCGCATCGACGCACTCGCGCGCATCGGCCGCAGCGCGCAGGCGCGCGAGATCTTCGAAGCGCTGCTCGCGCACCGCAACCACGTCGGGCTGCTGTCGGAGGACTTCTCCCCGGGCAGCCGGGAGCTGTGGGGCAACTTCCCGCAGACCTACTCGATGGTCGGCGTGATCAACGGGGCGGTGAGGTTGTCGCAGCCGTGGGACACGATGGTGTAGTCACGGTGAGGCGAATGGGTGCCGACTTCCCTCCCGCCTCGGCCGTGCATAGCATTGACGGCATGCGCTGGCAGGAGAGTCGATCATGAGCCCAACCTCCCGAGCTTTCATGCACCGCCTGGGCCTGTCCGTGCCGATCGTCCAGGCGCCGATGGCGGGATTCCAGGCGAGTGCGCTCGCGATCGCCGTCGGCGGCGCCGGCGCGCTCGGGTCGCTGGCGGCTGCCCTGTTGACGCCGCAGATGCTGCGCGACGAGGCGGCCGCGGTGCGCTCGCATGCCGGACGGCCCCTCAACGTCAACTTCTTCTGTCATCGACCGGCCGCGGTCGACGAGTCGAGGGAGCAGGCCTGGCGTGCGGCGCTGCGGCCGTACTACGAGGAGTTCGGCGTCGATCCGGACGCCCTCGCCACCGGCCCGGCGCGCCTGCCCTTCGGCGACGATGCGGCGTCCGTGGTCGAGGAACTGCGGCCCGAGGTGGTCAGCTTCCACTTCGGCCTGCCGCCGCCCGGCCTGCTCGAGCGGGTCCGCCGCACCGGCGCGCAGATCTGGTCGACCGCGACCACCGTGGACGAGGCGCTCTGGCTCGAGGCGCACGGCGTCGACGCGGTCATCGCGCAGGGCCTCGAGGCTGGCGGCCACCGCGGCATGTTCCTGACGGACGACCTGACGACGCAACTGGGAACGATGGCACTCGTGCCTCAGGTCGTCGCGGCGACTCGGCTGCCGGTGATCGCCGCCGGCGGCATCGCCGATGCGAGCGGCGTCGCGGCGGCGCTGCGTCTCGGCGCGGTCGCCGTGCAGGTGGGGACGGCATTCCTGCTGTGCCCCGAAGTGACCGCCAGCGCCGTGCACCGCGAGGCGCTGGCCTCCGAGGCGGCCCGGCACACAGCCGTGACCAACCTGTTCACGGGTCGGCCGGCGCGCGGCATCGTCAACCGTCTCATGCGCGAGCTTGGGCCGCTGAGCGGCTTGCCGCCGGCCTTTCCGCTGGCCGTGAACGCGCTGATGCCCCTGCGCGCTGCCGCCGAGAAGGCCGGCCGCGCAGACTTCTCGCCTTTGTGGTCCGGCCAGAATGCCCGAGGTGCGCGGCGCGTGCCGGCCGCAGACATCGTGCGGGACATGGCGGCGAAGAGCGAATCCCTCTAGCGACGCTGGCGCGCCTGCGCCAGCCCGGCGCTTGGGCCAGGCGCCCACGAATTCGCGCAGCGCCTGCGGACACGTTCGGCACTTCACACCTTGGCGGGCGCTGCGATGCGCGGCGGATCCGGGTGGAAACGCGCCATGGCGTGCGCGTCGACGTACTGCCCATCCCTCATCGCATAGCCCCTGAAGGTGCCTTCGATCTCGAAGCCGAACTTGCGGTACAGCGCGAGTGCCGGCGCGTTGTCGGTGTAGACGGTGAGTTCGATGCGCAAGGCACCGAGCCATCGATCGGCGTAGTCGCACAGCGCGGCCATCAGTGCCGAGCCGACGCCGCGGCCCTGGGCTTCGCGCGCCACGCAGATGCCGAGCGTCGCCGCGTGGCGGCGGCGCAGCGCCGGGCCCACCGGGTGCAGGCCCGCGGAACCCACGACCACGCCGTGAAGTTCGGCCGCCAGCGGCAGGTCGAGCTTGCCGGGTTCGCCGGACTCGGCGAGGCGCTTGCGCCAGATCTCCTCGTTCGTGTAGGGCAGCTGCATCAGCCCCGCGAAGACCTGTGGATCGGCCATGAAGCGCGCGTACGCCGCGGCGTCCTGCGGCGTTGCTCTCCTGACCGTGATCGTCATGACAAACCTCCTCGTGTGGCCCTCGTGGGGCCGGGCAGAAACGACGACGCCCGCGGATCGGCGGGCGTCGGGGGAGAAAACCGGAAAGCCTGTGCGCCCGCTAGCAGCCCCCCCCGGCGATTCGGATCACGATGACGTGCGCGGCGAACACCGGTGTGGAGTCGGCGCTGGACATCATCTGCAACGGCGGGGCCAGGCGGCTGTTCATGAGGCGAAGTATCCCGGTCCGCCGATGCGTCTGGCAACCCCCACGAAGCGAATCGAAGGCCCTGCGCGTGCCCGGCACGCTGCGGCGCTGGTAGGATCCGGCCTGCGCCGCGCGCGCCCGCGCGTTACCCACGCCCGGGATGCCACTGGCCCGTTCGCGATAGCCAGATCAGCCGTGGCACCGCACGCTAGACCACCCCGAACGACCCCTCACGACCGACCATGGCCCACATCGGCACCGAACGCGTTCTGCACGTCCACCACTGGAACGACACGCTGTTTTCCTTCCGCACGACGCGCGACCCGTCGCTGCGCTTTCGCAACGGCCACTTCGTGATGATCGGGCTGCCGGTGGACGGCAAGCCGCTGCTGCGCGCCTACAGTGTCGCCAGCGCCAATCACGACGAGCACCTGGAGTTCTTCAGCATCAAGGTCGAGAACGGCCCGCTCACCTCGCGGCTGCAGCACCTGAAGCCCGGCGACGAGATCATGGTCGGCCGCAAGCCCGTCGGCACGCTGGTGCTCGACGACCTGCGGCCCGGCAAGAACCTGTACCTGCTGTCGACCGGCACCGGCCTGGCGCCCTTCATCAGCATCATCCAGGACCCGGAGACCTACGAACGCTTCGAGAAGGTGGTGCTGGTGCACGGCGTGCGCCAGGTCGACGAGCTCGCCTATGCCGACTTCTTCCAGCACCAGCTGCCCGAGCACGAGTTCCTCGGCGAGATGCTGCGCGGCAAGCTGATCTACTACCCGACGGTCACGCGCGAGAGTTTCCGCAACATGGGCCGGCTCACCGAACTGATCGAGTCGGGCAAGCTCGCCGCCGACACCGGCATGCCGCCGCTGGATCCCGCCACCGACCGCGCGATGATCTGCGGCAGCGAGGCGATGCTCAAGGACAGCTGCAAGCTGCTCGACGCCCGTGGCTTCCAGATCAGCCCGCGCCAGGGCGAGCAAGGCGACTACGTGATCGAGCGGGCCTTCGTCGAGAAATAAGCCTGCGCCGCTCGACCGAGGCACGTCATCCCGGCGCACGCCGGGATCCAGGGCGAATGTCCGCTGACCGCTGCGATGGCTCCCGGCTTTCGCCGGGATGACGTGGAGCGGCGGCAGCGACGCCTTGGCGCCACGGCCGCCTTCGCCTCACCCCTCAGCCGACGCGTACTTCCACGCGCCGCGACCGCGCACCGTCTGCCTTCGGCAGCTCGATGCGCAGCACGCCGTCGCGGTAGCTGGCGCGGGTCTTGTCGGCCTTCACCTCCACCGGCAGCGGCACCTCGCGGCGGAAGCTGCCGTAGGCGCATTGCATGACGCGGTAGCGGCCGGCACCCGACTCGCGTTCGAGGCGCTTTTCGCCCCACACGCTGAGCACGTTGCCGATCAGCTCGATGTTGAAGTCATCGCGCCGCATGCCGGGCGCTTCGAGGCGCACGACGAGCTTGTCGTCGTCGTCGAACACGTCGGCGGCCATGAAGGCCCAGCTGCCCATCATCGGCAGCTCCTGCGCGACGCTGCCGCCGTTGGGCGGCGGCGCGCCGGGCCTGAAGCGGGTCAGCGCACTGCCGGCCCGTTGGCTCAGGTCGCGCCAGCCCTCGGACAGCGACTCCCACGCATGCCCGATGCCTTGCTTGAGCTCATTCAGCTTGGTCATGGCAGACCCCTTTCACGGATCGGGCAGCCCCGTCAGCTCGCCTGCACGCTGATGCGCCGCGGCTGCGCATGCGCCTGCTTCGGGATGCGCAGGGTGAGCACACCGTCCTTCAGGTTGGCGTCGATGCGGCCGGTGTCGAGCTCGCGGCTCAACGTGAAGCTGCGGCGGAAGCGCGGGATGCGCACCTCGGCGTAGAGCGCCTCCAGCCCCTCGGGCGTCTGCGGCTGCACCGTGCCTTCGACCCACAGCGTGTCGCCTTCGACCTTCACGTCCAGCTGCTCCTTGGGCACGCCGGGCATGTCGGCCAGCAAGGTGATGCCGCTCTCGTCCTCGAACACGTCGACACGCGGCAGCACGGCACGTGTGTCCTGCTCCGGGCTGCTGCTCTGGTTCTGGATCGCTTGTTTGTTGTCGCTCATGATGGCTCTCCTTCGTGATGAGGGGGCTGTCACTGGACCGCGATGCGCTTGGGCTGCGCCGACTCGCTGCGGGCGATGCTCACCTGCAGCACGCCGTCGCGGTAGCTCGCGCGCACATGCGCCGGGTCCACGTCGTCGGGCAGCGAGATCGCACGCGTGAAGCTGCCGAAGGCGCGCTCGCGGGCGTACACGTTCAGACCGGGCTTGTCCTGCGGCATCTGCGACGTGCGCTCGCCCGAGATGCGCAGCACGCCGCGGTCGAGCGTCACATCGATCTTCGAGGCATCCAGGCCCGGGGCGAAGGCGTAGACCTCCACGCTCGACGGCGTGCGGCCCACATTGACGGCCGGCAGCGTTCCCGGCGCCACCGAGCGGATGCTGCTCGGCAGGCCCGAGACACCGAACACGTCATCGAGTTCCCGGCGCAGGCGCTCGAATTCGCCGAACAGACTGCCCGGAAAGTTCAGCATCGTTGAATCGAACATGGCTGTTCCTCCGTACGTCGTTGAAGGACCGGCCGGCAACCGGCCAGCCGGTTTGCACAGCAAAAAGTAGATTCGACCGCGCCGATTTCAAGAGGGCCCCGGAGGCCCGGCGCTCAAGCGCCGCCGCGCGCCACCAGCTGCGCAAAACGTGCAGCGTCGATGTTCGAGCCGCAGACGATCAGCGCCACCCGCTTGCCGTCGAGCCGGCTGCGCAGCGGGCCCAGCAGGGCGGCCGTCGCGGCCGC
>DASWVR010000176.1:0-9809 GCA_036401155.1 Piscinibacter sp. | reverse complement strand
CGGCATCGCCACCAGCGCGAGCGCCATGATCGGCGTGCCGCCCATCGCGTAGACGTCGCTGATCGCGTTCGTGGCGGCGATGCGGCCGAAGTCGAAGGGGTCGTCGACGATCGGCATGAAGAAGTCGGTCGTCGCGATCAGCGCCTGGTCGTCGTTGAGCTGGTAGACGGCGGCGTCGTCGGCGGTCTCGATGCCCACCAGCAGCTGCGGCGGAATCAGCCCGCCGGCGCTGCTCTTGAGGATCTGCGACAGCACGCCGGGGGCGATCTTGCAGCCGCAGCCGCCGCCGTGCGAGAAGCTCGTGAGTCGGATCGGGCCGGAGGGCAGGGCACAGGCGGTGGTGTCGGTCATGGCGATGTGCGGTGGGGTGGCAGGGGAGGTGGAATTGTCGCCCCGACATGCCTCAGCATGTCGCGCAGAAGGCCTTTCACCGCGGCGCGCTCGGTGGCGGGCGCGAACAGCGGCTCGCGCTCGGCACACTGGGCGGCGAGGTGTTCGGCAAAACCCGCGTCGCTCGCGAAGCGCTGCATCAGCGCCGCCAGCGCCGGCGCATCGCCGGCCGTAAAGTAGCCGTCGTAGCCGCGTCCGAGCAAACCCACGTTGCCGTCGATGCGGCTGGCCAGCACCGGCACGCCCGATCGCACTGCTTCGATGACGACGTTGGCGCCGCCCTCCATGACGCTCGTGTGCACCAGCGCGTGCGCGGCGGCGATGCGCCGGCGCGTCGCGGCGGGCGCGAGCCCGCCGAGCCAGCGGTAGTGCGGGCACGCCTGCATGGTGGCACGCGCGGCGTCGGCCAGGGCTGGGTCCAGGGCGTTGCCGATGTGGATGAGCTCGATCGCCGAGGCGGCCGGCAACAATCGGGCGGCCCGCATCAGCGTCGCCGGATCCTTCTCTTCTCGCAGGTGGCCGACCGCGGTGAGCACGATCGGCCCTGCCGATTTATGCTTGCGCCGAAGTCGGGTGGCCGATTGCACGATGACCCGCGCCCGGGCGCGGGTCGCGGCATCGAGCCGGTGCATGGCTTCTTGCTGCAACACCACCACATGAGTCGCACAGTCGAGAGAGTGCCGCGCCGAGGCGTCTGCCGGCAGGTCGCGGTACAGGTCCGTTCCGGTCAGCACGAGCGCGAGAGCGCGCTCGGGCTGCGCCGCATGGAAGCGTGCGATCGCGCCCGCGGAGCGCCGCGCATGCAGGGCGATCAGCGCATCGACCGCTTCGCCCTGCCAGTCGAGCGCCACGTCGACCTCGGCCAGCGGCGCGAGAAAACGCTGCCAGCGTGCCGCCGTGTGCCAGTTGCCGTTGTTGGCCGAGGCGAGCGCCGGCGAGACGATGCGCACGCGCGGTTTGTTCATGGGGGTGCATCTTGCCACCCGCGATGACCGAGGCCCGCGCACTGAGCGGCCAGGCGCTCGCGGACGCGCTGCGCGACAGCCGGGCGCGCACCTGGCGGCTGGTCGACGACCTGAGCGACGCGCAGTGGCGTGTGCCGCGTCAGGAGGGCGTCAACCCGATCGCCTGGGAACTCGCGCACATCGCGTGGTTCGCCGAATTCTGGATCCTGCGCGGGCCGCACCGGGTCGGCATCGACGGGCTGGTGCACGCCGCGCGGCCGGCGCGCTGGGCCGGCCCCGACGATCATCTCGACTCGGCGCGCCTCGCGCACGATGCCCGCTGGGACGTCGAGTGGCCGTCGCGCGCGCAGCTGCGCTCGATGCACGACGCGCAGCTCGACGCCTGCATCGCCGCGATGCCCGCCGGTGACGACGACCGGACGCTGTACTTCCATCGCCTGGCGCTGTTCCACGAAGACATGCACGGCGAAGCCTTCGCCTGGCTGCGTGCCACGCTCGGATATCCAGCGCCGGAAGATACGAGCCTGCCCGTGCAGGGCGCTGCGGTCTCGCTGCGCATGGCGGGCGGGCCGATGCACCTCGGCTGGCCCAAGGGCCGCCGCGGCTTCGCCTTCGACAACGAGTTGCCGGGGCGCGAGCTGCTGCTTCACGAATTCGAGATCGATGCACAGCCGGTCGGCGCCGGCGCGTTCCTGCGCTTCGTCGAATCCGGCGGTTACGCGGACCAGCGCTGGTGGCCGGGTCCGGCGGGCGATTGGCTGCGAAAGGCGGGGCGTGATCACCCCGAGCGCTGGCGCCGGCTCGCGCCAGGTGAGTGGCAGCAGCGCTGGTTCGACCGCTGGCTCCCGCTGCGGCCCGACGAGCCGGTCATCCACGTCAACGCCTGGGAAGCCGACGCCTATGCGCGCTGGAGCGGGCGGCGGCTGCCGAGCGCAGCCGAATGGGAGCACGCCGCGATCACGGCCGGCGCCGCGTTCCGCTGGGGCCGCAGCGTGTGGGAGTGGACGGGCGACGCGTTCCAGCCCTATCCGGGCTTCGAACCAGGGCCATACAAGGACTACTCCGCGCCCTGGTTCGGCGATCACCGAGAATTGCGCGGCGGCGCATTCGCCACGCATGCCCGCATGCACGACGCGCGCTACCGCAACTTCTTCCAGCCGCGGCGCAGCGACGTGTTCGCCGGCTTTCGCACCGCATCGGCCAGCCGTTGACCCGCCATGCGGCCCGGTCGCCCACCCATCCGCTTCATTCGTTCCCCAGAAAGGCGCCCATGTCCCTCCACAAGAAAATCCTCGCCGGCGCAATCGGCCTGTTCTGCGTCATTGCCGCCGGCGGTGCCTTGGCACAGAGCAAGGTGCTGCGTGTCTCGGCCATTCCTGACGAGGCGCCCACCGAGCTGCAGCGCAAGTTCAAGCCGCTCGGCGACTACCTGAAGAAGGAGACCGGCATGGAGGTGCAGTTCACGCCGGTGACCGACTACGCCGCCGTGGTCGAGGGCCTGGCCAACAACAAGATCGACATGGCCTGGCTCGGCGGCTTCACCTTCGTGCAGGCCAAGCTGCGCACCAACGGCGGTGCGGTGCCGATCGTGCAGCGCGCCGAAGACGAGAAGTTCACCAGCAAGTTCATCGTGCCGGCCGACAGCCCGGCCACGATTCTCGCCGACCTGAAGGGCAAGACCTTCGCCTTCGGCTCGGCGTCGTCGACTTCCGGGCACCTGATGCCGCGCTTCTTTCTCGCGCGCGAAGGCATCGATGCCGACAAGGATTTCAAGGCGGTCGCGTTCTCGGGCGCCCACGATGCCACGGTCGCCTTCGTGGCATCGGGCCGCGCCGATGCCGGCGTGTTGAACGCGTCGGTGTACGACAAGCTGGTCGAGATGAAGAACCCGAACGTGACCAAGGTGCGTGTGCTCGCGACGACGCCCACCTATTACGACTACAACTGGACCGTGCGGCCGGGGCTGGATGCGGCGCTGACGAAGAAGCTGACCGAGGCGTTCCTCAAGCTCGATCCGGCCAAGCCCGAGCACAAGGAGATCATGGACCTGCAGCGTGCATCGAAGTTCGTGCCGACCAAACCATCGAACTACGACGGCATCGAAGCGGCCGCCAGGGCAGGCGGCCTGATCAAGTGAACCAAGCCGCGGCGACGGCCGCACCGGCGCTCGCGCTGAACGCCGTCGGCCTCGTGCATCCGAACGGCCAGCGGGCGCTCTCGCGGGTGTCGCTCGCGGTCGCGCCGGGCGAGCAGGTCGCCATCATCGGGCCCTCGGGTGCCGGCAAGACGACGCTGCTGCGCCTCGCGGCCGCGGCATTGCGCCCGACCGAGGGGCGCGTGCAGCTGCTCGAGTCCAACCCCTGGCAGCTCGGCGCGGGCGACTTGCGGCGGCTGCGCGCGCGTGTCGGCGTGGTGCATCAGGCGCCGCCCATTCCGCCGCAGCTGCGCGTGGTCACGGCCATCCTGGCGGGTCGGCTCGGCCGCTGGTCGACCTGGAAGGCGATCGCCTCGCTGATCTATCCCGCCGACATCGCCGGCGCACGCGACGTGCTGGCGCGGCTCGAACTCGCCGATCGCCTGTTCGAACGCTGCGACCGGCTCTCCGGCGGGCAGCTGCAGCGCGTGGGCATCGCCCGCGTGCTGTACCAGCAGCCCGAGCTGCTGCTCGCCGACGAACCGGTGTCGGCGCTCGACCCGGCGCTCGCCGACGCGGCCATCGCGCAGCTGATGGCGCACAGCGAAACGCGAGGCGCCACTCTGGTCGCCTCGCTGCACGCGGTGGACCTGGCGCTGAAGTGGTTTCCGCGGCTGGTCGGCATGCGCGCCGGCGAGGTGGTGTTCGACCTGCCGCGGCACGAGGTCTCGCGCGAGATGCTGGCCGAACTCTATGCGACCGAAGGCGGCGTGCTGCCGACCCAGGCCAACGACCCGGCGGTGCTGGCGGACGGTCGCGGCGCCGGCGGTCCGTCCGTGCTGCCGTTCGCCCGCCCGACGCGTCCGGGCTGCCGATGAGCCGAGTCACGGTGCGCGGCGCCAGAGCACTGCGATGAGCGTCGTGCTGACGTCGCCTGCACCGCGCGACCCGGCGGCGCGCCGGCGCGCGACCGGCCTGCTGGTGGGCATCGTCGTCCTGTGGCCGATGCTGCAGCTGTCGGAGTTCCGCCCGTGGGTGATCTTCGACAGCGCCAACCTCAACGTGATGGGCAGCTTCGTCGCGGGCTTCTTTCCGCCGACGCTCACCAACGAGTTCCTCGGCCTGCTGCTGAAGGCGACCCTGGAAACGCTCGCGATGGCCACCGCCGGCATTGCGCTGTCGTTCCTCATCGCCACGCCGCTCGCCCTGCTGATGACACGGTCGCTGTCGGTGTCGCGCATCGGTCCCGGCCCCGGGCGCTGGCGCGGCGAGCTGGCGCGCCACGTGGCACGCGCACTGCTCACGATGCTGCGCGCGGTGCCGGAAGTGGTGTGGGCGCTGGTGTTCGTGCGGGCGCTGGGGCTGGGGCCGGGGGCGGGCGTGCTGGCGCTTGCCATCACCTACGGCGGCATGCTCGGCAAGGTCTACGCCGAGATCCTCGAATCGACCGACACGCGCCCGGCGCGTGCGCTGCTCGAAGCCGGCAGCGGCCGCCTGCCGGCGCTGTTCTACGGCCTGGTGCCGGGCGCGGCGCAGGAACTCGCCTCGTACACCGTGTACCGCTGGGAATGCGCGGTGCGCGCCTCGGTGGTGATGGGCTTCGTCGGCGCCGGCGGGCTCGGCCAGCTGATGGACCAGTCGATGAAGATGCTCAACGGCGGCGAGGCCGGCACCATGCTGCTCGTCTTCCTCGTGCTGGTGCTGCTGGCGGACTCGTTGAGCGCGGCCCTGCGCCGCCTGCTCGCATGAAGACGGCCAACGACATCAGCGCCGGCGAAGTCGCGCAAGCGGCCGGCCCGTGCCTGACCTGCATGGCCGTGTCGGGGCTGGTGCTGGCGGCGGTGGCGGCGAGCTTTGTCTACCTCGCGATCGACTTTCGCGTGCTCGTCACCGGCGAATCGCTGCGCACGATGGGCAAGTTCGTCGCCGAGTTCTATCCGCCCGACGTGTCCGCCGCCTTCCTCTCGAAGACCGCGTGGGCGGCGCTGCAGACCCTGGCGGTGTCGGCCTTGGGCACGCTGCTGGCGGTGGCTGCCGGAGCGGTGCTGGCGCTGCCGGCGTCGGGCCGCTTCGGTACCGCGCCGCGCCAGGCGGCACGCTTCATGCTGAACTTTCTGCGCAGCGTGCCCGAGCTGGTGTGGGCGGCGCTGATGGTGCTCGCGGCGGGCCTCGGGCCGTTTGCCGGCACGCTGGCGCTCGCGCTGCACACCACCGGCGTGCTCGGGCGCTTGTTCGCCGAGACGCTGGAGAACGTGCCGCCGGAGCCCGAACTCGCGGTGCGGCACGCCGGCGGCAGTGCGGTGGCGGCCTTTGCCTACGGCACCTTGCCGCTGGTGCTGCCGCAGAGCGTGGCCTACGCGCTGTACCGCTGGGAGATGAACATCCGCATGGCCGCGGTGCTCGGCTTCGTCGGCGCCGGCGGCCTCGGGCAGATGCTGTACTACCACCTGTCGATCTTCCAGCAGGCGCAGGCCGCGACGGTGCTGCTCGCGATGTTCGTGCTGGTGTTCGCGGTGGACGCGTTCAGCAGCAGCTTCCGGCGCGGGCTCGCGCCGGCGTATGCGTGACGGGGCAGGCCGGCGCGCCGCGGCGCTGATCAGCCGCCCGTGTCGACCAGCAGTTTCGACTTCTGCAGCAGATCCTGGATGATCTGCGCATCGGTGTTCAACAGGCCGCCGGCGGTCAGGTCGACGCTCTGCAGCACGATGCTCTGGTCGACCGCGGACGCGGCGTAGCCGCCCGAGAAGCCGCCCGCCGAGCTGATCTGGATCGTGGTGTTGCCTCCCGCCACGATGAAGTGCAAGTAGTTTCCGAGGTTGCCCACGCCGCCTGACGACGTCTCGCCTTGCAGCAGGTCGCGCAGGTCGAGCTGGTCGCCGCCGGCGGCGGCCGTGGCCGTGTTGAAGTCGGTGATCGTGTCCACCGCCGGGCTGCCGCTGCCGCCGCGGTCCGCCAGGTGCCACATGAAGACATCGGAGCCGGCGCCGCCGGTGAGCATGTCGTTGCCGCCGCCGCCGACCAGGATGTCGGCGCCCGAGCCGCCGCTGAGAGTGTCGTTCGCCGCGCCTCCCGCCAGGGCGTCCGCCGCCGCGGTGCCGGTGATCGTGGTGTTGGCGTGGAACTTGAGGCCGATGGTCTGGCTCGCGCTCGCATCGCCGTCGGCGTCGACGCCGTTGACGCCGATGTTCGTCACCTGGCTCAGCGACTCGCTGTTGCCGATGATCGAGTTCAGCTGCAGCTTGTAGTTCGTGTTCGTGCCTCCGCCGCCGAACACGATCGACGAGAAGGCGCCGCCGCTGAAGTGGGCGGAGGTGAGGTTGATCGCGACGTCGTTGGTGCTGCCGTTGCCGCTGCCGTTGACGGTGCCCGAACCGACGAGCACGTTCGCCGAGTTGTAGGCACTCCAGGTCAGGCTCTCGCCACTGCCCAGACCCTGCGCGGTGAGGCTCATGCCGGTGACTTGCGAGGCGTTGCCCGAGCCGTGGGCGGAGATGGCCAGGGTGAGCCTCTCGCCGGAGTCGATGAAGTTGTTGGCGACGCCGAACACGTTGTTGTTGGTGTTGACGGTGGATGACGTGCCGTCTGCCGCGGTGCCGGTGGCCGCCAGGGCGAAGGTGTTGGTGCCGTCCGAGAACGAGTACGTGCCGTTGTTGCCGGCGCTGACGCTGCCGAAGGTCGCGGTGGTCACTTGCACCGGGTCCAGCGTCTTGAGCATCGTGACCGTGTAGTGGCCGCTCGCTGGATTGCCTGTCACCGTGAAGACTGCCGTGTTGCTGCTGTCGACCGCGGTCAGCGAACCGTCGGCGCCGGAAACGTACTGCAGCTTGCTGCCGTTGTAGGTGAGGTGGCCGCTGCTGACCACGCTGCCCGAAGCGTCGACGCGATTGGCGGTGATGAAGCCGGCGCTGTCCAGGCTGGCGCCCGAGAACACGGCCTTGGCGGCGCTGCCCATGTCGGCGCCGAAGGAGATCTGCATGGCGCCTTCAGCCACCGTGCCCGCGCCGTTGAAGAGGATGGCGTTCGAAGGCGTGCCGATGACGGGGCCGTCGTCCTCCACGTTCACCTTCAGCGTGCCGCTGGAACTCGCGACGCCGTCGGACACGTTGACCGTGATGTCGAAGGTCTTCAGGTCTTCGACGGCCGGGTCTGCATGATCGATCGGCCCCGAGAGCGTCACGCTGTAGTTGCCCGCGTCGTCGATGCTGGCGGTGATGACCGTGAGCGCGCCTGCGCTGCCGGTGAGCGTCTTGCCGCCGTTGCTGCTGGTCCATGTGACGGCGGTGCCGCCCGAACTCAAGGCGGTCGACGGCGCAGCCAGCGTCACGTTCAGCGTCGTGCTGTCGACGTCCGACAGGGCGATGGTGCCGGTGGCGGTGAGCGCATTCGTGGTGTCGATGCTGCCGCTGCTGTCCGCGTTCGCGCCTGCGAGCCCCTCCTCGGAAACCTGGGCGCTCGCCGAGCCGACCACCGGGGCATCGTTGGTGCCGGTGACGGTGAGCGTCAGCGTGGCCGTCGAGGTGGCGCCCGCGGCGTCGCGCACCGTGTACGTGAAGACGTCGACACCGGTCTGGCCGGCCGCCAGCGCGTTCGCGCCGGCCGTGTTGGCGCTGTAGCTGTAGCCGCCGTCCGCGTGGAGGGTCAGCGTGCCGTAGAGCCCGGCGATCGGCGCACCCACGCTGCCGACGGTTGCCCCGAAAGCGATGCCCGACACCGACAGCGGGTCGGCGCCGTCGGGGTCCGCGTCGTTGCTCAGCACGCCGGCTGCCGCCGTGCGTGTGAGCGTCGCGTCCTCGACGACGCTGCCGGTGTCGGCCACGCCGATGGGTGCATCGTTCACGGCGAGCACGTTGATGGTCGTGGTGGCCAGGTTGCTGCCCAGCGCGCCGTCGTTGACGGTGACTTGGAGGGTGCGCGGCGTCGTACTGGGGTTTTCCGACGTGTTCGAGAACGTGATCGCGCGAATCGCGGCCTCGTATCTCGCCAGCGGGGCGCTGCCGCTCAAGGTGATGCTGTTGGCGCTGTTCTGCGTCGCCGTGATGCCTGCCGGCATGCTGCCTGCCGCAAGCACGTCGCCCGGCTGCAGGTTGGTGAGGGTGACCGTCGCGCCCTGCAGCACCGCGTTGTCGGGGTCGGTGATGCGAATGTCGACATCGGCGATCGAGATCGGTGCCCCGTTCTCGACATATGTCGCCACGTGGTCGGCGCCCGCCGCGCTGGAGTCGTTGGAATCAAGGTCCAGCACCGGGGCGTCGTTGACAGGGGTGATGGTGATGACGAGCGTGGCGGTGCTGGTCAGCGCGCCGTCGCTGGCGGTGTAGGTGACCGTGGGCACGGTGCCGGTGTAGTCGGCCACCGGCACGAAGACGTAGTTGCCGTTGGCGACCATCGTCAGCGTGCCGACGCCGGCAATGCTCGCGGTCGAGCCGGCCGCGAAGCTGCCGGCGATGCCCGCGATGCTGAATTGCGTGAGGCTGAGGGTCGAGCCCGCATCGACGTCGCTGTCGTTGGCGAGCACGTTGCCGCTGGCGAAACTGTCTTCCGCGGCAAGGCGGCTGTCGGCGACCAGGGTCGGCGCGTCGTTGCTGCCGGTGATCGTGACCGTGATCGTCTGCGCGGCGGTGCCGTCGAGGCTGGCGACGTTCAGCGTTTCGCTCACCACCATGCCTGCGGGCAGCGCCTGCGTGGCCGTCAGCGTGTTGTCGAGCACATAGGTCCAGGCGCCGGTGCCGGCGTCGAAGGTGAAGCTGCCGTAAGTGCCGACCAGATTCGACGGCATCTGGAACGCGGACTGGCCGGCATCGGCGTCTTGTGCAATCAGCGTGCCGGAGACGCTCGGGGTGTTGAGCGCGTCGTTGAGCACGCCTCCGGCTTCGACCACCGCGCCGGTGGTGTCGCCGGTGATGAGCGCATGGTCGTTGCTGCCGGTGATGGCGATCGTGATCGTCTGCGAGGCGGTGCCGTCGGCGCTCGTCACGCTCAGCGTGTCGGTGACCGAGGAGCCGGTGTTCAGCGCCTGCGTGGCGGCCCGGTCGTTGTCGAGCGTGTAGCTCCACGCGCCGGTCGTCTCGTTGAAGGTGAACGTGCCATACGTGCCGTTCAGGCTGGCAGGCGTCTGGAAGTGATCCTCGCCCGCATCCACGTCGCTGACGGTGAGGGTGCCGTTCGCAGCGGGGGTTCCAGCGACGGCATTGGCCACGCCGCCGGCTTCGACGACGGCACCGGCGATGTCGCCCGTGATCGAGGCGTCGTCGGCCACCGGCGTGACGTTCAGCGTGATCGTGTTGGGCACGCTGTCGAAGGCGCCGGCGCTGTCCTGCACG
>DASWVR010000175.1:0-26898 GCA_036401155.1 Piscinibacter sp. | reverse complement strand
GCCCTCGCAGACGGTGATCGGCGAACTGCTGGCCCATGTGCGGCGCGGCGACGTGGAAGTGGTGCACAGCCTGCGCCGCGGCGACGCCGAGGCGCTGGAGACGGTGGCGCGCGGCGACCGCAAGTCGTCCAAGGTGGTGGGCCGGCGCATCGAGGAGCTGCCGCTGCCGGCCGGCGCGCAGATCGGGGCCATCGTGCGCGGCGAGGGCACCGAGGCGCGGGTGATCATTCCGCACCACGACACCGTCATCGAGGCCGACGACCATGTCGTCGTCTTCCTGCCGCGCAAGCGCATGGTGCGCGACGTGGAGAAGCTGTTCCAGGTCGGCGCGATGTACTTCTAGCGATGGGCCACGCGTCGCTTCCTGCGTCAGTGCGCGGTCGCTGACAATCCGCCCCCATGGTCAACCTGCTGCCCGTCTTCGGTCTGCTCGGCGCCATCGTGATGGTGTTCTCCGCCACGATGCTGGTGCCGCTGGGCGTGTCGGTGGCGATCGGCGATGCCGCGACGGCGGCCTACCCGCCCGCCATCGCGCTCACCTTCTTCGCCGGTCTCGCGATGTGGCTGGCCGGGCGCCGCCAGCGCCGCGAGCTGCAGCGCCGCGACGGCGTGCTGCTGGTGTCGTTCGCGTGGACCGGCTTGCCGCTGTTCGCGAGCCTGCCGCTGATGCTCTATTTCCGCGACACGCCCACGCCGATGTCGTTCACCGACGCGTACTTCGAGGCGATGTCGGGCCTGACCACTACCGGCGCCACCGTGCTGACGGGGCTGGATTCGCTGCCCGGCTCGATCAACCTGTGGCGCTGCTTCCTGCAGTGGATGGGCGGCATGGGCATCCTGGTGCTGGCGGTGGCGATCCTGCCGCTGCTGGGCGTGGGCGGCAGCCAGCTGCTGCGTGCCGAGGCAGGCGGACCGATGAAGGACACCAAGCTCACGCCGCGCATCAACGAAACGGCCAAGGGGCTGTGGACCGTGTACAGCGCCGTCTCGCTGCTGTGCGTGGCGCTTTACTGGCTGGCCGGCATGAGCGCGCTCGACGCCTGGATGCACATGTTCACGACCGTCAGCCTGGGCGGGCTGTCGTCGCACGACGCGAGCTTCGGCTACTTCGCCTCGCCGCTGCTCGAATGGATCTGCATCCCGTTCATGCTGCTCGCGAGCTGCAACTTCGCGTTGTACTTCGTGGCGATGCGCAAGCGCAGCATCGAGCCGCTGTGGCACGACCCCGAACTGCGCACCACGCTCGCGCTGATGATCGGCTCGAGCCTCTTCATCGCGGCGCTGCTGCTCCACAAGGGAACGTACCGCGAGCCGATGGAGGCCGTGCGAACGTCCTTGTTCAACGTCGTGTCGATCGCGTCGACCACCGGCTATTCGACCACCGACTACACGCTGTGGCCGGTGTTCGCGCCGATCTGGATGCTGCTGCTGTCGGGCATCGCCACCAGCGCCGGCTCCACCGGCGCGGGCATCAAGATGGTCCGCGTGATCATCCTGGTCAAGCACGCCCGGCGCGAGATGGCGCGCATCGTGCACCCGAGCGCGGTGCATCCGGTGCAACTCGGCCAAAAACCCGTCGGGCCGGAGATCCTGTTCGCCATCCTCGGCTTCATGCTGGTCTACGGCGCGACCATCATGGTCGGCACGATGGCGCTGCTGCTGTCGGACATGCCGTTCGACACGGCGTTCGGCGCGGTCGTGGCAAGCGTCAACAACATGGGCCCGGGCCTCAACGAAGTCGGTCCGGCGGGCAACTTCGCCAGCTTCACGAACTACCAGACCTGGGTCTGCACGCTCTCGATGCTGCTCGGGCGGCTGGAGATGCTGTCCTTCCTGGTGTTGCTGACGCCGGCGTTCTGGCGCAAGTGAGCGGGGCGCATCAGGGCACCCGGCCTTGTCGCTCACGGTGTCTTGGAGTAGGGTGACTGCATCATGCAAGCGAGCGCGATCGAGTTCTACTTCGACTTCTCCTCGCCGTATTCGTACATTGCCTCCGAGTGGATCGAGGCGCTGGCGGCGCGGCATGGCCGCACGGTGCAGTGGCACGCGATCCTGCTCGGCGCCACCTTCAAGGCGGCCGAGCTGAAGAGCCCGGTGGACTATCCGATCAAGCGCGAATACGCACTGCGCGACTTCGAACGCTCGGCGCGGTTCGAAGGCGTGCCGCTGAAGAACCCGCCGAAGTTTCCCATCCCCACGCAGAACGCGGCGCGCGTGTTCTGGTGGCTGCACGACAAGGAGCCGTCCACCGCCACCCGCTGGGGGCGGCATGGCCTGCGAGCGTATTTCGCACGCGGCGTCGACCTGAGCGATACCGCTCGGCTGAAGGAACTGGCGGCGGAGTTCGGCATCGACCCCGACGAGGCCGAGGCGGTGTGGAACGACGCCGTGTGGAAGGCGAGGCTGAAGGCGGCCAATGACGCGGCGATCGCCGCCGGCGTGTTCGGCGCGCCGTTCTTCATCGTCGACAAGGAGCCCTTCTGGGGCAACGATCGCCGCGCGCAGATCGAGCGCTGGCTGGAGAAAGGGCCATTCTGATGAAGAAGACGTCGAAGGCGCTGGTCGATGAAGCGATGGAGCTCATCACCACCTACACGCCGGACCAGGCGAAGACGCTGCATGGCGACCCGGGCGTGCAGTTCGTCGACGTTCGCGACGTGCGCGAGCTCGAGCGCGAGGGCGTGATCCCCGGCGCGATCCACGCGCCGCGCGGCATGCTCGAGTTCTGGGTCGACCCCGAGTCGCCCTACCACCGCGAGGAGTTCGCGCACGACAAGGAGTACGTGCTGTTCTGCGCGGCCGGCTGGCGCTCGGCGCTCGCAACGCGCACGCTGATGGACATGGGCCTGGCGCGGGTGGCGCACATCGGCGGCGGCTTCAACGCCTGGAAGGAGGCGGGCGGCACGGTGGTGCCCAAGCCGGCGAAGAAGAAGGCCGGCTGACGAGAGGCTCGGCTTCTTGCGCCACCCCGGTCCGCGCCCACCGCAGCCTGCACAAGCACGTCATCCTGGCGAACGCCGGGATCCATGCGCGCCGCCTGGCTGGTCCGGGTGGATCCCGGCGTTCGCCGGGATGACGGGATGACGGGATGACCGGTGACGCAATGATGTGCTGGGCGAGCCTGGCGCGATGCCTCAACCCAGGTCGTCGAACAGCCCCGGCGTCGCCGCGTCGGTGAGCTGCGCTTTCTCGATCGCCAGCATGCGCAACTTGGTCGCGACGCCGCCGCGTGCCGAGAAGCCGCCCGGCTTGCCACCGGCCGCGAGCACGCGGTGGCAGGGCACCACCGGCGCAAACGGGTTGCGGCCGAGCGCCTGGCCCACCGCGCGCGCGAGTCCGGGGTCGCCGAGCTGCGCCGCGATCTCGCCGTAGGTGAGCGTGCGGCCGGGCGGGATGCGCTGCGCGATCTCGTAGACGCGCCGGTGGAATTCGGGCACGGCCGCCATGTCCAGCGGCACCGCCGACAGGTCGACGGCCTGGCCGTCCAGCAGGGCCACCACGCCGTCGATCGCCTGCTGCACCTGCGGCGGGGGCGTTGACTCCAAAGCACCGCGGTGGCGCCGGCGCATGCGCTCGCGCAGGCTCGCGGGCTCGCCCTCGGGCAACTGCATCGAGGCGATGCCGCGTTCGCCCCAGGCGACGGCGCAGGCGCCGAGGGCGGTGTCGAAGACGGCAAAACCGACCGCAGCCATGGGCATCAGCGCACGCGCCGGAAATCGATGAAGCCGCGTGCCACGTCGACCGCGACGAGCTCGACTTCGGGCTTGTCGCCGACGTCGAGCCCCTCGAAGCCCTGCACCAGGCGGCCTTCGGCGGTGGGCGTGGTGATGCGCACCCAGGTGCCTTTGTCGGAGACGCCGGTGATGATCGCCCGGAAGCGGCTGCCGATGCGCGGGCGAAGCAGCACCGCGGCGGCCGCCTTGCGCACCTGGCGCTCGACCTTGGCGGCGTTGTCCTCCTGCAGCGTGCAGTGGCGCGCGAGCGCCGCCAGTTCGTCTTCGCCATAGGGTGCGGCCTCGCCGGCCAGCGCCGCCTTCACCAGCCGCTGCGTCACCAGATCGGGGTAGCGCCGGTTCGGCGCCGTCGAATGTGTGTAGTCGCTGACCGCGAGCCCGAAGTGCGAGCCGCCGGACTCGCCCGCGCGCGCCACCATGTACTCGCCCGAACCGAGCAGCTTGACGACGGCGAGCGAGGTGTCGCCGAAGCCGCCTGGGTCGGCCTGGCGCTGCTTGGCGAGAAAGGCCTCGAGTGCCGGCGCGCTCGCCTCGTCGGGTAGGCGCTCGCCGAGACCCGCCGCGAGCTGCACGATGCGCTCCCAGCGGCGCGGCGCGTGCAGCATGCGGCGCAGCGACGGGAAACGCCTGGCCTCCAGGAAACGCGCGGTGGCGCCGTTGGCGGCGATCATGAAGTCGGCGATCAGCTCCTTGGCGCGGTTCTTCTCGTCGGGCTGCAGGTCGATCAGCACGCCGTTGTCGAACACCGGACGCGCCTGCGGCGTCGCGAGGCCCAGCGCCCCGCGCTGGCGGCGCTGGCGCAGCAGCGCCTGCGCGATGCGGTCCTGCAGCCGCAGCTGCTCGTCGAGCCCCGGCACGGCGGCGAGCTTGTCGGGCGGCGGCGCGAGCCCGTCGAGCCAGGCGGCGACCCCGTTGTAGGTCAGCTTGGCGCGGCTGCGCACCCAGGCGCCGTAGACGTCGGACTCGACGACGTTGCCGTCGCCGGCGATGGTCATGTCGATCACCATCGCGAGGCGCTCCTGCTCCTCGTTGAGCGAGGTGAGGTCGGTCGAGAGGCGCTCCGGCAGCATCGGGAAGACGCGTGCCGCCGTGTAGACCGAGGTCGTGTTGGCGGCGGCGTGTGCGTCGGTGGCCGAGCCGGCCTTGACCAGCCCGTCGACGTCGGCGATCGCCACGAGCAGACGCACCACGTCGTCGGGGAGTTGCTCGGCCACCGTCAGCTGGTCGAGGTCGAGCGAGTCGTCGTTGTCGATCGACGACCACGGCAGGTGCGTCAGGTCGCGTGTGGACGCCCCGGAAGCGCCGCGCCGCGCGGGCGACGCGCCGAGCGTGCGGGTCTCGGCGAGCACCGCCGGGGAGAACTCCGGCAGCAGGCCGCGTTCGATCATCGCGTCGCGCGCAATCGCGGCCAGATCCTCATGGCCGACGGGAATGGTTCTGCTGCTCATGGCGCGATGATGCCGCGAACCGGGGCGGCCCTGCGCTTCACCCGGGTTTGGGCGCGCGCAGCTCGCTCGGCGACGCTCCCGTCCACGCGCGAAACGCCCGCGCGAAGCTCTTCTCGTTGGCGAAGCCGACCTCGTAGGCGATCTGCTTGACGGGGCGTGTCGTGCGGCGCAGCAGCTCGATCGCCAGCTGGCGTCGCACCTCGTCCTTCAGCGGTTGCAACGCGGCGCCTTCGTCGCGCAGCTGGCGGTGCAGGGTGCGCGTGGAGATGTTGAGTTCGCGCGCCAGCGCGTCGGCGCTGCCGAGTTCGGCGCTGCGTTCGCGCAGCAGCTCGCGCACGCGCTGCACCAGCAGCCGGTCGCGCCGGTACTGCAGCACCGTCAGCGGCAGCGCACGCTGGAGCATCCCCTGCAGCGCCTGCTCGTCGCGGCGCAGCGGCATCGCGAGGTACTGGGCGTCGAAGGCGAAGCCCGCCTGCGCGGCGTTGAAGTACACCGGCCCCGGGAACAGCAGCGGGTACACCGCCTGGTGCGGCGGCGCCGCGAACGGGAACTGAGTCTGTGCGAGCGCGATGCGCGAGTCGATCGCCCAGCAGGCGAAGCCGTGCACGAAGCGCAGGCTCGTCACCAGGCAGAACTCGCGCAGCGCGCCCAGGCGCCGGTGTTCGGCGATGCACAGGCGCGCCTCGTCGCCGTGGCGCTCCAGCTGCAGCCCGATGTCGTCGGTCAGCAGCCGGTGGTGGCGGCACCAGCGCTTGAGCGCGACGCCCAGGTTGGGCGAGGTGATGGAGGCGCGGCACAGCATGCCATAGCTGCCCCAGGGCAGCTTGCGCGAGAACCAGCCGAGCGCCTCGTCGTCGAGCTCGCGCATCGCGAAGGCGGAGATGGTCTCCATCTGCGCGGCGGTGATGCGGGCGTCGGCCTTCTTCAGCTGCGCTGGCGTGATTTGTGCCTGCCTGAGCGCCTGTGACGGATCCACGCCGTACTTCTCGTAGCCCTGCACGATGGCGCGAACGAACGCCATCGGCGTGGCGGCGATGCGCTCGGGCCGGAAGGGCGATGCAGGGCGGGCTGGCATGGCCGCGAGTGTGGTCCGACATGGCGCGAATTGCAACCCAAGTGGCAGCCATTGTCTCGGCCGGGCGCCTAAGCTCGGCCCCAGCCCACCTTGCGCCGAGGGCGGGAACCGGGCGAGGGCTATGCTGCGCGCAGCCCAGGCCCGCCCCCCGCTGCGCAGGAAGAGGGCACCACGAGGAGACTCATTCCATGCCCGTGCTTGTGTCGAAGCTCAATCCGCGCACCGAAGACTTCAAGGCCAATGCGGCGGCGATGCGTGCGCTGGTCGACGACCTCAACCTCCAGCTCGCGAAGGTCGTGCAAGGCGGCGGCGAGGGCCCGCGTGCCAAGCATGTGGCGCGCGGCAAGCTGCTGCCGCGCGAGCGCGTCGAGATGCTGCTCGACCCCGACACGCCGTTCCTCGAGGTCGGCCCGCTGGCCGCGTTCGGCATGTACAACGGCGACGCGCCGGGTGCCGGGCTGATCGCCGGCATCGGCCGCGTGTCGGGGGTGGACTGCATGGTGGTGTGCAACGACGCGACCGTGAAGGGCGGCACCTACTTCCCGATGACGGTGAAGAAGCACCTGCGCGCGCAGGAGATCGCGCAGCAGAACCGCCTGCCCTGCATCTACCTCGTCGACTCGGGCGGCGCCAACCTGCCGAACCAGGACGAGGTGTTCCCCGACCGCGACCACTTCGGCCGCATCTTCTTCAACCAGGCGCAAATGAGCGCCCTGGGCATCCCGCAGATCGCCGTCGTGATGGGCTCGTGCACGGCGGGCGGCGCCTACATGCCGGCGATGAGCGACGAGTCGATCATCGTGAAGGACCAGGGCACGATCTTCCTCGCCGGCCCGCCGCTGGTGAAGGCCGCCATCGGCGAGGTCGTGAGCGCCGAGGACCTGGGCGGCGGCGACGTGCACACCCGGCTGTCGGGCGTGGCCGACCACCTGGCGCAGAACGACACGCATGCGCTCGCGATCGCGCGCACGGCGGTGGCGCACCTGAACTGGAAGAAGGACATTCCGCTGCGCTGCATCGCGCCGCGCGCGCCGCTGTTCGATGCGCAGGAGCTGCACGGAGTGATTCCGACCGACACGCGCAAGCCCTACGACGTGCGCGAGATCATCGCGCGCATCGTCGACGGCTCCGAGTTCGAGGAGTTCAAGGCGCGCTACGGCACGACGCTGGTCACCGGCTTCGCGCACATCGAGGGCATGCCGGTGGGCATCGTCGCCAACAACGGCATCCTGTTCTCCGAGTCGGCGCAGAAGGGCGCGCACTTCATCGAGCTGTGCTGCCAGCGCAAGGTGCCGCTGATCTTCCTGCAGAACGTCACCGGCTTCATGGTCGGCAAGCGCTACGAGAACGAGGGCATCGCCAAGCACGGCGCCAAGATGGTGACGGCGGTGTCCACGGCCAACGTGCCCAAGTTCACCGTGATCATCGGCGGCAGCTTCGGCGCCGGCAACTACGGCATGTGCGGGCGCGCCTACTCGCCGCGTTTCCTGTGGATGTGGCCCAACGCGCGCATCAGCGTGATGGGCGGCGAGCAGGCGGCGAGCGTGCTCGCGACCGTGCGGCGCGATGGGCTGGAGGCCAAGGGCGGGCGCTGGAGCGCGGAGGAGGAAGCCGCATTCCGCAAACCCATCCTCGAGCAGTACGAGCGGCAGGGGCATCCGTACTTCGCCAGCGCGCGCCTCTGGGACGACGGCATCATCGACCCCGCCGACACGCGGCGCGTGCTGGCGCTGGCGATCTCGGCCAGCCTGAACGCGCCGATCCCGGATGTGAAGTTCGGCGTGTTCCGCATGTGAAGGAGCTGCGATGAAGGACTACTTCGCCACGCTCGCGCGCTACAACGTGTGGGCGACGCACAAGCTGTTCGAGCATCTCGATGCGCTGCCGGAAGACGAGTACCGGCGCGACGTGGGGCTGTTCTTCAAGAGCGTGCACGGCACCTTGAACCACCTGATCGTGGGCGAACATCTCCTGTGGTTTCCGCGCTTTGCCGAAGGCGTGTCGAACCGGCGGGCCCTCGACGAAGAGGTCGAGACCGATCGGGTGCGCGTGCGCGAGCGCCTGGTCGGCGGCGCCGAGCGCTGGCTGCCGCTGATCGCCTCGTGGGACCCGCTGCGTTTCGAGGGCATGTTGAACTACACGACGACCCAGGGCGTGGCGCAGTCGCTGCCCCTCGCGCTCACGCTCGGGCATGTCTTCAACCACGGCACCCACCACCGCGGGCAGATCAGCGCAGCCCTGACCGCGCTGGGCCACGATGGCCCGGAACTCGACCTGGTGCGGATGCTGCAAGCGGAGGCGACACGATGAGCGCACCCACGATGCTCGACCTGCGCCGCCCGTCGCCGCAGGTCGCGACGGTCTTCCTCAACCGGCCGGAGGTGCGCAACGCCTTCAACGAGACGGTGATCGCCGAACTCGGACAGGTCTTTCGCGAGCTGGCGCACGACGACGCGCTGCGCGTCGTCGTGCTCGGTGGCCACGGCAAGGCCTTCTGCGCCGGCGCCGACCTGTCGTGGATGCGGTCGATGGCCGACTACAGCTGGGAGCAGAACCGCACCGATGCGCAGGCGCTGGCCGACATGCTGTGGGACGTCTACAGCTGCCCGGTGCCTGTGATCGGCCGCATCCACGGCGACTGTTATGCCGGCGGCGTGGGGCTCGCGTCGGTGTGCGACGTGCTCGTCGCCACCGACGCGGCGGGCTTCTGCCTCAGCGAGGCCAGGCTCGGCCTGCTGCCCGCGACGATCAGCCCGTATGTCGTGCGCGCGCTCGGCGAGCAGGCGTCGCGCCGCTACTTCGTGACGGCGGAACGGTTCAGCGCCGTGCAGGCGCAGGCGCTCGGTTTGGTGCATGCCGTGTGTCCGGCCGACGAGCTCGACGCCAAGGTCGATGAAGTGGTGGCGGCCGTGGCCGCCAACGGGCCGATGGCCGTGCGCGCCTGCAAGAAGCTGGTGCAGGACGTGGCCGGCCGGCCCATCGACGCGGCGCTGCGCGACGACACGGCGCGGCGGATTGCGGACATCCGCGCCAGCGCCGAAGGCAAGGAAGGGGTGCAGGCCTTCCTCAACAAGCGCAGGCCGTCTTGGCTGGGCGAATGAGAGGCCGCTGCGTCATGCGTCGCTGCTTGCGGCAGTTCACATGCCATCACCGATTCGGGCTGAGCTTGGTGGAGTCGCGCTGGTCTCGGGCGGGCACTTCGACAAGCTCAGTGCGAACGGAGGGTGGGTGGTGTTCGAAGAGGGCTTCGATACCTCAGCCCGAACGGACCGCGGGTGAGCCGCACGGGATGCGGATCGGCCGCTCCCCACCGTTCGGGCTGAGGTATCTAAGCCCGGACCCGATCACCCTGAGGTATCGAAGGGTCGTGTCGAGGCATCGAAGCCCTCGCCGCGAGTGCCCGCTCCCGTTCGGCCTGAGCCTGTCGAAGGCCCCATGCACAGCCCGTGATCACGTCGACTCCTCAGCCCGCATGACGGGCCTTGCCTCGCGATGAACCTCGACACGCCGCAACTGATCGCCATCGCCGCGGCCCTCGGCTGGGCCAGCGGCCTGCGCTTGTACGCGGTGCTGTTCCTCACCGGCATGGCGGGCTTCATGGGCTGGGTCGACCTGCCTTCGGGCCTGACGCTGCTGCAGCACCCGGCCATGCTGGCCGCGAGCGGCCTGATGCTCTTCATCGAGTTCTTCGCCGACAAGATCCCGGGCGTCGACACGCTGTGGGACCTCGTGCACACGCTCGTGCGCATTCCCGCCGGCGCTGCGCTCGCCGCCGGCGTGTTCGGCGCCGACCAGGCCACCTGGGCCATGGTGGCGGCGATGCTGGGTGGCACGCTGGCCGCGACCAGCCACGTCTCGAAGGCGACCACGCGCGCCGCTGTCAACACCTCGCCGGAGCCGTTCTCGAACGTCGCGATGTCGCTGCTCGGCGACGGCGTGGTGCCGGTGACGCTGTGGCTGTCGTGGGTCCACCCGGAAGTGTTCTGGGTCGTGCTCGCCGTCGCGCTGGTCGTGATGGTGACGCTGACCTGGTGGTTCGCGAAGTTCCTCAAGTTCCTGATCCGCCGCCTGACAGGGCAGGGCGGCAACGAGGCCGTGGCCGAGAGGCTGCGCTGAGTGGAGACGACATGTTCAAGAAGATCCTGATCGCCAACCGCGGGGACCAGCCGCGAAGCGGCGCAGCGGCGAAGCCACATCGCATGGCGCGCGAAGCGTGCGCAGGCGATTTCACCGCGGAGCAACGCCATGTTTAAGAAGATCCTGATCGCCAACCGCGGTGAGATCGCCTGCCGCGTCGCGGCGACCGCACGCAAGCTCGGCATCCGCACCGTGGCGGTCTATTCCGACGCCGACACCCACGCCGAGCATGTGCTGGCCTGCGACGAAGCCGTGCACATCGGTCCTTCCTCGCCCAAGGAGAGCTACCTGCGCGGCGAGCGCATCATCGAGGCGGCACGCGCCACCGGCGCGCAGGCCATCCACCCCGGCTACGGTTTCCTGAGCGAGAACGAAGACTTCGCGCAGGCCTGCGCCGACGCGGGCCTGGTCTTCATCGGCCCGCCCGCCTCGGCGATCAAAGCGATGGGTCTCAAGTCCGAATCCAAGCAGCTGATGGAAAAGGCCGGCGTGCCGCTCGTGCCCGGCTACCACGGCGCCGACCAGGACCCGGCGCTGCTCAGGCGCGAAGCCGACCGCATCGGCTACCCGGTGCTGATCAAGGCGAGCGCCGGCGGCGGCGGCAAGGGCATGCGGGCCGTGAACTCCGCCGCCGAGTTCGACGCGGCGCTGGCCTCGTGCAAACGCGAGGCGATCAACAGCTTCGGCGACGACGCGGTGCTGGTAGAGCGTTACGTCACGCGGCCGCGCCACATCGAGATCCAGGTCTTCGGCGACACGCAGGGCAACGTGGTGTATCTCTTCGAGCGCGACTGCTCGGTGCAGCGCCGCCACCAGAAGGTGCTCGAAGAGGCGCCCGCGCCCGGCATGAGCGAGGCGCGCCGGCGCGAGATGGGCGCGGCCGCGGTGGCCGCGGCGAAGGCGGTCGGTTATGTCGGCGCCGGCACGGTCGAGTTCATCGCCGAGCCGGCTGACAACGGGGACCTGCGCTTCTATTTCATGGAGATGAACACGCGGCTGCAGGTCGAGCACCCGGTCACCGAGGCGATTACCGGGCTCGACCTCGTCGAGTGGCAGCTGCGCGTGGCCGCCGGCCAGCCGCTGCCGCTGACCCAGGCGCAGCTGCGCATCCATGGCCATGCGATCGAGGCGCGCATCTGCGCCGAGAACCCGGACGCCAACTTCCTGCCCGCCACCGGCCGGCTCGACGTGTACCGGATGCCGCAGGCGCTGAACTTCGAGTGGGGTGGTGCGCGGCCCTCACCCCCGGCCCCTCTCCCCGGGGCGGAGGGGAGCGTCTCGTCGGTTGCCATGGCGCCCGAGGTCCGGGTGGATGGCGGCGTGCGCGAAGGCGACCCGATCTCGCCCTACTACGATTCGATGATCGCCAAGCTGATCGTCTGGGGCGTCGACCGAGAGCAGGCGCTGGCGCGGCTCGACGCGGCGCTCGCGCAGACGCACATCGTCGGCGTGCACACCAACGTCGCCTTCCTGCGCCGCGTGGTGCAAAGCCGTTCCTTCGCGCAGGCGGACCTCGACACCGCGCTGATCGAGCGCGAGCGCGCCGTGCTGTTCAACGCGCCCCCGCTGCCGATCGAGCTTGCCGCCGCGGGGGTCGTCGCGCACATCCTCGCCGCCGAGCAGGCGCACGAGACTCCCGACCCCTGGTCGCGGCGCGACGGCTGGCGGCTGCATGGCGCGGCACGGCGCCACTTCGACCTCGAGGTGCAGGGCACACACCACGTCGCCCGCCTCGAACGCAGCCACGGCGGCGCGATGGTGCTCGCGATCGGCGAACGCCGCTGGCCGCTGGCGCTGTCGGCGCGCGGCGCCGGCGTGCACGCCGTGACGCTGGCCGGCCAGCGCCACGTGCTGACCGCCTATGCCGTCGGCGAACGCTTCAGCGTCTTCGCTGCCGACGGTTCCGCGCATGTGCAGGAGATCGACCCGATCGCCCATGCCGGCGAAGGCGCGGCCGAAGGTGGGCGGCTCACCGCACCGATGCCCGGCAAGGTGATCGCCTTCCTTGCCAAGGCGGGCGACGCCGTCAAGCTCGGCCAGCCTTTGGCGGTGATGGAGGCGATGAAGATGGAGCACACCATCACCGCGCCGCGCGACGGCACGGTGGAGGAACTGCTCTACGCGGTGGGCGACCAGGTCGGCGAAGGCGGCGAACTGCTGCGACTGGCTGCCGGCTGAGGGCATCAGATGCCCGTTCGCAGTGAGCCTGTCGAAGTGCCCACACACCGGTCCAGGCTTCGAGCCGCTCAGCCACCGGCCCTTCGATACCTCAGGGCGAACGGGTTCGGCCTTCGATACCTCGGCCCGAACTGGCGTGGATGGGAACGCTCAGCCTCCGAGCCGAGGCTCAGCGGTGCGGCGATTGACCGCGGCGCAACCAGGTGGCGGGCTTGAGCCAGCGGGCTGCGCCTGAGGCCGCCGGCGCCTCACGGCCGAGCACCGGTACGGCCGCGACGGCCGCGCTCAGCGGCAGCACCGGTGGCTGCGACAGGCCGAAGCCGGAGGTGTCGCGCGACCACGGCGTCTCTTGCTGCGCATGGCCGCCGGCCTTGACGCCGTCGCCCTCCAGCGCGACGGCGCGGTGGTACTGGTGCGCCAGCGCCATCAGCTCGGCGTCGCCCGAGGCTTCGCAGACCCACAGCACCTCACGCGCTTCGGCGGGCTGCTTGAGCATCACGCCGACGTCGATGCCCTCGCCGAGGTGGCGCATCAATGCGAAATGGATGCGCGTGGCGATGCGCAAGCGGGTATTGGTGTTCAAGACTCTTTCCTCGGCGACTTGCGGTATGTTGGTGCCCGGGCTTCCCGCGCACCACCCCTAGTTACGATGGCTGTCACAAGCTGCTCCCACAAAGTGAGACTTTTGTCATGTTTCCTCGCCAGGTGAAGTTGGTCGACGTCGGACCGCGCGACGGTCTGCAGAACGAAAAGCAGACGGTTGCCGCCGCGCACAAGATCGAACTCGTGCACCGCCTGCAGGCCGCCGGCCTGCGCGAGATCGAGGTCACGAGCTTCGTCAGCCCCAAGTGGGTGCCGCAGATGGCCGACAACGCGCAAGTGATGGCGGGCATCCGCCGCGAAGCGGGCGTGCGCTACTCGGTGCTGACGCCGAACATGAAGGGCCTGGAAGCGGCGCTGTCCGCGCCGCGCGATCAATGGCCGCACGAGGTGGTGGTGTTCGGCGCCGCGAGCGAGGCCTTCAGCCAGCGCAACATCAACTGCGGCGTCGAAGAGAGCATCGAGCGCTTCCGGCCGGTGGTGGCCGCCGCGCACGAGCACGGCATCAAGGTGCGCTCGGCGATCTCGTGTTCGCTCGGCTGCCCCTACCAGGGCGAGGTCAGCCCCGACGAGGTGGAGCGGGTGGTCGTGCTGATGAAGGGCATCGGCGTGGACCACTGCGGCGTGGCCGACACCATCGGCGTCGGCACGCCCCGGCGCGTGCAGGCAGCGATGGAGCGCGCGCTGAAACACTATCCGCTGGCGGAGGTGAGCGGGCATTTCCACGACACCTACGGCCAGGCGCTCGCCAACATCTACGCCTGCCTCGAGATGGGCATCTCGACCTTCGATGCGAGCATCGCCGGCCTCGGCGGCTGCCCGTATGCCAAGGGCGCGACCGGCAACGTGGCGAGCGAAGACGTGGTGTATCTGCTCGACGGCCTGGGCATCGAGACGGGCATCGACATCGAGCGGCTGGTCGATGCGGGGCAGTTCATCTCCGACGTGCTGGGCCGCTCGCCGGCCTCGCGCGCAGCACGCGCGTTGCTCGCCAAGCGCTGAGCTTCCTCCGCCCGCGCCCTTGGCGTGCCACGGTCCAGGGCCTTGCCCGGGTCAGTGGGGTACGCATGGGGGTGTGAACGGGCCTTCATTGAGCCCGTTCGCCCTGAGCTTGTCGAAGGGCTGGCTGACATGGCACCAGGGCTTCGACAAGCTCAGCCCGAACGGGTTTGTTGCTCCGATCATCCTGAGCCTGGGAGTTCTGCGCTTGATCGGACGAGTTGGCCGTCAGCCCGCGCGGCCGAACAACAGGCTGCGCCGGCTCGGCGCCGGCGCCACGTCGCGCTCGCAGCCGCGGGCGCTCATCAGCGTCGCCGCCGGCTGCTTCACGTGCAGCATGCGCAAGGCCATGCGGCCGGTGGTGCAGGCGGTCGTCTGGTCGGGAAAGCCATGCATCGGCGAACACAGCGAGCAGGTCTGGAACTCGCCGAGTTCGGGTTCGTCGTTGCCGAGAAACGCGAAGTCGCCGGCAGCGAAGCGATGGAACACCCGCTGGCCTTCGGCGGCGCTGCGCCAGCCCGTGGCCTCGCCAGGCACCAGCACGAGGTTGAGGAACCAGGGCGTCACCAGGGCCCCCAGCCACTGGCCCTGCCAGCGCGCGAAGCCGACCGCCTGCACCTGCAGCGCCGCGTGCAGCAGCGGCACGCCGGCCATGCGTTCGGCCTGGATGCGCCGGAAGGCCGCCTCCAGCGCGGGCGCCGGGTCGTCGAGATGGATGCATGCGGCCATCACCAGGCCCGCAGGTCGGCGCCGTCGCTGCCGGCGACCAGCGAATCGATCAGCGCAAGCGTGTCGCGGGCGTGTTCGGCGTCGATGCGCTCGTAGGCGAAGCGCCCGTTCTGCACCAGCAGGTAGTCGCCCACCGCCAGGGGTTCGTCGAGCAGCATCAGGCTCACGTCACGCTGCACGCCACCCGTCTCCACGGTGGCCGTCAGGCCGTCGAGGCGGACGATGCGCGAGGGCACGGCGAGGCACATGTCAGTGAGCCATTGCGCTGCGCGCCACCCGCGACGAATGAAGCGTTGCGCTCGACCGCGGGACGTCATCCCGGCGAACGCCGGGATCCACGTGTGGCTGCCATCCATGGATCCCGGCGTTCGCCGGGATGACGTGTGCGGGGCGGTAGAGCTTGAACGGCTTCATCACGCCGCCCGAATCGGCTCGGCCGGCACCACCTCGCGCGGCTCGAGCCGAACCCCGCGTGCGGCCAGCTCCGCCACCGCGGTCTTCACCATCTCGGGCACCCGGTTCGCGACCGTCGGCGTCATCTCCAGCCCGAGTTCCAGCGACTCCGGCTCGATGCCGACGAGCACCAGGTCGCGCGGCGCCTGGCCGGCGAATTCGAGGCTGGCCAGCACGTCGCAGATGCTCACCTGGTGCGGCGACAGCTTGCTGCGAAAGAACACTGGCACCTCCGCGCCGCTCAGGCACAGCACCGTGCCGGCCGCGCGCCGCGCCTTGACGGCGTCGAGCACCAGCAGCACATCCACGTCCGCCAGGTCGTCGAGCAGCTCCATGCCGGCCGTGCCGCCGTCGATGACCTGCACGCCCGCGGGCAGTGCATAGCGCTCGCGCAGCGCCGCCGCGGCGTGCACGCCGACCCCTTCGTCGCTCAGGATGGTGTTGCCGATGCCGAGGATCACGACCCGCCGGGACGTGCGTTCGGCCGGCGCGGCGTCAGAGCGCTTGCACGGCGACTGCATTGCCGTTCTCGGTGTCGGTCAGGTGAATCGCGCAGGCGATGCAGGGGTCGAACGAATGGATGGTGCGCAACACCTCCAGCGGCAGTTCGGCGTCGGCCACCGGGTTGTCGACCAGCGAGGCCTCGTAGGGTCCGGGCTCGTCCTTGTCGTTGCGCGGACAGGCGTTCCAGGTCGACGGCACCACGCACTGGTAGTTCTTGATCTTGCCGTTGTCGATGACGACCCAGTGCGACAACGCGCCGCGCGGGGCCTCGTGGTAGCCCACGCCGGCCACCTCGCCCTTGGGGAACACCGGTTTGTTGAAGGTCGCCACGTCGCCCTTGCCGATGTTGTCGACGAGCATCGTCCACTGGTCGGCCAGCATGTCGACCTGCACCGCGCACGACACCGCGCGCGCCGCATGGCGGCCGATGGTCGAGTGCATCGCCTCGAGCCCGACCTTGGTCTTGGCGATGGCCGACACGAGGTCGAGCGCGGCCGTCGCGTACTTCTTCGTCGGTTCGTGGCCGGCGGCCAGCATGCACAGCACGCGCGCCAGCGGCCCGACCTGCGCCGGCTTGCCGTAGAAGGTCGGCGACTTGAGCCACGAGTACTTGCCGTCGTCCTTGAAGTCGCTGTACTGCGGCTTGGTCTCGCCCTGGTACGGGTGCAGCGGCTGCGAGCCTTCGTACCAGGCGTGCTTGGCGCTTTCTTCGACGCCCTTGGCCCAGAACGCGTCGTTGAAGGTCGTGATCGGCTTGTAGCTTGCCAGGTCCTTGTTGGCGATGTAGCCGCCGGGCAGCGCGAACTTCGTGCCCTTGCTGTCGAGCGGGATGTCGGGCACGCTCAGGTAGTTGGTCACGCCCGCGCCGTACTGCGTCCAGTCGGCGTAGAAGGCGCCGACCGCCGCCACGTCGACGAGGTAGACGTTCTTGACGAAGTCCGCCAGCTCGTCGATCCAGCCCTTGATCGCCATCAGCCGCTCGACGCCGAGCACCGACGGGCTGTCGGTCGAAAGCGCGTTCGACACGCCGCCCACGGCCAGGTTCTGGATGTGCGGCGTCTTCGATCCGAGGATGGAGACGATCTTGTTCGCCTTGCGCTGGATCTCCAGCGCCTGCAGGTAGTGCGCCACCGCCAGCAGGTTGACCTCCGGCGGCAGCTTCATCGCCGGGTGGCCCCAGTAGCCGTTGGTGAAGATGCCCAGCTGACCGCCCCCGACGAAACCGGCGAGCCGCTCCTTGACCGCGCGCATCTCCATCTTGCCGTTGCGGTGCCAGCTGGACAGGCTCTCGCCGAGCGCCGACGTCGCGTCGGGGTCGGCCTTCAGCGCAGAGGTCACGTCGACCCAGTCGAGCGCCGACAGGTGATAGAAGTGCACGATGTGGTCGTGCACCGCATGCGCGAGGATGATCAGGTTGCGGATGTACTGCGCGTTGACGGGCACCTCCATCTGCAGCGCGTTCTCCACCGCGCGCACCGAGGCGATCGCGTGCACGGTGGTGCACACGCCGCAGATGCGCTGGGTGATGGCCCAGGCGTCGCGCGGGTCGCGGCCGAGCAGGATCAGCTCGACGCCGCGCCACATCTGGCCCGAGGACCAGGCCTTGCCGACGCGGCCGCCTTCGACGTCGCAGTCGATGCGCAGGTGGCCTTCGATGCGCGTGATCGGGTCGATGGTGATGCGGCGTGCCATGGCTGTCTCCAGGTCGTTCAGTGCGCGGGTGCCGGCTCGGCCGGCAGCACCGGGAATCGTCTGACGATGACGATGTAGGCGAGGATCTCGAAGGCGATCAGCCCGATCGTCACGAGCAGCTCGGGGAACGAGGGGAAGTAGCTCCAGCCCTCGCCGGTCATGTAGCCGATCAGGAAACCGTTCACCCGCTGCAGCATGCCGGCGAGCATCAGCATCACGGCGCCGGCGAACAGCCGGCCCGGATGGCGGCGCGAGGCCGGAGTCGCGAGCAGCAGCGCCGGCACGACGAAAAGCACGCTCTCGATCCAGAACCAGACCGCCTGCGTGTCCAGAACGAATGCGCTGGGCAACGCGCCGCGCCATGCGAGTTCGGCCACGCGCAGCGCGATGAACACGAGCAGCATGCCCCACAGCACGTCGCACAGCTTGCCGAGCAGCGGCGTTTCGAGCCGCCGCTTGAAGCCTACCGACGACAGCGTGGCCTCGAAGATCACGGCCGAGAAGCCGAGCATGATCGAGGTCATCAGGTAGATCAGCGGCAGCAGCACGCCCGACTGCCACAGCGGGTGCACCTGGTAGCCGAACACCAGCAGCAGGGAACCGAGCGACGACTGGTGCATCGTCGGCAGCAGCACGCCGAGCGCGATGAAGAAGAACAGCAGCTTCGACAGCTTCTGTTTCAGCCCGGGCCAGCGGTCCATCATCGCCGGCGCGAACTCGATCCACATCACCAGCACGTAGGCGGTCACGCACAGCGCCACCTCGAACATCACCGAGGCCGGCTGCGCGTAGGCGGGGAAGAACACGTGCCAGAAGTTCCACCAGCGCCCGAGGTCGAACAGGATCGACACGCTGGCGAGCGTGTAGCCGAACAGGCTCGCGAGCAGCGCGGGGCGCACCAGCGGGTGGTACTCGCCCTTGTTGAAGACGTAGACCAGCAGCGCCATCGCGTAGCCGCCGCAGGCGAACGCGGTGCCGACGAACACGTCGTACACGATCCACACGCCCCAGGGGTAGCCGTCATTGATGTTCGTGACGGCGCCCAGGCCGTAGAACATGCGGATGCCGAGGATCACCGCGGCGGCCAGCGACAGCGCGGCGAGCATCACCGTGAACGGCGTGACCAGCGGACCGCCGATCGCGCGCGGCCCGTGCGGCAGCGACCCCGGCCGCCGCGGCGGCGCCTCGAACGACTCGACGTCCGGCAGGCGGCGCAGTGCAGAGGACCTATTCGCCATCGTGGTCTCCTTCGTCCGCGTGCTCGTCGTTCTTCACGTTGCGCCGGGCGAGCCAGGTGAGGCCGCCCAGAAAGGCGAACGGCAGGACCATCCCGCCATACAGCGTGGCCTGCACCGTCTCCGAATCGGCGGCATAGGAGCGCTCGGGCAGCGTCGGATAACCGAGCTTGTCGAACGGCACGCCCGACAGCATCATCAGCTGCGTGCCGCCGAGCTCCTTCTCGCCGTAGACATGGTCGACGTAGCTGGCGGCCACGCCGGGGGCGCTCGCATCGGGGCCGCCGACGCGGCCGCGCGGGTAGTCGGTCGGGGTGCCTGGTTCGAGCGCGCGGCGGCGGGCGATCTCCTGCTTGAGCTCGGCCACCGTGCCGTACAGCGTGGCGCCGGTCGGGCAGACCTCGGCGCAGGCGGCGTACTTTCCGTCGGCCCAGCGGTGCTGGCAGAGCTGGCACTTGCTGATCTGCGGGAACGGCGTGTCGTAGGTGAAACGCGGCACGCCGAAGGGGCAGGCGGCCACGCAGTAACGGCAGCCGATGCAGGCGTCCTTGTCGTAGCTGACCACGCCGGTCTTCGCGTCCTTGATCATCGCCGAGACCGGGCAGGCCGACACGCACGACGGGTCGACGCAGTGCAGGCACGACTTCTTCACGAAGGCGAAGCCGTTCTCCGCGCGGTCCTTCTGCTGCGCGTTGCCGTGGCGATAGACCTTGATGACGTTGAGCGTGCGGCCCGAGATGTCGAGCGGGCTGTCCCACAGCGCGCCGTCGGTGCCGGCGCCGGGTTCGGGCGGCATGCCGTTGGCGTCCTTGCAGGCCGCGACGCAGGCCTTGCAGCCCACGCACAGCGTGGAGTCGAACAGCAGGCCGACGGCGTCGGGCGGCAGGGTCTTGTTCTCGCGCGCGCAGGCGGGGCCCGCGGCGGCGCCGGCCGCCACGGCCGCGGCCGTGCCGGCGGATCTGAGGAAGCTGCGCCGGTCCATGGTCACTCGTCCCGCGGCGCGTTCGCCGAATCGTCCGGCTTGCCGATGTTCTTCGACAGCATCGCCGTGCCGCCGGCGGCGGCGCCCGCGATGGCCACCAGCGCAGCGGCGGCGGCGAAGCTGGTCTCGCCTTGCCGCTCGACGATGGCCGGCGTCGAGGCCGCCGGCGCCACGCTGCGCAGCTGCGCCACCATGTGGATCGGCTTGGCGAAGCCCACGCCCTGTTCGGTGCAGCCGATGCAGGGGTGGCCGCAGCCCACCGGCCAGTTCGATTCGCCGGCGTCGCCGAAGCCGATGGTCGAGCAGTTGGCAAAGGTCTCCGGCCCCTTGCAGCCGAGCTTGTAGAGGCAGTAGCCCTGGCGATGCCCTTCGTCGCCGAACTCCAGCGCGAAGCGGCCGGCGTCGAAGTGCGCGCGGCGTTCGCAGTGTTCGTGGATGATGCGGCCGTAGGCGAACAGCGGCCGGCCGAGCCCGTCGACGGCGGGCAGCTTGCCGAAGGCCAGCAGGTGCACGACGCTGGCGAGGAAGTTGTAGGGGTTGGGCGGGCAGCCGGGGATGGTCACCACCGGCTTGCCGAGCACCTGGGCCACGCCCGACGAACCGCTCGGGTTCGGTCCGGTCGACGGCATGCCGCCCCACGACGCGCAGGAGCCGATCGCGATCACGGCGGCGGCGTCGGCGGCGGCCTCCTTCACGAGGTCGACCGCGGTGCGCCCGCCGACCTTGCAGTAGATGCCGTTGTCCTTGGTCGGGATCGCGCCCTCGACCACCAGCACGTACTTGCCCTTGTGCGCCTTCATCGCCGCCTGGCGCGCCGCCTCGGCCTGATGGCCGGCCGCGGCCATCAGCGTCTCGTGGTAGTCGAGCGAGATCGTGTCGAGGATCAGCTTCTCGAGCGTCGGGTGCTCGGCGCGCAGCAGCGACTCGGTGCAGCCGGTGCACTCCTGGTAATGCAACCAGATCACCGAGGGCCGCTGGGCCTTCTCGACCGCCTGCGCGATCGCGAGGTCGGAGCCGGCGGCCAGCCCCAGCGTCGTCGCGGTGGTGGCGCAGAACTGCGTGAACTCGCGCCGGTTGATGCCCAGGCGCGACGCGACTGCGGTGGCGCTGGCATGAAGGTCATCGAAGCAGGTGTCGCTCATCGCGGTTCTCCTCGGGTCCACACACCGGTCAGGCCGGCGCCAGCATCACGACACCGGCCACGGTGCCGGCGGCGCCGACGGCGCGCCACACCCATTGCCGCGCGAGCAGCATCCAGCGGCCCGCGGCCAGGCCGGCGGCCTGCAGCAGCGCCGTGCTGGTGACGAAACCCGCCGCGTAGGCGGCGAACGAACCGACCGTCCACTCGGCGCCATGGGCCACGCCGTGCAGCGCCGACGCGGCGGCGACGACGAACAGCCCGAGCGCCAGCGGCAGGGCACGCGGCGCGATCAGCATCGCGCCGAGCAGCGCGACGCTGGCGGCAAGGCCGAACTCGAGCAGCGGCGCCGAGGTGAGCACCGTGCCGGCCAGCGCGCCTGCGAGCAGGCTGGCGAGGAACAGCAAGGGGCCGATCACGCGGCGTCCCGCCGGCAAGGCGGCCGCGGACCACACGCCGATCGCTACGGCGGCGACCAGATGGTCGGGTGCCAGGGGATGCAAAAGGCCGGCGAACAGGCTGTCGGTGCCGTGCCCGGTGTGGGCCGACGCGGCAGCGGTCGCGCTGCACAGCAGCGCCGCCGCGGCGACGCGGAGGGAGTGCTTCATGGCTTGTCTCCACGCGGCCCGGGTGGTTGAAGCGGTGGGCCTGTGGCGGTGACTACGCAACCCTTGTGCCGTGCGCGCGGCCGGTGAGGCGGGGAGCCGGCTCCCCCGCTTCATCGACCAGAGGAGAACCGAGTAGAAACCCGGTGATGCGCCGACGGGCTCCGATCGTCCGTCGTGCCACTGGGTGAACCGATCACTCGGCTTTCACTTCGCAAGGCGCCGTGGAAGGTCCGCTTGCGGAAGCGGTCAGCGGTGCGGCGGCGCCGCCGCCTTCACCCTCGTCACCCCGGCGAACGCCGGGGTCCACGGCCGCAGGCCGTTGCGATGGATCCCGGCTTCCGCCGGGATGACGAGGCTCGTGCGCCGCGGTTCGGCGACGGGTGACTCGTCCCGCTCAGCGCGGCGGCTCGAAGTCGTAGCCGCGCAAGGCGGCCTCGACCGCGGCCGCGGTGGCGAGCGGCTTCTCCATCGGGAACAGGTGGCTGCCGTCGAGCATGATGACCCGCCCCTTGGTCACCTGCGCAGTCATCGCCATGCCCACCTGCTTCATCTCGTCCGACTGGCGCGCGCCGATGAAGGCGACCGGGCATTTGAGCGGGTGCCGGCGCAGCAGGCGGTCGAGGTTGTCGGGCAGCGTGTTGTAGATCGCCGTTTCGATGTCGCGATCGAAACTCAGCACGCGCTCGCCGTCTTCATCGTGCGTGCAGTGGCCGATGTAGTCGTCCAGCACACGCGGGTCCCAGTGCGCGAACGCCTTCTTGTGGCGGAAGTGCTCCAACGCGGCCTCGCGCGACGGCCAGCGGTTCTTGCGCCTGCGGCTGACACGGCCGGGCGAGACCGAGCCCACCAGCTGCGTGCGCTTCATCGCGCCCAGCGCCGTGGCCTTCCAGCCGCCGAGCAGCGGCGCATCGATCAGCAGCACGCCGCGTGCGAGCTCGGGGTGGCGCGCCGCGCACATCAGGCTCAGGAAGCCGCCAAGCGAATGGCCGACGAGAAACGCCGGCTCGCCATGGGCCTGCACCTCGCGCTGGGCGAGGTCGTGCAGCTGCTGCACCAGGTGGCGCCAGTTGTCGGTGACGGGGTACTGCGGGTCGTGGCCGAACTTGTCGACCGCACGCACCGCGAAGCCGCGAGAGCGCAGGTGCTTGAACAGCACGCCATAGGTCGCGGCCGGGAAGCTGTTGGCGTGGGAGAAGACGATGAGGGACATGCGCTGCGGAGCGTGGTGCGGCGAGGGCCGCATCATCCCCCACGCGGCGACCTCCCGGCGCCGCTTTTCATGGGCACGCGGCGGCGTGCCGGCAACAGCATGGTCGCCGAAGCGCCGATCGCCGGCTCGGCATCGGGCGCGGCCGCGGTGATGTCGGCCAGCGTCGCGCCGTCGAGTTCGCGGAAATACGCCCGCAGCGCCGAGTCGAGCACCTTCTTCAGGCGGCAGCTCGGCGACATCGCGCAGGTGTTGACGCGCCCGTCGAAACACTCGACGAGGCGGAAGTCGGTCTCGGCGCCGCGCACCACGTCGCCGATACGGATCTGGCCCGGCTCCTTCAGCAGCCGCAGGCCGCCGCCGCGGCCGCGCGTCGTTTCGAGCAGGCCCTGGCGCGCGAGATCGTTGACGATCTTCATCAGGTGGTTCTTCGACAGCGCGAGCCGGTCGGCCAGCTCGGCGATCGTGACCAGGCGGCTGCGGTCGGCGGCGCAGCTCATCAGCACGCGCAGCGTGTAGTCGGTGTAGTCGGCCAGTCGCATCTCAGTTTTCCATGGCGCCGAGCGCCACCCGTGACCCATGAAACCGCCGTTCGCCCTGAGCAGGGGACTGAGCTTGTCGAAGGCCCCGTGTCGAAGGGGCAGCGTCGGCAGCACGCCAACAGGGCTTCGACAAGCTCAGCCCGAACGGGATTGGTATCCCGATCATCCTGAGCCTGTATTCCCGATCGCCCTGAGCTTGTCGAAGGGAGGGCAAGCTCAGCCCGAACGAAACGGTGGAGCAGACTGCCTGTTTCATTTCAGAGTCCGAGCGTGAGCATCGCGGCCTCGGACATTCTCGACCGATCCCACGGCGGGTCGAACACCATGTCGACGTTCACCTCGCCGACGCGCGGCAGCGCGAGCAGCTTGTCGCAGACCTCGTTGGCGATGACGTCGCCCATGCCGCAGCCGGGCGCGGTCAGCGTCATCTTGATCGAGACGCGCATCTGCTCGTCGTCCATCGGCAGCACGTCGCAGACGTAGATCAACCCCAGCTCGACGATGTCGACCGGGATCTCCGGGTCGTAGCAGGTCTTGAGCGTCTGCCAGACGAGGCCGCGCACGTCGTCGAGGCCGACCTCCGCCGGCAGCTCGATGGCGGCCGGCGGGGGCTGGCCGATCGCGTCGGCGTCGCTGCCGCGCAAGCGCACCAGCTGGCCGTGCACCACCAGCGTGAACGAGGCGCCGAGCGCCTGCGTGATCTGCGCTGTCGTGCCGGCCGGCAGCTCCATGGTCGAGCCGTCGGGCACACGTTCGACCGTGACCGGGCGCGTGATCGTCACCGCTTCGCGCGAGGGCTTCATGGCGTGTCGGTGGGCGTGGGGTCGGTGGGTTCGGTGGAGACCGCGGGCGCGTCCGCGGGGTCGGTCAAGGCGTGCATCAGTGCATGCCAGCCGAGCAGCGCGCACTTGACGCGGCTCGGGTAGCGGCGAACGCCGGCCAGGCTCACGAGCTTGCCGAGCTGCGCCTCCTCCGGGTCGAGCTGGCCGGTGATGACGGCGCGAAAGCGCTGCTGCAGCTGCGTCGCGAACTCGACCTCGCGGCCTTGCACCGCCTCGGTCATCATCGACGCCGAGGCGATGCAGATCGCGCAGCCCTGGCCGTTGAAGCGGATGCCCTTCAGGCAGCCCTGCTCGACACACAGCTCGACGCTCAGGTCGTCTCCGCACTGCGGGTTGTGGCCGCGTGCATGGTGGGTCGGCGCGGGCAGCTTGCCGAAGTTGCGCGGGGCGCGCTTGTGGTCGACGACCAGCTCCTGGTACAGCTCGGTTTCCGCGGTGCTCATCTCAGCTCCTCATGACTCACCGTTCGCCCTGAGCAGGGGACTGAGCCTGTCGAAGGCCCCGTGTCGAAGGGTCACTGCGACGCGGCTGGGCTTCGACAGGCTCAGCCCGAACGGGACGGTGGGGCGGATCGAGGGCTTCATCTCAGCACCCTCAGCGCATCGGCGACGCCGGCCGCAAGGCGCTCCACCTCGTCGTGCGTGTTGTAGAGCGCGAACGACGCACGTGTCGTCGGCCCGCGGCCGAGGTGCTCGATCAAGGGCTGGGCGCAGTGGTGGCCCGTGCGCACGGCAATCCCGCGTTCGTCGAGCAGCGTGCCGATGTCGTGCGGGTGCACGCCGTCGGCGACGAAGGAGACGATGGCCGAGTCGGCCGATTCCGCCGCGAGCAGCGTGAGGCCGTCGATGCGTGACAGTGCCTGCGCCGCATGGGCGCGCAGGCCGGCCACATGCTCGTCGATGGCCGCGCGGCCGATCTGTTCGATGAAGGCGGCCGCTGCCGCCATGCCGATCGCGCCGGCGACGTTGGGCGTGCCGCCTTCGAGGCGCGCGGGCAGCTCGGCGAAGCTCGCTTCGTCGTAGCTCACCCACTGCACCATGTCGCCGCCGAAGCGCAACGGCACCAGCCGTTCGAGCGCCGCACGCCGGCCGACCAGCGCGCCGGTGCCCATGGGGCCGTACATCTTGTGGCCCGAGAACGCCATCAGGTCGCAGGCCAGCGTGCCGATGTCGGGCGTGCCGTGCGCGGCGGCCTGCGCGGCGTCGAGCACCGTCAGCGCGCCGGCGTCGGCGGCCAGCGCCAGCAGCGCTTCGTAGGGCGGTCGCGTGCCGGTGGCGTTGGCGCACGCCGTCAGCGCGAAGACACGCGTGCGCGAGGTCAGCAGGCGGGCCAGGTCGTCGCGGTGCAGCTGGCCCTGGGCGTCCGGGCGCAGGATCGTGAGCGTCGCGCCGCATCGCCGCGCCGCCTGCTGCCACGGCACGAGGTTGGCGTGATGCTCCAGGCCGCTGACGATGATCTGGTCGCCCGGCCGCAGGAACGCCGGTTCGACGCCGTTGGCGGACAGGCCGTGCGCCACCAGGTTGAGCGCGTCGGTGGTGCCGGAGGTGAACACCAGTTCGTGCGCCGCGCCGGCACCGACGAAACGCTTGAGCGTCGCGCGGGCGGCGTCGAAGGCGTCGGTCGCGCGCTGGCTCAGCGTGTGTACGCCGCGGTGGATGTTGGCGCGGTCGTGCTGCTCGAAATCGGCCATCGCCGCCAGCACCTCGAGCGGTGTCTGCGTGGTGGCCGCGTTGTCGAGGTAGGCGAGCGGCGCGCCGTTGATGCGCTGCGCGAGCACCGGAAAGCGCGCCCGCAGCGTGTGCACGTCGAGCGCGGCGGCGGGTCCGACGACGGCCGGGTCGAGCAGAAGATGCATGTCACCCATGGACGGTCTCCTCGTCGGAAGCGAGATGGCGTGCCGCCGCGGCGGCGAGCCGCTCGTCGAGCGCCAGCGTCTGCACCAGTTCGGGCTCGTCGAGGCAGCGTTCGAGCACCGCCCGCGCCATGCCCTCGACGATCAGCCCGCGCGCGCGGCGCTCGTCGAGGCCGCGCTGCTGTGCGTAGAACAGCGCATCCTCCGGCAGCGCGCCCCAGGTCGCGCCATGCGCCGCCTGCACCTGATCGTGGTGGATCTCCAGGTGCGGGCGCAGCACCAGCCGCGGCTGGCCCGAGGTCGGGATGCCGCTCAGGCGCTGCCGCACGTCGGCCTCGTCGGCCCCGGGGGCGATGCGCGTGTGGGCATTGACGACGGCCTGCGCGCGCCCGCTCGCGAGCACCAGCGCGTCGACCGCGCTGCGCGTGTGGGCGGCGGCATGCGACATGCGCAGCTGCTGCTCCATCACCGCGCCGGCTGCGAACAGCACGCAGGCGCTGCGTGCCGATGCACGTGCCGCATGCAGTTCGACCTCGCTGCGCTGCAGGTGGTAGCGGCTGCCCGAGGCGATCAGCGCCTGGTCGTAGCGTGCGCCGCGGTCGAGCCGGGCATGCAGATGGTGGGCGATGCGGTCGTCGGCGCGCGGGTGGGCGATGCGCAGGTGCTGCAGCGTCGCACCCTGCGCGAGCCGCAGGTGCACCTGCAGGTTCTGCACGATCGCATGCTCGCAGGCGGTGTGTTCGTGTTCGTGCGTTTCGATCAGCACGCAGCGCACGTTGGGCGCCACCTCGATGACGAGCATCGGCGACTCCACCGCCTCGCGCGGCTGGTGGCGCAGCTGCAGCCACACGGTGTCGCCAACGTCGCGGCCGGCGCCGCCGATGCGCAGGCGCAGGCCGTGGCGAACGGCGGCGCGGTGCGCCCACGCGAAGGGCGCCGCGTC
>DASWVR010000174.1:0-10432 GCA_036401155.1 Piscinibacter sp. | reverse complement strand
CGCCGACGCCGCGGCCGAGCACGCGCTGCTGCCGCCGCTGCTGCTGCAGCCGCTGGTCGAGAACGCGATCCACCACGGCCTCGAACCGAAGGTCGAAGGCGGCCACGTGCAGGTGCACGCGCGAGTGGCGGGCGGCCGCCTGGTGCTGAGGGTGTGCGACGACGGGCTCGGACTGCAGGCGCCGCCGCGCGCGCACGGCGCGGGCGCGGGCATGGCGCTCGCGAACATCCGGCAGCGCCTGCTTTCGCGCTACGGCGCGAGCGCCGGGTTGACGCTGGAAACGCAGGCCGGCAGCACCAGCGCCATCATCGAACTGCCCCACGAGGACAAGGACACATGCCCACCGCATTGATCGCCGACGACGAACCGCACCTCGCGACGCACCTGCGCGACCAGTTGCAGCGCCTGTGGCCGCAGTTGCAGGTCGTGCATCTGGCGCGCAACGGCCCCGAGGCGGCGGAACGCATCGCCGCGCTGCAGCCTGACCTCGCCTTCCTCGACATCCGCATGCCCGGGCTGACGGGGCTCGAAGTCGCACAAGGCATCGAGGGCGCGACGCGGGTCGTCTTCGTCACGGCGTACGACGAATTCGCGGTCCAGGCGTTCGAGCAGGAGGCGGTCGACTACGTGCTCAAGCCGGTCAAGGCCGAACGCCTGGCCAATACCGTGGCTCGCCTGCAGCGCGCCCTCGAGGCCCCGGGCATCGACGACGCCCAGCTGGCAGCCGTGCTGCAGCGGCTGCGCCCCGCCGCGCCGGCGCCGGCGCCGCTGCGCTACATCCGCGCCGGCAGTGGCGAGTCGACGCACCAGGTCGACGTCGACGACGTGCTCTTCTTCCGCGCCGACGACAAGTACACCTGCGTGCAGACGGCCGCGGCCGAACACCTGATCCGCACGCCGATCGCGGAACTCGCCACGCAGCTCGACCCCGAGCAGTTCTGGCAGGTGCACCGCTCGACCATCATCAACCTGCGCCACGTGGCAGGCACGCGGCGGGACGAACTGAGCCGGCTGTTCGTTCGCCTGCGCGGCCATGCCGCCGAGCTGCCGGTGAGCCGCGCCTACGTCCACCTCTTCAAGCCCATGTGACGCGCCGGCCGGCCGGCGCGACGCAGATGTCCGAAAACGGCGAGTGCCGCGGCGTGCGCTCGCCATAATCGGCGCATGAACTTCGATGCCGACGCCGCCTACCTCGCGCTGAAAGCGCGCGACGCGCGTTTCGATGGTCGGCTGTTCGTCGGCGTCACCTCGACCGGCATCTACTGCCGCCCGATCTGCCGCGTGCGCACGCCCAAGCGCGAGAACTGCCGCTTCTTCGCGACGCCCGCGCAGGCGGAGGCCGAGTGCTTCCGACCGTGCATGAAGTGCCGCCCCGAGATTGCGCCGGGGCCGGGGCTGCCATGGAGCGTGATGGACGCGTCCCGCACGCTCGCGCGGCAGGCCGCCGACTGGCTCGATTCGCGCTCGGCGAGCGGCGACGCGCCGGCCCTGTCGGCGCTGGCGGCGCGGCTCGGCGTCAGCGACCGCCACCTGCGCCGCATCTTCCAGGCCGAACACGGCGTGACGCCGGTGCAGTACCTGCAGACGCGGCGCCTGCTGATGGCCAAGCAGCTGCTGACCGACACGCGCTTGCCGGTCTCGCAGGTGGCGCTCGCGAGCGGCTTCGGCAGCCTGCGCCGCTTCAACGCGGCGTTCGCCGAGAGCTACCGCATGAGCCCGTCGCGGCTGCGCGGCGATGCAGCGGAAGACCTGGCCGGCGCCGACGAGGGCATCGGCGTCACGCTCGGCTTTCGCGCGCCGTACGACGTGGCGCGCCTGACCCGCTTTCTCGCGCAGCGCGCAATCCCCGGCGTCGAGGAAATCGACGGCACGACGATCCGCCGCAGCGTGCGCGCGGGCATCGTCGCCGACGCGGCGGGCTGGGTGGAGGCGCGCTTCGATCCGGGCACGTGCAAGCTGAGCCTGCGCTTCGCGCCGGAGTGGGCCTCGGCAAGCGCCCGCGTCGTCGCCGCGGTGCGCCGCTGGCTCGACCTCGATGCGGCGCCGCAGACGATCGCGCTGGCGCTCGCGTCGCTGCCCGGCGACGAAGGGCTGCGCCTGCCGGGCAGCATCGACGCGTTCGAGCTGGCGGTGCGCGCGGTGCTCGGGCAACAGGTCACGGTGGCGGCGGCGCGCACGCTCGCGCGCCGGCTGGTCGAGGGTTTCGGCGCGCCGATCGTCACGCCATGGGAGACGATCCACCGCGCGTTTCCGGAGCCGCAGCGCATCGCGCGCACGCCGGTCGAACGCATCGCCGAACTCGGCATCATCCGCACCCGCGCCAACGCGATCGTCGAGCTGGCGCGCGCGTGGCCGCGCCTGTCGCTGCACGTCGCGCATCACGAAGCACCGGAAACGCTGATCGGGCAGCTGTGCGACCTGCCGGGCATCGGCCCGTGGACGGCACACTACATCGCGATGCGCGCGCTCGGCTGGCCCGACGCCTTTCTTCCCAACGACGTCGCCGTGCTGAAGGCGATGAAGCGTTTGTTCAACACCACCACGCAGCGCGAAGCGGATGCCGTGGCTGCCGCCTGGCAGCCGTGGCGCTCGTATGCCGTGCTGCGGCTGTGGAACAGCCTGGAGTCCTCGCCATGAGCTTTGCCACCCGTTCCGTTCACGCCGCCTGCACCGCGCAGGCGAGCTTCGACTCTCCGCTCGGGGCGATGCTGCTCGCCCGCACCGAGGCGGGCCTCGCCGGCGTCTGGTTCGAAGGGCAGAAGGACCACCCCGGCGTGCTCGCCGCACCCGAGCGGGCGGACGATCCGCTCCTGCGTGCGGCGGCGGCGCAGCTCGCCGACTACTTCGCCGGGCGCAGCGCGCGCTTCGACCTGCCGCTCGACCTGCAGGGCACGCCGTTCCAGCGCAGCGTCTGGCAGGCGCTGCTGGGCATCGGCTCGGGCCGCACTTGCAGCTACGCCGAGATCGCGCGCCGGGTCGGCGCGCCCAGCGCCGTGCGGGCCGTGGGCTCGGCGGTCGGCAAGAACCCGCTGTCGGTGATCGTGCCCTGCCATCGCGTGCTCGGCAGCGGCGGCGCCCTCACCGGCTATGCCGGCGGCGTCGATCGCAAGCGCGCGCTGCTGGCGCTCGAGGGTGTGGCGGTGGCCGCGTGAAGTCGTCCGACCTGTCCGAGCTGTTGGCATTGGCCGCGCTGTGGGGCGCGTCGTTCCTGTTCATGCGCATGGGCGCGGGCGAGTTCGGCCCGGTCGCCTTGTCGGCCGTTCGCGTCATCGGCGCGACGCTGTTCCTGATGCCCCTGCTGCACTGGCGCGGCCAGGCGGATTCACTGAAGCGGCACTGGCGGCCGATCTTCGTCGTCGGCGTGCTGAACTCTGCGCTGCCGTTCCTGTGCTTCAGCTATGCGGCGCTGTCGATCACGGCCGGGCTGTCGTCGATCTTCAATGCCGCGACGCCGTTGTTCGGCGCCCTGATTGCCTGGCTGTGGCTGAATGACCGCCTCACGCCCTCGCGGGTGCTGGGTCTGGCGATCGGCTTCGCCGGCGTGCTGTGGCTCGCCTGGGACAAGGCGAGCTTCAAGCCCGGCGGCTCGGGCTGGGCCATCGTCGCCTGCCTGGGGGCGACGCTGTGCTACGGGCTCGCGGCGAGCTTCACGAAGCGCTACCTGACGGGCATCGCGCCGCTGGCGGTGGCCACCGGCAGCCAGCTCTCGGCCGCGTTGTTCCTGCTCGTGCCGGCGATGATCTGGTGGCCGGCGAACATGCCCTCGCAGTCGGCCTGGATCGCCGCCGCGCTGCTGGCGATCGCCTGCACCGGCGTGGCCTACGTGCTGTACTTCCGCCTCATCGCCCACGTCGGGCCGGCCAACGCGATCGCGGTGACCTTCCTGATCCCAGTGTTCGCCGTGTTGTGGGGCTGGCTGTTCCTCGGCGAAGTCCTCACCGGCGCGATGGTCGCGGGCTGCGGCGTGATCCTGCTGGGCACGGGGCTGACGACGGGCGTGCTGAAACTGCCGGCGAGAAAGACCGCGGCGGCGTCGTAGTTGGCACGGGGCACTTCGACAAGCTCAGTCCCTTCGACGAGCTCAGGATGCACGGGCACTTCGACAAGCTCAGTGCGAACGGCGGGGATTCGCCGCTTCGCTCGTCAGAACAGGCTCAGGCTGCCGACCTCTTCGAGCACGGCATTGCGTGTGCGCAGCGGCAGCGGTGCACGGGCCTCGCGCATCACCCGCGCATGGGCATCGGCCTCCATCGGCCGATGGAAGCGGAAGCCCTGCAGCAGGTCGCAGCCCAGGCGCTCCAGCCCGAACGACTGTTCGGCCGTCTCGATGCCCTCGGCGATGATCGTCAGCTTGAGGCTCTTGCCGATGTCGATGATCGCGCCGAGCGTCGTCGCGCCGATGGTCAGGCCCTCGGTGTCGCGCACGAAGGCTCGGTCGATTTTCAGGATGTCGAAGGGCAGCGTCTTGAGCATCGAGATGCTCGAGTAGCCGGTGCCGAAGTCGTCGAGCGCGAGCCGGAAACCCAGGCTGCGCAAGTGATTGAGCGTGCACTTGGCCTTGTCGACGTCTTCCATCACCGCCGACTCCGTCACTTCCAGCACGATCGACGAGGGCGACACGCCCGTCTGCTCGAGCACCGCCTCCACGCTGTTCACGTAGTTCACGTGCATCAGCTGGCGCGGCGAGACGTTGACGCTGATGGCGCTCGGGATGCCGGCTTCTTCGAGGCGGCGCACCTGGCGGCAGGCCTGCTCCAGCACCCATTGGCCGAGCTGGAAGATCTGCCCCGTCTTCTCGGCCACCTCGATGAAGTGGCCGGGCCCGAGCAGCGTGCCGTCCTCGGCGCGCATGCGCACCAGCGCCTCGGCAAGCACCGGCTGCTTGGTCTTGGCGTCGACGATGGGCTGGAAGTGCAGCACCAGGCGGTTGCGCTGCAGCGCCAGCGTCAGCGCCTGCTCGACGTCGAAATCGTGGCGCGCCGAATCGCTGTGGCTCGCGTCGTAGACGATCGCCAGGTTGCCGCCCTGGCGCTTGGCAGCGTACATCGCGCGGTCGGCGCGCGAGATGAGCTCGTCCGAGGGCAGCTGGGGGTCGTCGCACAGCACGATGCCGATCGAGGTCTTGGGATGCAGCAGGGCGCCGTGGCACAGGTAGGGCTGGCTCACCGTCTCGATGATGCGCGCGGCGATCGAGCGCGCCCCGCTCTCGCCGTCGATCCCCTCGAACAGCGCGACGAACTCGTCGCCGCCCATGCGCGCCAGCGAGTCGCCGGGCCGCAGGATGGAGCGCACGCGGTTGGCCGTCTCGATCAGGTAATCGTCGCCGGCCGTGTGGCCGAGCGAATCGTTGACCTGCTTGAAGCGGTCGAGGTCGAACAGGAACAGCACGAACGGCCGCTCGTGGCTCACGGCGCGAAAGCGCTGCAGCGTGGCGACGAGGGCAGCTCGGTTGGGCAACCCCGTGAGGTGATCGGTCAGTGCCGCGCGGGTCAGCTTGTCGCGCATCTCGTTGCGCGCCTCGACGTTGCGGGCCATCGCGATCGTCTCGGCCACGGCGCCGTTCAGGCCATAGGCATGGCGCAGCGACATTTCGAGCGCCAGGTAGCGGCCGTCCTTGCGCCGCCAGTGCCCCTCGAGCAGGGCGCCGCTGTGCGCGCGCGCCGAGGCCTTCAGCGATTCCACCCACGCCGGCAGTTCGTCCGGGTGCAGCAGGTCGAGGATGCGCGTGCCGCAGATCTCGTCCGGCGTGTAGCCGAGGTGCGCGTGCACGGCCGGCGAGACGTACTTGACGAAGCCGCGCGCGTCGACCTGCATCACCATGTCGTCGCTGTGCATCTCCATGAAGGCATAGCGCCCCACCCGCTCGTCGAGCGCGGCCTGGCGGCGCTGCATCTCGACGAAGGCACGTTCGTAACCGCCGACCAGGGGGCGCAGCAGCGGCGGCAGCTGCTCGTGCGCGGCCTCCGGCAGCGGCAGCCTGAACTCGGCCAGGTGGCCCAGCGCCTGCTCCAGCGCACGCTGCTCGCGCCGCTGGCTGCGCCATAGGGTCCAGATCGCCACGGCAGTCGCCAAGGCGAGACCGGCGGCCCAGGGCAGCACGGCGGGACGCGCCGCGGCAAACACGAGGTTGGCCGTGCTGGCAGCGATCGCAACAGCAGTGATCGGAAGCAGCTTGCGCATGAATGAGGGTGCTCCGCAGGACCCGGCACGACGACGGGCTCCGCTGCGGCGGCCACGCAGGGATATCGGCCGCGACCGGCGCAGCCACAGCGACTTCGTCGCCGCCAGCGACCGATGCAGGGTTGTCCCGGGGCGCGGCTGCGGCAAATGTCACGCCGGCCGGCCCGACCCCGGCGCGTCGCCGCGCCCGCCCGCCTCGCAGGCGTCGGCACGTGCATTCAGCAGCGCGCGCTCGCGCGCATTGCGCGTCAGCGCGGCGGCGCGCTGGAACTCGGTGCGGGCCTCGGCCCGCCGTCCGAGCTTGAACAGCAGATCGCCGCGCACGCTCGGCAGCAGGTGGTAGGCCTTGAGCGAGGGTTCGTCGGCGAGCGCATCGACGAGCTCGAGCCCCGCCGCGGGCCCGAAGGCCATCGCCAGCGCCACCGCCCGGTTCAGCTCGACGACGGGCGACGGCGCCACCTGCGCGAGCGCGTCGTAGAGCGCCGCGATGCGCTCCCAGTCGGTGTCTTCGGCGCGGTGGGCGCGTGCATGGCAGGCCGCGATGGCGGCCTGCAGCGCGTAGGGGCCGAGTGCGCCGCCCGGCGCCTCGGCTCGCGCGAGCGCGGCCAGGCCACGATGGATCAGCAACGGGTCCCAGCGCGAGCGGTCCTGGTCGGGCAGCAGGATGGGCTCGCCGGCGGGGCCGGTGCGCGCACGCGAGCGCGAGGCCTGGATCTCCATCAGTGCGACCAGCCCGTGCACCTCGGGCTCCTGCGGCACCAGTTCCGCCACGATGCGGCCGAGGCGCAGCGCCTCCTCGCACAGGGCCGGGCGCATCCAGTCGTCGCCCGCGGTGGCGGAATAACCCTCGTTGAAGACCAGGTAGATCACCTCCAGCACCGACGCCAGGCGCGTGGTCAGCTCGTCCTTGCGCGGCACCTCGAACGGCACCCGGGCTTCGGCGAGGGTGCGCTTGGCGCGCACGATGCGCTGCGCGATGGTCGGCTCGGGCACGAGGAAGGCGCGCGCGATCTCGTCGGTCGCGAGACCGCCGAGCAGGCGCAGCGTGAGCGCGACACGCGCCGGCGGCGGCAGCACCGGGTGGCAGGCGGTGAAGATGAGGCGCAGCAGGTCGTCCCCCACGTCGCCCGCATCGTCGGCGGCGCTGAGTGCGTCGTCCCAGGCGATCTGCTGCTGGACCTCGATCTCGCGGCCCAGCTCCGCATGTTTGCTCTCCAGCAGCTTGCCGCGGCGCAGCCAGTCGATCGCGCGGTTCTTGGCGGCCGCGACGAGCCAGGCCGCCGGGTTGTCGGGCACGCCCTTCTCGGGCCACTGCTCAAGGGCCGTGACCAGCGTGTCCTGCGCCAGTTCCTCGGCCACGCCGACGTCGCGCACCATGCGTGCGACGATCGCGATGATCTTGGCGGCCTCCATGCGCCAGACCGCGGAGATGGCACGATGCGTTGCGTCGGTCATGGCGACCTGCCCGGGCGGGTCTTGGGTTGCTGCATCATCGGCACTTCTCCTTCTTGCTCACACGACGGATGTCACGCGTCCACATCCACATCTCGGTGACTTTATTTGAAGATGCTTGCTGACGGAACGAGGCGCTGCATGCTGGCGCTGGGCGTCGCCCTGCTGGCCGGCTGCGCCACCCGCGATCGACCCGCCGAGACGCCGGCGATGCGCCCGGCGGATGCGCGCGCGCTGGTCGGCGAGCTGCTGCCGGCCAACGTGCCCGACCGCGCCGGCTGGGCCACCGACATCGTTGCCGCCATGACGGCGATGCGCATCGCAACGACGCCGCAGAACATCTGCGCGACGCTTGCCGTCACCGAGCAGGAGTCGGGCTTTCGGGTCGATCCCGCCGTGCCCGGGCTGGCGGCGATCGCCTGGCGCCAGATCGACCAGCAGGCCGAGCGCGCCGGCGTGCCGCAGCTGCTCGTGCGTGGCGCACTGCGCCTGGAGTCACCGAACGGCAGCAGCTACAGCGAACGCATCGACGGCGCTCGCACCGAGAAGGAGTTGAGCGAGATCTTCGAGGACTTCGTCGGCATGGTGCCGATGGGGCGGCGGCTGTTCGCCGGCTGGAACCCGGTGCGCACGGGCGGGCCGATGCAGGTGGGCATCGACTTCGCCGAGCGCCACGCCGCCGACAAGCCCTACCCCTATCCGGTCGCCGACAGCATCCGGCGAGAGGTGTTCACGCGGCGCGGCGGCATGTACTTCGGCATCGCGCACCTGCTCGACTACCCGGCGTCGTACGACCGCCCGCTGTACCGCTTCGCCGACTTCAATGCCGGCCACTACGCGAGCCGCAACGCGGCGCTGCAGAACGCGATCAGCACGCTCTCGGGCGTCCCGCTCGCGCTCGACGGCGACCTGGTGCGCCACGGCAGCGGCCGCGACGAGCCGGGCAGCACCGAAAGCGCCGCCCGCGTGCTCGCCGAGCGGCTGGACATGAGCCACGCGGCGATCCGCCGCGACCTCGAACGCGGAACGAGCGAGGCGCTGGAGCGCAGCACGCTCTACGAGCGCGTGTTCGCGTTGGCCGATCGGCTCGAGGGCCGCGCACTGCCGCGCGCCGTGATCCCCCGCATCACGCTGAAGAGCCCCAAGATCACCCGCAAGCTGACGACGCAATGGTTCGCCAACCGCGTCGACGAACGCTACAGGCGCTGCCTGGCGCGGGCGGCCGCAGCGCTCGCGTGAGTTCGCATCAGCGCACCGCGTCGGGCGCCGCGGCCAGTTCCAGCGTGATCGTCGAACCAGCGCCTTCGATGCTTTGGACGCGCAGCTCGCCGCCCATCTTCTCGACCAGCCAACGGCTGAGCACCAGGCCGACCCCGACGCCGTCGGTCTGCGTGTTCGCCCGTCCCAGCCGGTTGAAAGGCTCGAACAGATGCTGCATCTGCTCGGCCGAGATGCCGATCCCCGTGTCGCTCACTGATACGCGGCAGCGGCCCGCGTCGAGCGCCAGCGCGATCGTCACCGAGCCACCGTCGCGGTTGTACTTGATGGCGTTGCTCAGCAGGTGTGTCATCACCTGCCGCAGGCGTGCCGGGTCCGCCAGCACGACGACGCCTGCGGACCCGGCCACCGGCCGAATCGTCACCCTGCGCCGCTGCGCCTTCGGCGCCATCGCCGCGCACACCGCATCCAGCAGCGGCGCGAGCGCAATCGGGGCGATGTCGACCTCGAGTTCGCCGCTCTCCACACGCGAAAGTTCGAGCACGTCGTCGATCATCGACAGCAGATGCCAGCCGGCCTCTTCGATGTGGTCGATGTGGCGCCGTTGTTCCTCGGCATCCGCCCGGCCGATGCGCTGCGACAGCAGCTGGGCGAAACCCAACACGGCGTTCAGAGGCGTGCGCAATTCGTGGCTCATGCGCGAGAGGAACTCCGCCTTCGCCCGATGCGCGGCCTCGGCCCGGTCGCGCGCCAGGCGCAGCGCTTCGGCTTCGCGCCGGTCGGTGAGGTCGGTGAGCGTGCCGATCATGCGCAGCGGCCGGTCCTGCTCATCGCGTTTGACGATCCGCCCGCGCGACAGCACGTAGCGGTAGGAACCGTCGGCGGCGCGCAGGCGGAACTCGGCCTCGTAGCTGGCCGTGCGGCCGTCCAGGTACGCAAGCAGCCTGTCGAGCATCGGCTGCAGGTCGTCGGGATGAACGCGGTCGCGCCACACAGCGGTGCTGTCGAGCTCGTCAGCGCGGCCGTAGCCGAGCATGGCTTTCCATTCAGGCGAATAGAGCACGCGTTCGTTGACCGGGTCCAGATCCCAGACGCCAAAGGCGGCGCTCTGCAGGGCCAGGCCCCAGCGCTGTTCCAGGATCTTCAGTTCGTTGCGCATGGTCGAAAGGGAAGGCAGAGTTCGTGCGAACGAGTGCGGAATCGCTGCAGTACAGGCATGGCCCATTGTCGCGACAAGCAGCCGCGCGCCTAGAATGCGCCCGGCCCGCAAAGTGGGCACATTCAACGAAAAGGAAACCCTACTCATGGCAACTGCAAAGAAGACGACGACCAAGGCCGCGGCAAAGAAGGCCACTCCCGTCAAGAAGGCGATGAAGGCCGCCCCGGCAAAGAAGGCCGCCGCACCGGCCAAGGCCCCTGTGGCGGTGAAGCCGATCAAGACGGCATTCAACAAGACCAGCCTGATCACGCACCTCGCCGACCTCGCCGCCGTCGAGATCAAAGCCGTGAAGGCCATCATCGCCTCGCTGGAGGCCACCATCCTCGCGTCGGTGAACAAGAAGGGCCTGGGCTCGTTCACGCT
>DASWVR010000173.1:0-23071 GCA_036401155.1 Piscinibacter sp. | reverse complement strand
TGCTGCTCGACCACATCGGCTCGACCGAGATGGCGCCGGGCGATGTGTTCGTGATCGAGACGCCGGGCGGCGGGGGCTATGGTCAACCCTAGGTTTTCTCCAACCCTGAATCCGACATTGGTATCTGATTGGTAACAACTGGTAGTTAAGTGGTTATACCAGTCGACTGATTGGTATGGTTCGCGCGATATTCGCCGGACCAGACGCCCCATCGACGAATTGCGGTCATGCCATGTGGCCGTCTGGATCATCCGGCAGCGCCACGGCCTGCCGGCCCAGGGACTCGTCCGCTTTCGGAGATGGACTGATGCATCAAACCAACCCCGCGCGCAGCCACAAGCTGCGCCTTCTCTGCGCTCTCTCGGCCGCCTTCGCGGCCACCGCGATCTACGCGGCCTATCCGGCCTGGCAGCCGGACACCTTCTACCGCGCCGGCACGATGGTGTCGTACCAGGGGCGCGACTACCAGGCGCTGGTCGACCAGACCGACTACACCGGCACTGGCTGGAACCCCACCAACACCAGCCTGTGGAAGGACATGGGGACCAGCAGCGATGCCCCACCACCACCCGCGCCCGCGCCGGCGCCCACGCCGGCGCCGACTCCTTCTCCCGCGCCGGCGCCCGCACCCGCTCCCGCATCGGGCTGCGCACCGGCGTGGAACAGCAGCACCGCCTACACCGGCGGCCAGGTCGCGAGCGTCAACGGCGAGAACTACACGGCCAACTGGTGGACGCAGGGCCAGAACCCGGCCACGAACAACGGTCCGAGCGGCAGCGGCCAGCCGTGGACCAAGACGGCCACCTGCGCGCCGGCGCCGTCGCCGGCACCCGCACCCGCACCGGCTCCCGCTCCCGCACCTGCACCTGCACCGGCTCCCGGCCTGCCCCCCGAGGCGCTGAGCGCCAACCAGAGCGGCCGTGTCTACGTCGGCTACTACCCGACCTGGAGCGACAACTGGTTCGACTCGACGGGCAAGAGCGCCGCCGAGGTCTACCGCGCGAGCAAGTTCGCGCGCATCCCCGCCAACTACACGCACGTGATGGTGGCGTTCGGCGATCCGAACTTCTCGTGGAACGGCCTGGCGGCCAACAACTGGTCGGGCACCGGCATCTCGTTCAACTCGACGCCACGCGACATCAAGGCCGCGATCGACGTGCTGCACCAGCGCAACATGAAGGTGATCCTCGCGATCGGCGGCGCCACGTACCACAACTGGGACGGCCTCGCGGCCGAGGGTGCGGCCGGCAGCGGCGCGCGCATCACGGCGCTGACGAACTTCATGCGCGACATGGGGATCGACGGGCTGGACGTCGACTACGAGGTGGATGAAAACGTCGACCGCTACGCCAACGTGACGAAGGCGATGCGCGCGGCGGTCAACGCGGCGGGTGGTGGGCGCCTGCTGACGACGGCGGCCTGGTCCACCGGCGCCGACTGCACCTCGGCCACGTCGAGCGAGCCGTACTGCGCCGGCAAGATCTCGTACTGGGGCGGCAGCGCGGGGCGCGAGCGCCTGCTGATGTCGCGCCACCCGGCGGTGGCCAACTCGTTCAACATGGTCAACATCATGTCGTACGACGCACGCTACGAGAACTACGACGGGGTGACGGCCTACAACCAGTACCGCGACCTGTTCCCGTCGAGCACCATCGTCTCGGTCGGCCTGGAGCCGCCGCCCGAAGGCTGGGCCGGCGGCATCCTCGTCGTCAACGACGGCGACGCGCAGTGCGAAGGCTCGCGCAACCTGAAGACGCAGTACGGCGCCACCATCACCGCGCCGTATTCGGTCGCCCGCTACACCGGCGCGGTGACCGGCAGCACGAGCGCCAGGCGAAACCCGCGCGACGGCGCGATGCTGTGGTCCATCCTCAAGACGGCCAACGGCAGCTGCGGCTCGGCGGCGGTGGCGTCGCCCGGCACCATCGGCAAGAAGATCGCGCCGAGCTTCGGGCTGACCGACGACCCGGTGCTGCAGCAGGCCGAGTGGAAGTAGGGCTCTGGGCCTAGCCGGGCGGGCTGCGGCCCGCCCTGAGCGAGATCAAGAACGCCGAGGCACCGCCCTCGGCGTTCGTGCTTGTGCGTGAAGCATTTCTCGAACGATGACCGGTCGAGGTAAGCACACGTGAGCGGCCGCAGCAATACTGCGCGCCACAAGCAACAACACCAAGGCAAGCATGGCTCAGCGTCCCGACTTCCTCTACCCCGGTGGTTCGCCGCTGATGCACCCAACGCTGCAGCTCAAGCAATCGGAGATGGTCGGCTTCTTCGTGCGCGGCGACGTGGGCAAGCTGCAGGCGACGATCGACGCCACCCTCACCGCGGTGGCAGGCGGCAAGATGAGCTTCAAGGTGCTGTCGCCGTTCGTGATGCTGACCTTCACGCGTGTGCAGCACGCCAACTCCGCCTGGCCGAGCGACCGCGCCAAGGGTTGGGGCGAAGAGATCGACATCGTCACCTGGATCATGGTCGGCCAGCTGAACCGCGGCGACAGCGGGATCAGCGAGGTCTACATGTACCCGTGCCACATCTGGGTCGACGACTCGATGGCGCTGATCAACGGCCGCGAGCTGTTCGGCTACCCGAAGAACCACTGCGAGTACACGATGCCCGCACCGGGCGAGCCGCCCACGCGCTTTGCGCTCGCGGCCAAGGGCTTCGAGCCGTTTTCGCCGGAGACGCGGCTCGCGATGCACCCGCTGCTCGAAGTCAGCGCCGCCACCGACGGCACCGCGCCCAAGGCACCGAGGGTGCTCAAGGGCCTGGACGATTTCATTCAGCAGGCGATTGAGCTGCTCGCCGCCAACCTGCCGGCGTTCCTCGAGCTCGACAAGTCCGGCTGGGAAGACATCGCGCAGATGGTGCGCGGCATGGCCGTCGAGCAGATCTTCCTCAAGCAGTTTCCCGACGCGGCCGGCATCAAGGCCGTGTACCAGGCGCTGGTGACGGCACCGGCCAAGGTCACGGCGGTGCGCCATGTGGCGCTGCTGGGCGACGCGTACACCTGCGTGCTGCACCCGTTCGCGAGCTTCCCGCTCGACCAGACGCTCGGCCTGCAGCTCGGCCCGCAAGAGGCCATCCTGCCCTTCCACATCAGCCTGGATTTCGAGGTGCCGGCGGGCAGGGAGCTGGTCGACAACTCCAGCGTCGCGCCGGAGAAGATCGCCATCATCGGCGGCGGTGTTGCCGCGATGACGGCGGCGTTCTACCTCACCGACCAGCCCGGCTGGCAAAACGAACGCGAGATCACCGTCTACCAGATGGGCTGGCGGCTCGGCGGCAAGGGCGCGAGCGGGCGCAACGCGGCGATGGGCCAGCGCATCGAGGAACACGGGCTGCACATCTGGTTCGGCTTCTACGACAACGCCTTCAAGACCATGCAGCGCGCCTACGAGCTGCTGGACCGGCCGGCCGGGGCACCGCTGCGCACCTGGCAGGACGCCTTCAAGGAACAGCACTTCATCACGCTGACCGAGTTCGTCGGGGGGCAGTGCCGGCTGTGGCCGATCGACACGCCGCCGATGCCCGGCCAGCCCGGCGACGGCGACGAGAAGCTCGACGTCTGGCGCATCGTGCTGACGGCCTATGAATGGGTCAAGCAGTGGATCGAGGACCTGTGCGGCCAGCCCGGCATCATGCCGGCGCTTGCGTTGCCGTCACGTGCGGCATCCGCCGCGCCGTCGGCCGCGCGCGGCTGGCTGAGCAGCCTGGTCGACAAGGTGGAGGACGACGTGCAGGCCTTCGCCGCCGACGTGCTCGGCGAGTGCGCCCCCGCACTGCAGGCCTTGCGCGCGGCGGCCAGGGCGCTCGCCACCAACCTCAGCGAGACGGCCGAACCCGGGCTGCAGGCGGCCACGCTGAAGACGCTGCGGGCTTGGGCGCAGCGCAGTTTTGCCGCGCGCGCCGAAGCCGCCGGCGTCGCCGACGACCTGCGCCGCCTGTACATCTGCGTCGATCTCGCGCTGACCTCGCTGATCGGCATGTACGAAGACGAGGTCTTCACCAAGGGCTTCGACGTCATCAACGGCGAAGACTTCTACGCCTGGCTCACGCGCCACGGCGCGAACCCGAAACTCACGGTGCACTCGGCGCCGGTGCGCGGTTTCTACGACCTGGTGTTCGCCTACGAAGACGGCGACTTCGACCGCCCCAACATCGAGGCCGGCACGATGCTGCGCGGCATGATGCGCGTGGCCTTCGGCTACCACGGCGCGATCATGTGGAAGATGCAGGCCGGCATGGGCGACGTGGTGTTCACGCCCTACTACGAGCTGCTCAGGCGCCGCGGCGTGAAGTTCGAGTTCTTCCACCAGGTCGAGGCGCTGCTGCCCGATGCGAGCGGCGGCGCGGTGGGCGAGATCCGTCTCACGCAGCAGGTGGCGCTGGCCGCCGGGCGAACCGAGTACGAGCCGCTGGTCGACGTGAAGGGCCTGGCCTGCTGGCCGAGCGCGCCGCGCTACGAGCAGATCGACCCGGCGCAGGCGGCGCTGCTGCAGTCGGCGCAAATCAACCTCGAATCCAGCTGGAGCGACTGGCCCGAACGCTTCGAGCAGGCATTCGGCCGGCCGCTGCCGAGCGTGACGCTCAAGCAAGGCGTCGATTTCGACAAGGTCATCTTCGGCGCCTCGGTGGCCTCGGTGCCGCAGCTGTGCCCGCAGCTCGTCGCGCGCAGCCCGGCGCTGGCCGCCTGCACGCAGCAAGTCAAGGCGGTGGCGACGCAGGCCTACCAGACCTGGATGGCGCCGGACCTCGCGCAAATGGGCTGGACGCTGCGCGGCCGCGACGGCCAGGCGCCGGTGCTGAGCGGCTTCAGCGAACCCTTCGACACCTGGGCGCCGATGGACCAGCTGCTGTGCCGCGAAGACTGGCCCGCCGGCGCCGCGCCAAAGAACACCTCGTACCTGTGCAGCGCGCTGACCATCAAGGACTACCCGCCGTTCAGCGACCACGGCTTTCCCGAGCGCATGGCGCGGCAGGTCAAGGAGTCGGCGGTCGGCCAGCTCAGCCGGCAGATCTTCAGCCTGTGGCCCCAGGTGGCCACGCCCACGGGCTTCGGCTGGGCGAGCCTGTTCGATCCGGCCGGCGGCAGCGGTGCGCATCGTTTCGACAGCCAGTACTGGCGCGCCAACGTCGACCCGTCGGAGCGCTACGTGCTGTCGCTCGTGAACAGCAGCCAGTACCGCATCCGCACCGACGGCAGCGGATTTCGCAACCTCTTCATGACCGGCGACTGGATTCGCACGGGGCTGAACGCCGGCTGCGTCGAGGCGGCCACGATGGCCGGCATGCAGACCGCGCGTGCGATTTGCGGCCACCCGGCGGTGATCGTCGGCGATCGCGACCGATGAAACGTGCAGGGTGGCCGCCATGAAGCGGCCGTGCCTTGGTACAGTCGCGGCCTGATTCCTTGAGGGCAGCCTCTTGATGGCGGTCTCTGTCTTCTCCCGCTGGTGGTGCTGGCTGCTGCCGCGCCGCTTCCTCGGCCGTGCCGCACTGGCCTTCGTGCTGGCTGCCGGCCTGGGCGCGGCGCACGCGCAGTCGCCCGTCAAAAGCGATCCGGCGCACCCGATCGACCTGCTGCGGCATGGCGAACTCTACGTGGCGGGCGACACGCCGCCGCCAGACGACGCATCGCAGCTGGAGGCCTGGCTCAGCGGACTCGAACGTGTCAACCGCGTGAGCCTGTTCGGCGGCAGCTATTGGCTGCACGCGGTGGTGCGCAACGATTCGCCGACCCTGCGCTGGGTGATCGATCCTCACGGCAGCCTGATCGAGCAGGTGCAGGTGCGTGTGGTCGTGCCGGGCGAGGCGCCACAGGTCTTCGACGCCGGCTACCGCGCCGACGACTCGCAGTACATGCTTCATTACGGCGGCAACGTCACGCTTCCGCGCGGCGTGATGACGCACGTGCTGGTGCGCATCGAGAGCCGGTATTTCGCGCGCTTTCCGAGCGTGGAGCTGGCCACCGAGTCGAGCTACCGCAAGACCGTGGTGTCGGAGAACGTGCTGACGCTGGCCGCCCTCGGCGCCCTGATGACGCTCGCGTTCTACAACCTGTTCATGTTCTACGGCACGCGCGACAAGGCGCTGCTGTACTACTCGCTGTACCTGCTGGCGGCCACCTGGGGCTGGGGGCTGACCTTTCACATCGGCGCCGAGTGGCTCGATTTCCGCCGGCTGGAGTGGCATTACATCGGCTTCTTCCTGCTGCCGGTGTTCAACACGCTGTTCTATCTGGAGTTCCTGCAGCTGCAGCGCCTGGCGCCGCGGCTCGTGCTGGCCAGTCGCGGTGTGATCGTGCTCTCGCTCGTGCTGTTGCCGACCTGCTTCATCGCGCTCGAGTACGCGCATGCGCTTGCGACGCTGGTGATCTCGCTGTCGCTGAGCCTGGCCCTGGTGGCGGGCGTGGTGAGCCTCGCCTCGGGCTTCCTGCCGGCGCGCTACTTCCTCGCCGCCTTCCTCGCGCTGATCGTGCCGGCAACGTTCATCTTGCCGGCCAACCTGGGCCTGATCCAGAGCCCCGTGCGCAACACCGAGCTGCTCACGCTGCTGGGCGGCACGGCCGACGCGATCCTGCTCGCGTTTGCGCTGGCCGACAAAATCCGCCTGATGGCGCAGCAGAAGGACGAGTACCTGGTGCAGCTCAACCGCGCGCTCGACCAGGCGAGCACCGACTACCTCACCGGCATACTCAACCGCCACGCCTTCGACCGCATGCTGGGCGCGGCGATGGGGCCCGAGCGCAGCGACGAGGAGGTGCACCGCGTGATGCTCGTGATGATCGACCTCGACGGCCTGAAGCGCATCAACGACGAACACGGCCACACGCAAGGCGATGCGCTGCTGTGCGAATTCGCGCGCCAGCTGGCGACGCTCAAGGGCGAGAACACGCACGTCTTCCGCCTCGGCGGCGACGAGTTCGCGGTGCTCGGCGACGCGGCCAGCGAACCGGCGGTGCGCGCGTCGATGCTCGACTTCGAGTCGTGCCTGCTCGCGGCCGGATTCAAGGGCTGCGGCGTCAGCTACGGCATGGCCTTCGGCTCGGAGACACGCTCGGGCAGCCAGCTGCTGATCCGCGCCGACGGGCGGATGTACCAGCACAAGACGGCCAAGCGGCCGGAGGCATCGACGGCTCACGCGGTGCGCGCGGTGGCTTGAGGCGGCGAGGGCGGCAGTTGGTGCCCTGTTGCGGGCGAACGACTGCCGCGCGCATTCGGCGTGAAGAATCGCGAGAGGGGCGGCGCCGCGCGCCCCGCACCGAAATCACGACCGTCACCGGCGGCCGTCCGATTCATGGGAGCAGGAGCTTCCTGGTCTCGCACACCAGCACGGGCCTGGCGCGGCTCATCCCGCGGCACCGTGCCGCTCTTCGTTCGCCTGCGCATTGCCTGGCGCCGCGCCGGCGGCGACCACCCTGTTGCGCCCCTGCCGCTTGGCCTCGTACAGGGCCGCGTCGGCGGCTTCGATCAACGCCTGCGGGGCCGCGTCGGTCCGAGGCACGGCCGAGGCCACGCCCGCGCTGAGGGTGACGACGCCGGCGTGCGGCGCGCGCGCGTGCACGATGGCTTCGGCCTGCACGGCCTGCCGGATGCGTTCGGCCAGGGCGCGTGCCTGGTCGTCGTCGGCGCCGGGCAGCACGGCGACGAACTCTTCGCCGCCGTAGCGCGCCGCCAGCTCACCCGAGCGCTGCACCGTAGCGGCCAGCACGCGCGCCACGCGGCGCAGGCATTCGTCGCCGGCCTGATGGCCGCGGTCGTCGTTGTAGGCCTTGAATCCGTCGACGTCGACCATCACGATCGCCAACGCCAGCCCCTGGCGCGCGGCGCGCTGCCACTCCGCGGCCCAGACCTCGTCGAAGCGGCGCCGGTTGGCAAGACCTGTCAGGCCGTCGGTGCCGGACAGCTCTTCGAGCTTGCGGTTCGCCGCCTCGAGCTCGGCGGTGCGCGAGAGCACCTTGGCCTCGAGCTGCAGGTTGGCCGCACTGACGGCCTCTCGCAGGCGGGCCTGCTCGGCCATTTCGAGGCGCTGGCGGCGCGAGAACGCAAAGCCGGCCCACAGCAGCAGCGCCAGCGTCGCCAGCCGCGCGGCCAGCGACATCGTGCGCACCGTGGAGAAGCGCTGCGCCGAGGCCGCGAGTTCGCCCGTGAGGGCGTCGATCGCGGTCGCGCTGTCGATCTCGTGGATCTTGCGCGCGCGCACGTAGCGGTCGTCCGACAGCGCGTCCAGCGCCTGCGGCCACTGGTCGGCGCGCATGCTGCGCAGCGCCTCGGACTCGACGCGCCGCAGCGCACGCCGCTGGTCCTCCAGCTCGGTGATCTCCTCGGCCAGCGCCATGCCGGCGGTCAGGCGCTCGACGTTGGCCACCGTCTGCTCGAGGTCGGCGAGCACGCTGTCGTAGCTGGCGCTGCGCAGCGTGCTGCGCGCCAGCACCGAGATCATCAGCATCGAGCCGAGCTCTTCGTTCAGCCGCGTCATGCGCTCCAGCGAGGTGGTGATCGCCAGCTGGTGCGCGTGCATCGCGTCGCTGCGCAGGTCGACGTAGCTGCCGGCGCCCGTGGCCAGCACCAGCAACGCGGCGGCGGCGACGATGCTCTTGGGCAGGCGCATCGCCTAGAGCCGCTTCAGTCGGCGCTGGGCCGTTCCCGAGCCGACTGAGCGCCCCCTCGGGGGGCAGCGAGCGCAGCGAGCATGGGGGTCGTCATCTCAATCGGCGCTGGGCCGTTCCCGAGCCGACTGAGCGCCCCCACGGGGGGCAGCGAGCGCAGCGAGCGTGGGGGTCGTCATGTCAGTGGTCCAATGCGCTTCGCGCGAGCCGCGACGCACGAAATGTCGCTTCGGCGAAGTTGCCGTCGGACGCGGCACCTCATCCCGGCGAACCCCGGGATCCATGGATGGCAGCCACGCGTGGACCCGGCGTTCGCCGGGATGACGGGGCGTGGGGCGAATGTGTTTCATCCTAGTCGATGACCTTGTCGGCCTTGCCCAGCAACTCGGGCGTCAGGGCCACGCCCTGCAGCGCGGCGGCCTTGCGATTGACGACCAGGCTGAACTTCTCCATCAGGCCCCAGGAAATGTCGCCGGGCTTGATGCCCTTGAGCACGAGCGCGGCCTTCTTGCCGGCGGCGTAGCCGATCAGGTAGTAGTCCATGCCGTAGGCTGCGATGGCGCCCTTAGGCACGCTGTCGACGTCGCCTGCAAACAGCGCGATGCGGTTGTCGTTGCAGACCTTGGCGATGTCCTCGAAACGCGAAACCGAGGTGTTGTCGGCCGTGATGGCTATCGCCTGCACCCGCCCGACGAGCGACTTCGCGGCAGTCGTGACCTCGGCGGCGCTGCCCGCATGGACCTCGATCAGCTGCAGGCCCAAGGCACGCGCGGCATCGCGCATCTCGCTCACGTGCGAAACCGAGTTGGCCTCGGCCGGGTTGTAGATCGTGCCCCAGGTCCTGGCTTGCGGCACGACGCGCGCATATGTCTCCATCTGCAGCCGCACCGGCCACTTGTCGCTGACGCCGGTGACGTTGTTGCCGGTCTTGCGTCCGGGCGCGCTGTCCCGGGGCACGATACCTGCGGCCACCGGGTCGGTGACGGCGGAGAAGATCACCGGTGTATCGCGCACGGCCTTCACGACGGCCTGCGCCGTCGGCGTGGCAATGGCGTGCACCAGATCGACGCGGCCGTCGGCGAATCTGGCCGCGATGGCTTCGGCCTTGCCCATGTCGCCCATCGCGTTCTGGCGGTCGTAGACGACATTCACGCCTTCCTTGAAGCCGGCCGCGGCGAGCCCGTCCTCGAAGCCCTTCTCGCCCGCGTCCAGCGCCGCGTGGGCAACTATCTTGGTCACGCCGATGCGCCAGACCTTGCCGTCGGCGCCCGCCGCAGGCGCGCTCGCCAGCGCCGCCGCCAGCGCCAGCGCGGCGGCCGATGCGGCGCCCAGAAGGCGTGTATCGCGGCGGCGTCGATGGTCGTCGGTCATGGGGTCGTGCTGGGTACCGGCGGGGCCCCTAGGATGCAGGCCAGTATCGATCCTTCTCGAAGCGCGCGCCTGTGGCGGATTGCCGATTCCAAAGCGACAGCGACACGCCGGCCAGACTTTTGATCAAGCGCAAACCGGCCTGCGCGGTGGCCTGCTGGCTGGATTGGCCCTCCGAATCACCAGAGGGAGATCGAATGCGAAAGAGGGGCCGCCCTGGGCCTGATGTGGGCGATGCTGCTGGCCGCCGCGGGATGTGCGACATCGTCGCTGGCTACTTCAGCTGTCGGGCGGGTCGCGGGAGGCGGCAGCCGGCGGGCCGGCCGGGGGGGAGCGGTGGCGGATGGACTGGCGACCCACAGCGGACCGAGGCGATTCCCAGAGCCCCAGGCCGCTCGTTTGGTGAGCGATCGGTCACCGGTCAGGTCGAGAAATCGGGTCCCTGCGACAGCGGTCGTTCACGGGCCGCAAACGCCCGTCGGCTTGGCGGCGACGAGGGCGCGGCGGCTCGCCACGCGGCGGCGATTCCTCGGCCTGCAGCCCCGCAGCGCGCCAGGCGGCCACGACGCGATGGCGGTGCTCCGGCAACAGGAACGGCATGGCGTGTTCGGCGAAGTGAATACTGAAGCGCCGATTGAAGCGGTGCCCGGCAGCGGCTTCGCTCCGGGCGTAAGCATGATCCCCGGCTTCGTGAAGCACCACGGCCAGCATGCCATGCGCCCAGGGATAGAAGGGATTGCGTCGGAGGGCGCTCTCGAGGGTGTCACGTGCATGCCTGGCGTCACCCGCCATCCACTGGGCGATTCCGCGGATCGTCAGGAAGACGCCGCAGTCGTTCGGAGTGAGCGTCAGCGCCCGATCGACGTACACCAGTGAATCGGCGGGACGGCCACACCAAGCGAGCTTATCGCCAAGATGGAACTGCATATAGGCGTACGAGGGTGCCAAGGCCGCGGCTCGCTCCAGATGAGTGAGCGCCTCGGCATGCCGCCCGCGCCACAGCAGCACCTTGCCCATCAGCCCGTGGGGCGGCGCGATGCCGCCCCCGCAGGCCATCGCGCGCTCGGCCAGCTCGGCGGCCATTCTGTCGCTCCCGTCCGGATCGGCCGACCAGCCGCTGATGGCATCGAACCAGTGGGTCCAGCCCAGCAACGTGATCGCCTCGGCGTGGTTCGGTGCGAGCGCGATCACCTTCTCGAAGACCGCTCTCGCCCTTGCGTGTCCGTCGGCCGTATAGGTTGAGAAAAACTGCCACCCGCACAGCATCAGATCGAGCAGTCGTGCGTCGTCGTTCAGGTGCTGTGCGGCGTCCGGGGCAGCCAGGGCAAGCGAGCGCCATGCCGATGGGTCGAGTGGCGCGTGACTCGGCGCGGCTTCCGCAGGGGCGACGAAGGCGTAACCCTGGCGCGGAAACGTGCGGATCCAGTCGTGGCGCAACGCCCCCAGGGCATGGCGGATTTCCTTGATGCACTGGACCAGCGAATCCTCGGTCACCACGACGTCGGGCCAGACTGCCTGCATCAATTCGTCCTTTGTGACGAGGCGGTCGGCATTGCGCAGCAACTGGGCCAGCACCATGGACGTCCGTGGGCGCAGCCGGATGCTGCGTCCATCGATCGACAACTCGCCGCTGAGAGTACCGAAGTGCCCATTCCCGAGCACAAGGACGCGTTCGGACGGCGGGCTCATCGGTCCTACCGTCCTTGCCACATTCTTTACCACGGACTTCGCTCCCTTTCGGGACTTCGGCTGCCCTGCCTGAAAACATTCTGTACTGGGAATCTGAACGCGACAAGAGCGCTGCGACCGGTAATTCCGGACTTGCCGCAGCCGGGTTGTTGCAGGTCAAACCACACCAAAGCTTGCAGCGACCCGGGCTCGTACACGACATTCGAAAGGACAAGCGATGAAGACGAAACCGACATTGATCGCCTTGGCGATTGGCATGGCAGCGCCGATGGCGTGGAGCCGCGACGTTGACTACGACTTCGTGGTCTGCACTCATTCGAAGCACACAGTGCTTGAGGCCAATGCCGATCTGGTGGCGCTGGGCACGGAGAGCTGGGGCACGGTAGCCACCAGCGCGACCAAGGAGTTCGACAAGGCCACCACCCACTGCGTGGGCTACTTGCGCATGGTGGCGGGCAAGGGTGTCGGCAAGGGCATGTGCAAATGGTTCAACAATGCGGGCGACACTGCCATCGGCGAGTGGGAAATGCCCGAGGCCGGCGAGAACACCTGGAAGTGGCTGGCCGGGACGGGCGGCCTCAAGGGCATCGTCAGTGTGAAGTCGAGCTTTGCATCCTTGGGAAACGGCAAGGCCGCGGAATCAGGCACGTCGCAAGGTTGTCGTCGCGACTGGGGGACGTACCGGCTTCCCAACTGAGTCGTTAGGCCCGAGCGGCTCGCCGGAATCGGCGACTTGCTCGCGCGGGATCTCCCGGATGACGGTTGATCGCGTACACGGACGCGGCAAGGCTGCTGTCGGGCAGCTGACCGCGTCGGGCTAGGGCCCGTTAACGCAGCGACGGTCTCTACCAACCGATCCCGTAGTCCTCGCCGTGATTGCCCGCCGCGCCCCAGAAGGTCCCATGCTTCGGGTCGATCATCACGGCGGTGATGGGACCCGTGCTGCGGTCGCGAAAGGTCAGCTTGTAACCCATGCGCGTCAACTCGGTACGCTGCCACGGCGGCGTGCGCTCGTTCAGCCACAAGTCGCCGGGCTTCGAATCGTGGTTCTCGAACGACTCGCGCATCTGGAAGCTGTAGAACCCCGGCGCTTCCGCGGCCTCCTGCGGGGTCATCCCGAAGTCGACGATGTTGATGAGGAACTGCAGCAGATCCTGATCCTGGCCGTCGCCGCCCTGCACCGAGAAGGCCAGCCATGGTTTGCCGTCACGCAGCGCCATCGAGGGCGTCAGCGTGACGCGCGGCTGCTTCCCCGGTGCGACCACGTTGAAGGGGTTCTCGGCGGGGTCGAGCACAAAGCTTTGCATCCGCTGCGACAACCCGATGCCTGACTTGCCGGCGATGAAGGCGGGCACCCACCCGCCAGAGGGGGTGATCGAAACCACCCATCCCTCCTTGTCGGCGGCGTTCACCGAAGTCGTCCCGGCAAAGAAGCTCAACCCGGCAAAAGCATCAGCGCCCCCGCCCATGGCGAGCGGGGTGCCGCCTTGGCTCGGGCCCTTCCGGCGCGGCTCGTGCCAGCGCTTGAGGAGGTCGGTATACGGGTTGGCGCCACGCTGGAACGGATAGGGATCGCCGGGGGCCGCCTTCGCATCGTTCTTGTCGGCACTGACGAGCTTCGCTCGCTCCCGGGCGTATTCCTTTGAGAGAAGCCCGCGCACCGGCTCTTCGGGCGGCATGCGCGGGTCGCCGTAATAGAAGTCCCGGTCCGCAAAGGCGAGGTTCATCGCCTGATAGACGGTGTGGATGTACCGCGTGCTGTTGAACCCCATCGACTTGAGGTCGAAGTTTTCGAGAATGTTGAGGGCCTGCAGCATCACCGGCCCCTGGGTCCACGTCGTCAACTTGTAGATGTCGACACCGCGATACGACGTGCGCACGGGCTCCTCGATCTGCACTTTCCAACTGGCGAGGTCGGCATCGGTGAATAGCCCGCCGCCGGCGCGTGTTGCGGACACGATTTCCTTGGCGATGTCGCCTCGATAGAACCGCTCGTAGGCGGCCATGATCGCGGTCTTGCGTCCGCCGCCGGCGGCGAGCGCCTCGCGTTCAGCATCGACCAGCTTGCGCAGGGTGGCGGCGAGGTCGGGCTGACGGAAGATCTGCCCCGCCTCGGGCGGCGTGTCGCCAAGGTTGGGCAGCATGACGCGCCTGGAGTCCGGCCACTGGAGCAGGCGCTCGCGCTCCGAAGCGATGTGGCGCACGTTCGATGCCTCAATGGGGTAGCCGTCGGCCAGGCGGATCGCAGGCTCGAGCACTTCGGCCAAGGAAAGCTTGCCGTACTCAGCCAGCATCACCATGAGGCCACCCGGGGTTCCGGGCGTGACCGCCGCCAGGGGGCCAAAGGGCGGCGGGTGGCTCATGCCCTTGCTGCGGAAGAACTCAGGTGTTGCTCCAGCAGGCGCGACACCCAGTGCATTGATGCCGATCACCTTCCTTGTGTTCGGGTTGTAGATCAGTGCCTGGGTCTCGCCGCCCCAATGCAGCACATCCCACATGGTGGCGGTGGCTGCGAGCATCGCGCAGGCGGCATCGACCGCGTTGCCGCCCTTTAGGAAAATCTTCGCTCCGGCGGTGGCGCCCAGCGGCTTGCCGGTCACCGCCATCCACTCCTGGCCGTGGAGTGGCGGCTTGTGCGTTCGCTGCGCAGAGGCAGTCGTGCCCAGACACAAGGCGACCAGCGCCAAGACGGCTTTGCAATGCATCACAAGGCATCTCCCCGAACAAGCGGCCACTGGCAACGTCAGCAGTATCCCTGTTGGCGGCCGGTGGTGGCGACAGCTGATGCGCGCCTGAACGACTCCACGTTGTCCGAGACCGTGAGTGCAGGGGCAGACAGCGTCCGTCAGCAACCGTGCACAGCTGCCCCGCGATCTGAGCTGGCCGCCTTGATCGGACGGCGCCAGATCAAAACATCCGCTCGCAGTGAAGTTTCAGTTACACACAATCGACGCGTCTGCTCGCAGATTCGTGCAAAACCGGTCACTGATCCGCCTCCGACGCGCGGAAGTTACTTGATCCAAGCCAAGGATTGACGGTTTTCTAGGGTCTTTCTGACCCGGACCTCCGGATCGGCTCCGGCATGTGAACTGCGTACGAGCTTCCCCGACATCGGACACGTATCCGACGCAGATCAAGAACCGGGGGATCGATCCATGGCAGGTCATGGCGTGTTGAATGCAGGCGCGGGTGCATGCCGCGCCGTGCCGCGCCGGTGTGCGCGGGGCGGGGCCTGACCATGTGGTTCGGGCTCGGCGGCTCCGCCCAGCGCACGGCCGAAGCGCCTGCCCGGCGCGCTCGCCGAGGCGCGTCGCCGGCGGGCTGGCTGCGCCGCGAAGAGGCCATCATGGGCACGGCGATCAGCGTCGAGCTGTGGAGCGACGACCGCGCCGCCGGCGAGGCGGCGATCGATGCCGTCATCGCCGAGATGCACCGCATCGACCACGCGATGAGCCCGTTCAAGCCGCAGTCGGAGCTCTCGCGCATCAATCGCGACGCGGCCGCCGCGCCGGTGCGCGTGAGCGACGAGATGTTCGAGCTGCTGGCGCGCGCGATGGTCTTCTCGACGCTCTCCGGCGGCGCCTTCGACATCACCTACGCCGGCGTCGGACACCTCTACGACTACCGCGAAGGCGTCCGTCCCAGCGACGAGGCGATCGCCGCCGCCCGCGCGGCCATCGGCTACCGGCATCTTCTGCTCGACCCGCAGGCGCGCAGCGTGCGCTTCGCGCGTGGCGGCGTGCGCATCGACCTCGGCGGATTCGCCAAGGGCCACGCGGTCGACAACGCGACCGCGATCCTGAAGCGCCACGGCATCCGCCACGCTTTCGTCAGCGCCGGCGGCGACAGCCGGGTCATCGGCGACCGGCGCGGCCGCCCCTGGACCATCGGCATCCGTCACCCGCGCCGCGCCGGCGAGGTGGTGGCGGTGCTGCCGCTCGAAGACGTGGCGATCTCCACCTCGGGCGACTACGAACGCTATTTCGAACGCGACGGCGTGCGCTGCCATCACGTCATCGACCCGAAAACCGGCAGGTCGCCCGAGGGCGTGCACAGCGTGACCATCCTCGCCGAGGACGGGCTCACGACCGAAGCGCTGTCCAAGACGGTGTTCGTGCTCGGGCTCGAAGAAGGCATGCGGCTCATCGAGTCGCACGCAGGCGTCGATGCGGTCGTGGTCGACGCAAAGGGTGTTCTGCACTACTCGACCGGGTTGCTGTCCGCGGGGACACGAACCCGGCAATAGACAGGTCGACACAGTCGACACGCTCGCTCCAACAACAAGACGGCCTGAGGAGGCGAACATGAACAACAGACAGCTCCAGGGATTGGGCGCACTGGCGTGCAGCGCGGCGGCGCTGAGCGTGGTGATCGCCGGCTGCGGTTCCGGCAGCGCCGGCGACTCGACCACGGTCACCGTGGCGGGCGACGTGGCGATCGCCTACGTGAAGCGCTCGACTGCCATCAACATCAACCCGACCGACGGCACCTCGTTCGCCGCCGGCGGCGACCTGATGGTGCGCGAGAAGTCGTCGGCCAGCGCGCCGGAACACAACGTCACCGCGGCCATCACCCAAGGCGCGGGCGACGCCTCCGACCCCGAGGTGTCCTACGACGGCAAGAAGGTCGTGTTCGCGCTGCGCTGCCCGTCCTCGAACACCTCGACCATCGCCGGCGCCCCCGCCTGCACCGGCCGCTGGAACATCTGGGAATACGACATGAGCACGGGCGGCGTGGCCGGCGGCACGCTGCGCCGCATCACCGCCTCCACGCAGGACGACGACGTCGACCCGGCCTACCTGCCGGCGGGCCGCGGCTTCGTCTTCGCCTCCAACCGCCAGACCAAGTCGCGCATCAACCAGGCGCTCGGCCGCACCTACTACGCGCTCGACGAATACGAGCGCGAGCGGGTGCTCAACCTGCACACGATGGACGCCGACGGCGGCGCCGTCACGCAGATCACCTTCAACCAGAGCCACGACCGCAACCCGGTGGTGCGCGCCAACGGCGACATCATGTTCTCGCGCTGGGAACACATGGCCGACCGCAACCGCTTCGCGATCTTTCGCACCAAGCCCGACGGCACCGACATGTTCGTGCTGTACGGCGCGCAAAGCCCGGGCAACAGCTTCCTGCACCCGCGCGAGATGGACCCGAACGGGCCCTACCAGGGCTTCGTGGCGTCGTCGCTGATGCCGCTGTCGCGCACGCAGGAGGGCGGCGCGCTGATGTTCATCGACGCGGCCAACTACTCCGAGAACAACACGCCGGCCAGCACCAGCGTGCCCGCACAAGGCGGGCAGGCGCAGCCGACGCCGGCCGACAAGCCGCTCAACATGGGCATGGGTCCCTCGCGTTTCGGCCGCGTGACGACGCCGTACCCGCTGTGGGACGGCACCGACCGCGTGCTGGTGGCGTTCCGCCCCTGCGAGATCACCGACGCGGGCGTGGTCAGGCCCTGCGCGAACTACACCGACGAGCAGCTAGCGCCGCTCGGCGACCGCAACCGCCTGGCCGCCGACGCCGCGGCCGACCCGCTGCGCGACGACGCGCCGGCCGCCTATGCGATCTACATGTTCAACCCGGCCGACCAGAGCTGGCTGATCGTGGCCGCGCCGCCGGCTGGCTTCATGTACACCGACCCGGTCGCGCTGCAGCCGCGCAGCGAGCCCAACGCCACCGAGCCGACCAACATCGACCCGCAGCTCGCCGCGCAGAACATGGCGTTGATCGAGGTGCGCAGCGTCTACGACACCGACGGCCTGCAGCGCATGGCCGAGCCGATGCTGACCGACGCCGACCGGCCCGCCGGCTGCGCCGTGGGCATCGCGCAGGTGGCGCCGGCCGACCCGCTGGACACGCGCCCCTCGGTGGCCGACCTGGCGCGCATCAAGGACCCGGCCGACTCGGCCTACCACTGCGCACCGGTGCGCTTCGTGCGCGCGACGCGGGCGATTCCGCCGCCGGCCAGCATGATGGGCCTGCGCAGCGCGATCGGTGAGACCGAGTTCGAGCAGCAGCAGATCATCGGCTACGCGCCGGTCGAGCCCGACGGTTCCTTCAAGCTGCGCGTGCCGGCCGACATCCCGCTCGCGCTCGCCATCGTCGACGCGCAAGGCCGCGCATTCCAGACCCACACCAACTGGATCCAGGTGCGCCCGGGCGAGCGCCGCACCTGCGACGGCTGCCACAGCCCGCGCCGCGGCGGCGCGCTGAACTCGGGCTCGATCGTCAACACGATGCCGCCCTCGCTGCTGCCGGCGTGGATCGCGTCGCACCAGTCGGGCGAGACGATGGCCGGCCTGCGCACGCGGCTCGATGCCTCGGCGCTGTCGCTGACGCCCGACCCGGTGTATTCGGACATCTGGGCCGACACCGGCCGCACGGGCGTCACCGCGCGCGCGGCGATCTCGCTGCGCTACACCGGCAACGCGAATCCCGCGGACAACCTCGCGACCCCCGCGCCGGTGGATGGCGTCATCAACTACCCCGAGCACATCCAGCCGCTGTGGTCGCGCAACCGCGGCGCCAACACCTGCACCAGCTGCCACACCGACACGGCGCGGCTCGACCTGCGCGGCACGACGGCAGGCACCGGCCGGCTCACGTCCTACGAGGAACTGCTGCTGGGCGACCCGCTGCTCGACGCCAACGGGCAGCCGGTGACCCGCATCCGCGACGGCGTGGTGATGATCGAACGCGGCGCGCCGCTGGTGGAAACCAGCTCGGGCGCCGCCAACACGGCGGGCCAGGCGCGCAAGAGCCGGCTCACCGAGATCCTGTTCGGCCAGACGCTGCTGGCCGGCGCCGCCGCACGCACGGCGCATCCGAACCCGCCCGACACGGCGCCCAACCACGCGGCGATGCTCAACGCGGCCGAAAAGCGGCTGCTCGCCGAGTGGATGGACCTCGGCGGCCAGTACTACAACGACCCCTTCGACGGCTCGAGCGGCGTGCGCAACATCGGCACGCTGAGCCAGGCGGCCTTCGAAGCGCAGGTGCAGCCGATCCTGCGCTCGACCTGCGCCGCGAGCTGCCACCAGGCGGTGGGCACCGACCCGACCACGCCGGCGGCGGCGAGCTTCCGCGGCAACCGCTATGTGCTCACGGGCAGCCCCGAGGGCGACTTCAATGCCACGCTGGCGATGGTCTCCGACACCTGCAACGCAGCCTCGAACTACCTCCTGAGCCGTCCGTCGACGCTGCCGCATCCCGCCGGCGCGGTCGGGCAGACGGCGGCCATCCTGCCGGCCGGGGGCGCCGCCTACAACACGATTGCGAACTGGATCGCGAGCGCCTGCCAATGAGAGTGAACCGTGCCTTGTGGAGCGCGGCCGGCGTGTGCGCCGCCGCGATCGGCCTCGCCGGCTGCGGCGGGGGCGGCAATCCGCTCGGCAACCCGCCGATCGTGAGCAACCCGCCGCCGGCCTCGTCGAGCCAGAAGCTGTCGTTCGTGTACTTCCAGAAGTGCATCAACCCGATCTTCCTGGCCCAGCTGCAGATCGAGATCAACGGCGTGGTCTCGACCAACACCTGTGCCGGCTCGGGCTGCCACGACAACACCAACGGCACCGGCGGCGCCTTCCGCGTGGAGCCGACGGCGCAGCCGGTGGACATGGGCAACCCGGCCAACACGCCCGAGGTGATCCGCGCGAGCGACATGTACAAGAACTTCTACTCGTCGCAGGGCGAGGTGTTCTTCGGCGCGCCCTCGCAGAGCCGGCTGCTGACCAAGCCGATGCTGCTCGGCGTGCTGCACGGCGGCGGCCTCATCTTCCACGACGCGCAGGACCCGAACGTGCGGTTGATCCAGTACTGGATCACGCACCCGATGCCCCAAGGGCATGACGAGTTCAGCGCGGCGGCCAACAGCATGTTCACGCCGCCCGACCCCGAGACCGGCGCGTGCAACACCCAATGAGGCTGGCAACCATGTTCAGTTGCGCCGCACGCCGCCCCCTCTCCCCCGAGTACAGGGGAGAGGGAGTCGCCGGCAGCTCCTTCTCCCGCTGGCGGGAGAGGGCTGGAGTGAGGGTGCGCCGCGCGCTGCGCACGCTGGCCTGCCTCTGCGCGGCCGCCGGCCTGCTCGCGGTGCTGCCGCTGCCCGCGCAGGCGCAGCTGCGCATCGAGCGTGTGCAGGTCGCCGACCCGTACATCGAGCTGCGCACCGGTCCCGGACGCGGCTACCCGGTCTTCCACGTGGCGGCCAAGGCGGAGTGGATCACCATCGAGCTGCGCCACACCGACTGGTACAAAGTGCGCACGTCGGACGACAAGCTGGGCTGGGTCAACCGTGCCCAGCTCGAATCGACGCTGACCGAGGGGGGCGGGCGCAAGACCTTTCGCGACCTCGTGCTCGATGACTACCTGAACCGGCGCGTGCAGCTCGGCGCCGCGTGGGGCCGCTTCGAGTCGGAGCCGATGCTCAAGCTGTGGACGAGCTTCAAGCTGTCGGACACGCTGAGCCTGGAGGGCGATCTCGGCCAGGTGCAGGGCCTGTACTCGGGCAGCAACTTCTGGCACCTCAACCTGGTTGCCGAACCCTGGTCCGACAAGCGGCTGTCGCCGTTCTTCACGCTCGGGTTCGGGCAGTTCCGCAACTTCCCGAACCAGAGCCTGGTCGGCGCGCTGCTCACCGACGCCAAGCTCGCCAACGCCGGCGTGGGCGTGCGCTACCACCTGAGCGAGCGCTTCGTGCTGCGCGCCGACTACACGATCTACACCGCCTTCGTCGCCGACGACCGCAGCGCCGAATACAAGGCGTTCACGGCCGGCCTCTCGTTCTTCTTCTGACGCGCCACCATGCACATCCCCAAGACAGTCGCCTTCGCCCTCTCGGCCGCCATGCTCGCCATCGTGTCGACGGCCGCCTCGGCGCAGACGCAGAAGCCCGCCAACGAACAGGTCATCGTGCCCGAGGTCGAGCGCCGCGAGCTGGCGCTGCCGCGATTTCCGTCCAAGGACTTCGAGATTGGCGTCTTCGCCGGCACCTACGCGACGCAGAACTTCGGCGCCAGCGCGATCGCCGGGCTGAAGGCGGGATACCACATCAGCGAAGACGTCTTCGTCGAGGCTCGCTTTGCGGCCACGCGGGTCACCGACGAGTCGTTCCGCCAGGTGCTGCCGGGCGGCATCTTCCCGAACGAAAAGGAGACGCTGAGCTACGTCAACCTGTCGGCCGGCGTGAACGTGCTGCCGGGCGAGGTGTTCATCGGCAGCCGGCGCGCCAAGGCGACGGCGGTGTACCTGATCGGCGGCGTGGGCAGCACCAAGTTCAACGACCAGCGGCGCCAGACGGTGAACTTCGGCCTCGGCATGCGGCTGCTGCTGGCCGACCGCTGGGCCCTGCAGGTCGACATGCGCGATCACGTGTTCTCGATCGACCTGCTCGGCAAGCGCGAGACGACACAGAACCTCGAGCTGACCGGCGGCCTGTCGTACTACTTCTGAAGGGGCGAACGATGCGCATGCCACTCCACGCTTTGCCGCTGCGCTGGCTCGTCGCCACCGTGCTCGCCGCCAGTGCCGGCTCGGCGGTGCCGGCGGTCACGCCGTCGGCGCTGGCGCCGGACTTCACGCTGCGCACGATGGGCGGCCCGAACCTGCGGCTGCACGAGCAGCGCGGCCACGTCGTGCTGGTGAACTTCTGGGCCAGCTGGTGCGGACCGTGCCGCCAGGAGATGCCGCACCTGAACCGCCTGTACGAGAAGTACCGCAGCTCGGGCTTCCAGCTGCTCGGCGTGAACATCGACGAAGACGCGCGCGTCGCGACGGAGCTGGCGGGCAAGCTCGGCGTCAAGTTCCCCGTGCTGCTCGACAGCGAGAAGAAGGTCAGCCGCCTGTACGACATGAGTGCGATGCCGGCCACCATCGTGATCGACCGCGACGGCCGGGTGCGCTACATCCACCGCGGCTTCCGCGATGGGGTCGAGAAGACCTACGAGCAGCAGATCCGGGAGTTGCTGAAGGAATGAACGCCATCCGAATCTCGAGGCGGGCTGTGCCGCTGGCCGCGCTGCTGCTGAGCGCGGTGCTGTCGGGCTGCGCCAACGTGCAGCCGTGGGTCAAGCCTTACGAACGCGAGCGTCTGGCCGATCCGATCATGAGGATGTCGGGCGGCGCGCTGGCCGACAAACACCGCGAACACGTGCGCGACGTGCGCGAGGCATCGCGCGGCGCGACAGGCGTGCAAGGAGGCGGCTGTGGCTGCAAGTGAGATGGCTGTGACGTGGGCGCGGCCATGGCGACGCGTGTTGCGCGCAATCGCTGGCCTTGCCGGCCTCGCCGGGGGCGTGCTGGCGGCCGGCGGCGCACGCGCCGTCACCTTGCCAGAAGACAGCGCCGAGGCGCTGATCCACGTCTACGACGGCGGCGGGCTGCGCGCCTCGGGCCCGGCGCTGCTGGTGCGCAAGAGCATCGCCGACAAGGTGTCGCTCTCGGGCTCCTACTACGTCGATTCGGTCAGCAGCGCGTCGATCGACGTGGTGACGACCGCGAGCCCCTACAAGGAGAAGCGTACCGAATACGGCTTCGGCGCCGACTATGTGGTGCGCGATTCGCAGATCACGCTGTCGGGGTCGAACAGCAAGGAGCCCGACTACACCGCGAGCAGCCTCGGCATCGACGTGAGCCAGGAGATGTTCGGCGGCATGACCACGGTGGCGCTCGGCTATACGCGCTCGTCGGACAAGGTCGGGCAAAAGGGCATCGGCTTCTTCGACAGCGTCAAGCACTGGCAGTACCGCGCCGGCGTGACGCAGATCCTCACGCCGAGCTGGATCGCGAGCATGAACTTCGAGGCCGTCTCCGACGACGGCTACCTCGGCAGCCCCTACCGCGTGGCGCGGGTCTTCGGCGCGGCGATCCCCGAGCGGCTGCCGCGCACCCGCACCTCGCGCGCGCTCAAGCTGCGCGCAGTGGGCGAACTCGGCTCGCGCAACGCGATGCGCGCCGAATACCGCTACTTCTGGGACACCTGGGCGATCAAGGCGCACACCGGCGAGCTCGGCTACAGCCGCTACGTGGGCGAGAGGTGGCTGGCCGACGGGTTCGTGCGGCTGCACACACAGAAGCGCGCGCTCTTCTACAGCGACAACGCGAGCGTGGAGACGCTGTACGTGACGCGCAACCGCCAGCTCGGCAGCTTCAACAGCATCGGGCTCGGCGGGCGGCTCAGCGCCATCTGGAAGAGGGTGCCGGGGCAGTACGAGATCAAGGCGCATGGCGCGTATGAGCTGGTGCAGTTCAAGTTCAAGGACTTCACCGACGTGCGCACCGGCAGCGCGTATTCGATGAACGCCAACGTGCTGCAGCTGTACGTGACCGCGACCTACTGACGACGAAAGAGACATCCACCATGTTCAAGCCTTGCACCACGATCGCCGGCTGGGTGCTCGCTGCCGTCGCGGC
>DASWVR010000172.1:0-3568 GCA_036401155.1 Piscinibacter sp. | reverse complement strand
GAAGCTGCGCCCCGACGCCGCGAAGCCGACGGTGGCGTTTCACCCGCCGTGTTCGCTGCAGCATGGGCAGCAGCTGCGCGGCGGCGTCGAGACCACGCTGCGTTCGCTCGGCTTCCAGGTCGCGCTGGCAGGCGCCGAGAGCCACCTCTGCTGCGGCTCGGCCGGCGCCTATTCGGTGCTGCAGCCGGAGATCGCCTACGAGCTGCGCGACCGCAAGCTCGGCCACCTCGGCGTGCTCGACGCGCAATGCATCGCTTCGGCCAACATCGGCTGCATCCAGCACCTGCAGTCGGGCACGACGACGCCGGTCAGGCACTGGATCGAGCTGATCGACGACGCGCTCGCCGCGAGCTGAGAACCTGGCTACAAGCGCAGCGCGGCCGCGTAGCCGGTCATCTCCAGGTAGCCGCGCCCGACACGCTGGCCGCGCTCGTCGAGCAGGTCGCTCAGACCTTCCCAGTAGACCGAACCGGTGCTGCCGCGGCTGTCGAGCTCCTGGTCGTCGAGCAGCGCCTTGACGGCGAAGCGCCCGGCAGGCGTTTCGACCGTCCATTCGACCGGGTAGGCCGCGCGCGAGGCGGCGCTGCTCCAGCGCCGGCCCGGCACGAAACGAACCTCGCCGGGGCCGAAGGGCCGCACCGCCTGGCCCGGGGCACGTACGCTGCCGCCGGCCCACAGGGCCGAGCCGTCGGCGCGGCGCAGGCGGAACGCGGTGAGCGCGCTGCCGTCGTCGAGGTTCATGCCGATCCAGTCCCAGCCGACGGCCTGCGGGTCGAGCAGCGTGTCGCTCCACTCGTGGTCGAGCCAGGCGGTGCCGCGCACCGCCGCGGCGCGCCGGTCGAGCGTCAGCGTGCCGCGTACCGCGAGCTGCGGCTGGCTGTAGTAGTGGCTCGCCTGATCGGGCTGCGGGCCCTTGCGCGAGAAGCCGGCGTCGCCCTGCAGCAGCACGGGCTGGGTGGCGGCGAGCTGCAGATCGAGCGCAAACCCGCTGCTGTCGCTCGCCGCCTGCGCGTGATAGCGGCTTTGCTGCGGTTCGCCGTGGCGCAAGATCTTCCAGTCGCGCAGCAGCACGTCGGTGTCGCCCTCGGCAGCCTGCGCGATGCCGAAGCCCGCGCGTGCGATGCGCTGGTCGTGGCGCAGGCGCTTTTGCGCGAGGTCGGTGACGGCGGCGTGTGCGAACACCAGCTGCCGCGCGGCGAAGCGGCTCGGGTGCGCCTGCGCGACCCCCGTGCGCGAGCGAAAGAAGGTGACCTGGAAGCCGTGCATCTGCGCGCCCGTGTCGAGCCAGCCGGTCACGTACCACCACTCGGTGCGCGTGTCGTGGTGGGCGCCGAAATCGGCGGGAAAGCGCAGCGCGCGCGGCCGCACGCCCGAGGCCGACGCACGGCCGGCGAGCAGCAGGCTCGCGAGCAGCGCGCGACGGCTCAGCATCATGCCGGCGCGCTTGCCGCCGCGAGTTCGCGCAGCGCCTTGTCGTCGAGCTTCAGCCGCGTCGCGGCGAGCAGGTCGTCCAGCTGCTCGATCGACGTGGCGCTCGCGATCGCCGAGGTCAGCGCGGGCTGCGCGATGACCCAGGCGACCGCGACCGTCGCCGGCGTGCTGCCGCTGCGCTCGGCCGCTCGCCGCAGCGCGCCGAGGATGCGTTCGCCGCGCGGCGTGAAGTACGACTTCACGCGTTCGCCTCGTGCGTGCCCTTCGGCATCTTCGGCGCGGCGGTACTTGCCGCTGAGGAATCCGCTCGCGAGGGCGTAGTAGCTCGCCACGCCGACGCGGTTGTCTTCGCACACCCGCGCGAGGCCGGTCTCGAAGGGTTCGCGGTCGACGAGGTTGTACAGCGGCTGCAGCGCATCGAAGCGAGCAAGACCTTCGCGCTTGCTCACTGCGAGTGCCGCTTCCAGCCGTTCGGCGCTGTAGTTGGAGGCGCCGATCGCGCGCACCTTGCCGGCGCGCACCAGCACGTCGAAGGCGGCGAGTGTTTCTTCGAGCGGCGTGCCGGCATCGTCGCTGTGCGCATACAGCAGATCGATGCGCTCGACCTGCAGCCGCCGCAGCGAGTCGTCGACACCGTGCTCGATCTGCGAGCGCGTCAGGCCTTTGCCGAGGCCGGGCATGTCCAGCCCCACCTTGCTTGCGATCACGACGCGCTCGCGCCGCCCGCTCTTCTTCAGCCAGCGACCGAGCACGCTCTCCGATTCGCCGCCGGCATGGCCCGGCACCCAGGTCGAATAGACGTTGGCGGTGTCGATGAAGTTGCCGCCGGCGGCCACGAAGCGGTCGAGCAGCGCGTGCGACATCGTCTCGTCGGCGGTCCAGCCGAACACGTTGGTGCCGAGGCACAGTGTCGAGACGTCGAGGCCGGAGCGGCCGAGGGGGCGAAGCTGCATGAGTGCCTTCCGTTGGCGGTCGCAGGCGAGCTTATGCCACTACCAGTCTTCCTTCACCGCGAGGGCCATGTCGCGGCTCGCCGCGCTGCGCGCCGCGAGCCAGGCGGTGGAGGTGCCGGCCACGATCACGGCCGCGCCGAGCAGCGCGAGCCGGCCCCACGGCAGCAGCAGGTCCATGGTCCAGTGAAAGCTCTGCGGGTTGACCACGTGCACCAGCACCACGCTGACCGCGATGCCGAGCAGCAGGCCGAGCAGCGCGCCGGCCGCCGTCCAGACGGCGCCTTCGCTCGCCACCACGGTGAGGATCTGCCGGCGCGTCAGGCCGAGGTGCGCGAGCAGGCCGAACTCCTTGCGGCGCGCCAGCACCTGCGCCGAAAAACTCGCCGCGATGCCGAACAGGCCGATCGCGATCGCCACCGCCTGCAGCCAGTAGGTGACCGCGAAGCTGCGGTCGAAGATGCGCAGCGACAGCGCACGGATGTCGCCCGGCGCGGCGAGTTCCAGCAACGTGTCGGCGAGCCCGTGCGCCTGTGCCTCGCGCCGCAAGGCCTGCTGCACGGCGGCCATGTCGGCACCCGGCTCGAGCCACAACGCCATGTCGTTGACACGCAGGTCGCCGCTGAGCCGGCGGAAATCGTCCAGCCGCATCGCCACCGCGCCGTGCTGGCGGGCGTAGTCGCGCCAGACGCCGCGCACGAACACGCTCACACGCTGGCCGCTCGGCAGCGGCAGCGTGAGGCGCGTGCCGGGCAGGGCGCCGTACAGGCTGCTCATCGCTTCGCTCACGTAGGCGGCGGTCTCGCCCGGTGGCGCCGGCAGCAGCGTGCCCACCAGCGGCAGCTCGCGTGCCGGGTCGTCGAGTTCGCGCGCCAGCAGCGTGACGGCGGGGCGCTGCGCATCGAGCACGATGTGGGTGATGCGCTGCGTCTGCACCCGCTTGACGCCGGGCAGTCGCGCGGCAGCGTCGGCGAGCGCGGGCGGCAGCACGATCACGTCGCCGGCGGCGCCGCTGGCCGCGGCGCGTGCGTACAGGTCGGCCGGCAGCAGCGTGTCGAGCCATTGCGTGACGGCGTCGCGAAAGCTCGCCACCATCACCGTCAGCGCGACCGCCAGGCTCAGGCTCGCGACAACGCCGGCCACCGCGACGGTGGCGGTGTGGCGCTGGTGACGCGCGCGTTCGACGG
>DASWVR010000171.1:0-18956 GCA_036401155.1 Piscinibacter sp. | reverse complement strand
CAGCTCGCCTCGGCCTGCACGCCGGCGCCGCAGTGCCGCCGCGACTGCGGGCCGACCGCGGCCGCGACCGAGGGGCCGTTCTTCGTCGCCAACGCTCCCGAGGTGGTGGACATCAACCTCGGCCGCGCGCCGGGTCAGCCGATGCGCATCTCGGGCACCGTGTACGGCGAAGACGGCGTCACGCCGGTTCGCCGCGCCCGGGTCGAGATCTGGCACGCGGACGCCGCCGGCGCCTACCACCCGCACGGCAGCGGGGACATCTCGCGCTACCGGCGTGGCGAGGTCAACCTGCGCGGCGTCGCCTTCACCGACGAGCAGGGGCGCTACGGCTTCACGAGCATCGTGCCCGGCCATTACGGCGCGCGCCGCCGCCACATCCACTGGAAGGTGAGCGCGCCGGGTCAGCGCGCGCTGACCACGCAGTCGTACTGGCTCGACGAACGCGGCACCGAGCGCGACCGCGGCGACGGCGTCGACCGCCGCGTCGAGGCCTGCCGCTGGGTCGAATTCCGGATCGACAACGGCGTCGCGGTGGGGCTGTTCGACATCGTGCTGCGCAGCGGCTGAATGTCGCTGGGCAACTACTACGACAGCAGCATCGGCACGCGGCCGCAGCGGCCGGCGCTGGCATCGGCCATCGACACGCAGGTGTGCATCGTGGGCGCGGGCTTCGCCGGGCTCGCCACCGCACTCGGCCTGACCGATCGCGGCGTGACCGACGTGGTCGTGCTGGACGCCGAACGAGTCGGCTTCGGCGCCTCGGGCCGCAACGGCGGCTTCGTCTTCGGCGGCTACAGCCTCGACTGCGCGGACCTGCTGGCCCAGCTCGGCCCCGAACGCGCCAAGGCGGCGTACGCGCTGACACGCGAGGCCGTGCAGCTGATCCGCCGGCGCGTCGCCCGCCATGCGATCGAGTGCGAGCTGGTCGAAGGCGGCGCGCTGCTCGCCAACTGGTTCGACGACGAGGCCATCCTGCGGCGCCAGCAGCGACTGATGCAGGAGCACTTCGACGTGCAATGGCGCTTCGTGCCGAAGCATGAGTTGCGCCACTGGGTCGACTCCGATCGTTACAGCGCAGCGCTGCTGGAGCCCGACGCGTTCCACTTCCATCCGCTGAAGTACGCGCTCGGCGAAGCGGCCGCCATCGAGTCGCAGGGCGGGCGCATCTTCGAGGGGTCGCGCGCCGTCGCGATCGAAGCCCAGGGCGGCGGCATGCGGGTGAAAACGGCGGGCGGCTCGGTGCACGCCCGCCACGTCGTCATCGCCGGCGGCGGCTATTTGGCGCGCCTCGTGCCGGCACTCGAACGCGCGATCCTGCCGATCGCCACCTACGTGATGACCACCGAGCCGCTCGGTGAGGCGCTGCATGCGCTGATCCCCTCGCGTGCCGCCATCTACGACACCCGCTTCGCCTTCGACTACTACCGCAAGCTCGAAGACACGCGGCTGCTGTGGGGCGGGCGCATCTCGGTGCGCGATCGGCAGCCCGATGAGATCGCGCGGTTCCTGAAGCGCGACATGCTGCGTGTGTTCCCGAGCCTGTACAACGCGAAGATCGACCACGCCTGGGGCGGCATGATGAGCTACGCACGCCACAAGATGCCGCAGATCGGCCACCTGCCCAACGGCCTGTGGTACGGGCTCGCCTTCGGCGGCCATGGCGTGGCGCCGACCACCGCCGCCGGCGAACTGCTGGCCGCGGCGATCGCCCACGGCGAGCCGCTGCCCGCCGCTTTCGAGCGTTACGGCCTGCCGCGCACCTGGCGCCCGGCCGGGCTCGCGGCGGCGCAGGCGACCTACGCCTGGTTCCAGGCCAGGGACTGGTGGCGCGAGCGCCGATAATCCCCGCATGCGACTTCAGTTCACCAAGATGCAGGGCGCGGGCAACGACTTCGTCGTGCTCGATGCGACCCGTTCGCCGATCGAGCTGAGCGAAGCGCAGGTGCGCATGCTCGGCGACCGGCGCTACGGCGTCGGCGCCGACCAGATCCTGGTCGTCGAGCGCAGCGACACGCCGGGCGTGGACTTCCGCTACCGCATCTTCAACAACAGCGGCGACGAGGTCGAGCAGTGCGGCAACGGCGCGCGCTGCTTCGTGCGCTTCGTGCGCGACAAGGGCCTGACAACCAAGGACACGATCCGCGTCGAAACCGTCACCAGCCTGCTCGAGCTGAGCCTGCAAAGCGACGGCCGCGTGACGGTCGACATGGGCGCGCCGGTCTTCGACCACGCCCGCATCGCCTTCGATGCCACCGGTCTGCAGCCCGAACGCCGCGGCGATTTCGAACTGTGGCCGCTCGATCTGGGCGACTACGCGGTCCAGGTGGCCGTGCTGTCGATGGGCAACCCGCATGCGGTGCAGATCGTGGCCGACGTCGACAGCGCGGCCGTTGGCCTGCAGGGGCCGGCGATCGAGGCGCACCCACGCTTTCCGAAGCGGGTCAACGCGGGCTTCATGCAGATCGTCGACCGCGGGCACGTCCGGCTGCGGGTGCACGAGCGCGACGCCGGCGAAACGCTCGCCTGCGGCACGGGCGCCTGCGCCGCCGTCGTCGCCGGCATCCGGCTCGGCCTGCTCGATTCGCGCGTGGACGTGCAGGCGCGCGGCGGCCGGCTGAGCATCGAATGGCAAGGCGGCGACGCTCATGTGTTCATGACCGGTCCCGCGGAAACGGTTTTTGAAGGAGTCATCGAACTGTGAGCACCATCCAGGGCATCACCGAGAACGACATCGCCAACTACCTGGCGAACACCCCCGGCTTCTTCGAACGCCATGCCGAACTGCTGGGCAGCATCCAGCTCACCAGCCCGCACGGGCAGCGCGCCGTCTCGCTGCAGGAGCGGCAGATGGAGATGCTGCGCGACAAGCTCAAGGGCATGGAGCTGAAAGTGATGGAGATGATCCGCCACGGCCAGGAGAACGTGGCCATCGCCGATCGCCTGCACCGCTTCACGCGCGCCATCATGCTGACCACCAACGCGGCCGACCTGCCCGACGTGCTGGTCAACGAGCTGATGCACCAGTTCATGATCCCGCAGGCCGGCATCCGCGTCTGGGGCGGCGCGCCGGCGTTTGCCGCGCTGTCCTTCGCCAAGCCGGTCAGCGAGGACGTGAAGAGCTTCGCGTCGAGCCTGTCGCTGCCGTACTGCGGCCTCAACTCGGGCTTCGAAGCCGCGCAGTGGCTGGAAGAGCCGGCCGCCGTGATGTCGCTCGCGATGATCCCGCTGCGCCACGGCCCGACGACCAACGCCTTCGGCATGCTGGTGCTCGCCTCGTCCGACGCGACCCGCTACTCGTCCGACATGGGCACCGAGTTCCTGGTGCGCATCGGCGAGATCGCCAGCGCCGGCCTGTCGAGGCTGCTGCCCGCGGCCTGAGCCTGAGCGCGATGGCCGCAGCGCAGCCTACGCCCGGCCCGCTGGCGCTGCACGACGACATCCGCGAGCACCTGACGCATCTGGCGGTCGAGCGGCGCCTGGCGCCGCGCACGCTGGCGCTCTACACGGAGGCGCTGAGCCGCCTGCAGCGCCAGGCCACGAGCGCGTCGATCGTGCTGCGCGACGCGCAGGCGCACCACATCCGGCGCTGGGCCGGCCAGCTGCATGCCCAGGGGCTCGCGCCGCGCAGCGTCGCGCTGGTGCTGTCGGCCTGGCGCGGCTTCTACCGCTGGCTGGGCCGCGAAGGCCGCATCGCCGCCAACCCGGTCGACGGCGTGCGTGCGCCCAAGCGCGCCAAGCCGCTGCCCAAGGCCTTGTCGGTGGACCAGGCGGTGGCGCTCGCCGAGCCCGGCGACGACGAGACGACCTCGCCCGTGCTGGCCGCGCGCGACCATTGCATGGTCGAGCTGCTGTACGGCTGCGGCCTGCGCGTCGGCGAACTCGCCGGCCTCGACGTGCAAGCCGGCGCCGAGGCCGGCGGCTGGATCGACGCGGCCGATGCCACCGCGCATGTGTTCGGCAAGGGCAGCAAGCGCCGCAGCGTGCCGGTGGGTGCGCCGGCGCTGAAAGCGCTGCACACCTGGCTGGCGCTGCGCGACACGCTGGCCGCGCCGGGCGAACCGGCGCTGCTGGTGAGCCAGCGCGGCACGCGCCTGACTGCCAGCCAGATCCGCTCGCGGCTGAAACGCCGCGCGCTGGTCGCCGGCCTGCCGACACACGTGCATCCGCACATGCTGCGCCATTCGTTCGCCTCGCACCTGCTGCAGTCCAGCGGCGATCTGCGTGCGGTGCAGGAGCTGCTCGGGCACGCCAACATCACGACCACCCAGGTCTACACGCAGCTCGACTTCGGCCACCTGTCCAAGGTCTACGACGCGGCCCATCCACGCGCACGCAAGAAGTGACGCCGACGTGACGCGACCGGCCTGCCGGACAATCGCGCCATGAAAGTCATCAAACTGCGCGACGGCAAGGAGCGCTCGCTGCTTCGTCGCCACCCCTGGGTGTTCCAGGGCAGCATCGGCAGCGGCAAGGCCGACAGCGGCGAGACCGTGCGGGTCGAGTCCGCCGGCGGCGACTTCCTCGCCTGGGCCGCGTACAGCCCGCTGTCGATGATCCGCGTGCGCGCGTGGAGCTTCGACGCCGCCGAACGCATCGACGCCGCCTTCTTCGAGCGCCGCATCGCGCAGGCGGTGGCGCTGCGCCAGCGGCTGCCGATCGCCAGCGACGGCGTGCGCCTGATCCACGGCGAGGCCGACGGCCTGCCCGGGCTGATCGTCGACCGCTATGCCGACATCCTCTGCGCGCAGTTCCTGTCGGCCGGCGTCGAGCGCTGGAAGGCGACGATCGCCGACCTGCTGCTCAAGACCACCGGCCTCACGCGCCTATACGAACGCAGCGACGCGAGCGTGCGCGAGCTCGAGGGCCTGCCGAGCGTGAGCGGCTGGCTGCGCGGCGGCGGGCCCACCGAGGCCGTCATTCGCGAACACGAATGGCAGCTCACGCTCGACGTGGCCGAGGGCCACAAGACCGGCTTCTATCTCGACCAGCGCGACAGCCGCAAGCTGTTCGCCGACACGGTTAGGCACTTCGGCTGCCAGCGGGTGCTCAACTGCTATTCGTACACCGGCGGGTTCAGCGTGGCGGCATTGGCGGGCGGGTCGGAGATGGTGACCAGCGTCGACTCGTCGGCGCCGGCCCTCGCCCGCGCGGCCGACCACGTGGTGCGCAACGGCTTCGATGCGGCGCGGCACGAGGCCATCGATGCCGACGTCAACCAGACGCTGCGCCAGTGCATCGAGCAAGGCCGCCGCTTCGACGCGATCGTGCTCGACCCGCCCAAGTTCGCCCCCACCGCCGCCCACGCGGACCGCGCCGCGCGTGCCTACAAGGACATCAACCGGCTCGCCTTCAAGCTGCTCGAGCCGGGCGGCGTGCTGTTCACGTTTTCGTGTTCGGGCGGCATCAGCGCCGACCTGTTCCACAAGATCGTCGCCGGCGCGGGCCTGGACGCCGGCGTCGACGGCCTGATCTATGCACGCACCGGCGCGGCACCCGACCATGCGATGACGGTGACCTTCCCGGAAGGCGAGTACCTCAAGGGGCTCGTCATCATCAAGCGTTAACGGGCCAGGGCGTGAGGCACGGCAAGGGCAGCTTGGTCTCGAACTTCGCGCGCTTCACGCAGAAGAAGCTCTTCACGTTGCGCACGTTCGCGTCTTGCGTGAAGAGGCGGTCGACCAGCGCCGCCCAGGCGGTCATGTCCGCCACCTGAAGCAGCAGCACGAAGTCGGGGCCCGGAGACACGCGATAACACTGCTGCACCGCCGCCTCGGCCGAGGCACGCCGTTCGAAGGCCTGCAGGTGCTCGGCGCCCTGGCGGTCCAGCGTGACCTCGGCAATCGCACTCAGGCCCGCCCCCAGGCGATCGGGCGAAAGGATGGCGACGCGGCGCTCGATGACCCCGGCGTCGACCAGGCGCTTGACGCGCCGCAGGCAGGTGGCCGGCGAGGTGTGCGCGGCAGCAGCCAGGTCCTGGTTCGACAGCGAAGCGTTCTGCTGCAGGATGCTCAGGATGCGCAGGTCCGCTGCGTCGAGCGCCATCGGCACGGTCACATCGTTCGGTTCATCATTGTGCATGAAGGATTATTGCATGAACATGCTGAGCTGGTGCATTCATTCATTTCTGCCATTTTTTCGGCAGCTTTGTTCATCACAACACGCCTAGCATCCCGCCATTCCATCTCCTCCAGGTGACTCCCATGTGTGGCATCGTCGGCGCCGTCAGCACCCGCAACATCGTTCCCGTCCTCATCGAGGGCCTCAAGCGGCTGGAGTACCGCGGCTACGACTCCTGCGGCGTGGCGGTGCACCAGAACGGCGAGCTGCGCCGCGCCCGCAGCACCGCCCGCGTGGCCGAGCTCGAGGCCGGCGTCGAGAAGGACCATGTGCAAGGCGGCACCGGCATCGCCCACACACGCTGGGCCACCCACGGCGCCCCCGCGGTGCACAACGCCCACCCGCACTTCTCGCACGGTCCGCACGCGCGCCAGGCGAGCAGCGGCCGCATCGCCCTGGTGCACAACGGCATCATCGAGAACCACGACGAGCTGCGCGCCGAGCTCAAGGCCCGCGGCTATGCCTTCGACAGCCAGACCGACACCGAAGTCATCGCGCACCTGGTCGACCACCTCTACGAAGGCGACCTGCTCGACGCCGTGCAGCGCGCCACGCTGCGCCTGCGCGGCGCCTACGCGATTGCCGTGTTCTGCCGCGACGAGCCGCACCGCGTGGTCGGCGCGCGCGAGGGGTCGCCGCTGGTGCTCGGTGTGGGCGCCAATGATCGGGCCGGCGACCACTTCCTCGCCTCCGATGCGATGGCGCTGGCCGGCGTGACCGACCAGATCGTCTACCTCGAAGAGGGCGACGTCGTCGACCTGCAGCTCGGCAAGGTGTGGATCACCGCGCGCACGCCCGAAGGCCGCTACGTGCCGGCGCCGCGCCCAGTGCGCACGGTGCACGCGCACACCGGCGCGGCGGAGCTCGGCCCCTACCGCCACTACATGCAGAAGGAGATCTTCGAGCAGCCGAAGGCGATCGCGGACACGCTGGACGCCGTCAACGGCATCTCGCCCGAACTGTTCGGCGACGGCGCATACAGCGTCTTCAAGAACATCGACTCGGTGCTGATCCTCGCCTGCGGCACCAGCTACTACAGCGGCTCGACTGCGAAGTACTGGCTCGAGAGCATCGCCAGGATCCCGACCTCGGTCGAGATCGCCAGCGAGTACCGCTACCGCGACAGCGTGCCCAACCCGCGCACGCTGGTGGTGACGATCAGCCAGAGCGGCGAGACGGCCGACACCATTGCGGCGCTCAAGCACGCGCGCTCGCTGGGCATGCCGCACACGCTGACCATCTGCAACGTGGCGACCAGCGCGATGGTGCGCGAATGCGAGCTGGCGTACATCACGCGGGCGGGCGTCGAGATCGGCGTCGCGTCGACCAAGGCCTTCACCACGCAGCTGGTCGGCCTGTTCCTGCTGACGCTCGCGCTGGCGCAGGTGCGCGGCCACCTGAGCGACGACGACGAGGCCGAGCACCTGAAGGCGCTGCGCCACCTGCCGGTGGCCGTGCAGGCGGTGCTCGCGCTGGAGCCGCAGGTCATCGCCTGGAGCGAGGAGTTCGCGCGCAAGGAAAACGCACTCTTCCTCGGCCGCGGCATGCACTACCCGATCGCGCTCGAAGGCGCGCTCAAGCTGAAGGAGATCAGCTACATCCACGCCGAGGCCTACCCGGCGGGCGAACTGAAACACGGGCCGCTGGCGCTGGTGACCGCCGCGATGCCGGTCGTCACGGTGGCGCCCAACAACGCCTTGCTCGAAAAGCTCAAGAGCAACCTGCAGGAGGTGCGCGCGCGCGGCGGCGAGCTGTTCGTGTTCGCCGATGCCGACACGCGCATCGAATCGGACGAAGGGCTGCACGTGATCCGCATGCCCGAGCACTACGGCACGCTGTCGCCGATCCTGCACGTGGTGCCGCTGCAGCTGCTCGCGTATCACACCGCGTGCGCGCGGGGGACGGACGTGGACAAGCCGCGGAACCTGGCGAAGAGTGTGACGGTCGAGTAGGCGCGCGTCCACACCCCCCCCGCGCCCGACCTACTCCTCGAAACGACTCGCCGCATCACGATCGCGCTCGTATCGCCGCGTGAGCGGGAACGGCGGCAACCAGGACTCGCGGCGGATGATCCAGCTTTCGTAGGTCGGCATCAGCTGGTCGGGAGCGTCCAGGGTTCCGAGGTTCACTTCGATCTCATCGGCGGTGCGCCCGAACACCGACGAGCCGCAGCGCGGGCAGAAGAACCGCCCCTCGTAATCGCGCGTCTCGCCCTCGATCGTCACTGCCGCCTGAGGGAATACAGCAGAGGCGTGAAACAGGGCGCCGTGATGCTTGCGGCAGTCGAGACAATGGCAAAGCCCGACGCGGTAGGGGCGTCCCGACGCCACGATCCGGACGTTGCCGCACAGGCAGCCGCCGGTGACTCGGTCCATGCTGCACTCCTCTGAGAACCAAGGGGCGGCAGGTTTACAACGAACGGGCCGTCATGGCAACGGGCCGCAGGCGCTGAGCGGAAAAATGCGGCCTCGACGCCCGCCCGCCCTCACCCCAACCCTCTCCCAGGGGGAGAGGGGAAGATGGCCGAGCGGACGGGGAAACGAGCCGCCGCGTTACTGCGCGAGGATCCAGGCGGCCAGGTTCTGCACGGCCTTCGGATCCTTGGCGTCGACGGCCTTGTGGTCTTCCTCGGTGCCGTCGTCGAACTTGACCTTGGGCGACGAGGTCAGGAACTTGACCAGCTTGGCCTCCGCATCGGCCTGGCCCTTGTACTTGGCGGCGGTCTTCTGGAAAGAAGGCCCCTTCTTGGACTTGTCCACCGCGTGGCACTTGGTGCAGCCGTTGGCCTTGCTGAAGGCCTGGGCGGCATCGGCGTCGGGGGCAGCTGCCGCCGGCACGGAGAACGCGAACGCTGCCGCAGCGGCGGCAAGCAAGGACGAGGTGCGCAGTTTCATCTTCACTCCTTAAGAGCCCTGAACGGCCATCGGCGGCCTCTGGTACCCACAGCTTAAACGCGGGATAGCGCGATATGGTGGACAGACCCGGCGTCATAGTGCGCGGCGGTGTGCTTTCGTGTAACCGGAGGTGATCGACGCCCTGCCCGCCTCAACGACCCGGTGAAGTGATACGCCGGTCGGGTACGGACACGCTGCGATAGGCGCCCGGCGTGCTGCCGGTCCAACCCTTGAACGCCCGATGGAACGACGCGGGGCCGTCGAACCCCAGCTGCGCGGCGATGGCGGCGATCGACTCCTGCGATCCGGTCAGCCGCTGGATCGCGACGTCGCGCCGCAGCTGGTCCTTCACGCGCTGCAGGCTGGTGCCTTCGTGCGCGAGGCGCCGGTGCAGCGTTCGCACCGACAGGTGCAGCGCGGCCGCCGCCTCCTGCGCGGTGGACGGCAACGGCAGGCGCGACGCCACGTGGGCGCGCAGCCGCTGCTCCAGGCGCGGCTCGCTGAATGGCACGAACAGCCAGTCCTCGGGCGCACGGCGCAGAAAGGCCGGGATGTCGGATCGGCTGCGGCGTACCGGCTGGTCGAGGTAGGCGGAGGCCAGCCTGAGCGCGCAGCGCGGCATGCCGTAGGCGACCGGGCCGGGGTACAACGCGGAGAAGTCGGTGGCGCCGGCGGCCGGCGCGGCAAACGAGAAGTCGACCCCCAGCAGCGGGATGCGGCGGTCGATGAGCCACGAGGCGACTCCGTGGACAAGCTTGAGCATCAGGTCCAGCGCCACCGGCTTGCAGGGCGCGCGGCCGGGTTCCTCGACGATGGCGATCGACGCCTCGCCGTCCGCCTTGTCGACCTGCAGCCGGAAGTCGTCCTGCAACAGCCGCAGGATCACCGACCATCGGTGCAGCGCCGTTCGCAGGTCGCGCGCCTCGAGCAGCCCCAGGCAGGTGAACTTGAGCGATCCGGGCCGCAGCGGCCGCGAGAACAGGCGCAGCATCTCGTCGTCGCAGCGCACGGCGAGCCAGCGGTACAGCGTGGCCAGCTGCAGTTCGGTGATGCGTGCAGCAGGTCGCGCGAGCAGGTCGGGCGCGATGCCCGCCGCCACCAGCGCCGTCTCGATCAGCGCGTCGTCGAGCTCCATCGCGTTCACGACTTCCCGGAGGTAGGCCGTGGAGACGGTCGGGGCCGCTTCGGGCCGCGGGGCGGTCGATCTCATGGTCGCGCCATGGTGGCACGATTTGCAAGTATGGGGGCCGGATCGGGGACTGACACGCGGGGTATTTGCGCCAAGACTGCGCCCCAGCATGTACCGAACGCCGATCCAGACACACGCCGCCAACGACCCGCGCTCGTGCGGCCCCGCATGGCACGAGCGCGCGGCGCTGCAGCAGGGAGCGTGGTTCCGCGCGCTGCCGGCGCAGGCGCAGGAAGCGATGCTCGCGCAGACCACGCTGCACGTCGTGCCGGCAGGCCAGCCGTTCGGCCGCCACGGCATCGCACGCAACGACTGGTTCGCCGTCACCCGCGGCAGCGTGCGGCTGAGCGCCGTGTTCGTGAGCGGCAAGGCGTTCACGCTGTCCTTCATCGGGCCGGGCGAGTGGTTCGGCGAGCTGTCGGCGGCCGACGACCTGCCCGACATCGTCGAGGCGGTGGCGCAGACCGATTGCGCGGTGCTCGTCATCCGCAGCGCCTCGATGAAGCGGCTGGTCTCGCAGCATCCGGTGCTGCTGCAGGCGCTGCTGCAGATGAGCTACGCGCGGCTCGCGGAGCTGGAGCGGGTGATGGAAGAGCTGCAGACGCTGCCGCTGGCCGCGCGCCTGGCGCGCAAGATCGTCTGGCTGATGCAGCGCCAGAACGGCGCCAGCCACCTGCGCCTGTCGCAGGACGAATGGGCCGATCTGGTGGTCGCGAGCCGCTCGCGCGTCAACCTGGTGCTGCGCTCGATGGAGCGCGAAGGCGTCCTTCACCTGGAGCGGCGCGCGCTGAGCGTGCTGTCGCTGCCGCGGCTGCGCGAACTGGCGCTGCTCGACCTCGCGCGCCGGCCTCGCGCAGTTGCATGACGCCCCGACCTACCCGCCGCGCGCGGCCGCTTCGCGCAGCTTGTCCTTCTTGCTCCTGCGTCGTCCCTTGACGCCGCCGTCGGCGGATGTCGGCGCAGCCGGCGCGACCCTTGCGCCCGGCTCGAACCCTGGGATGCGCTCGCGCGCCACGCGACAGCCCTGGCGCTTCTCGATCAGCCGGAAGTGCGCTTCGTCGTCGGCGCCGATGAAGCTCACCGCCAGCCCGCCCGCGCCAGCACGCGCGGTGCGGCCGATGCGGTGCAGGTGGTCGAGCGCCGAGCGCGGCAGGTCGTAGTTCACCACCACCGGGAGCTGCACGACGTCGATGCCGCGTGCGGCGAGGTCGGTGGCAACGAGCACCTGCAGCCGGCCGCCCTTGAACTCGGCCAGCGCGCGTGTGCGCGCGCCCTGGCTGGCGTCCGCGTGGAACGCGGCGGCTGCGATGCCCGCGCGGCGCAGCTTGTCGGCCAGGTGGTCGCTCGCGTAGCGGGTGGCGACGAACACCAGCACGCGAGTCCACCCGCCGGTTCGGATCATGTGGCGCAGCAGCGGCGTGCGCCGCGCCTCGTCGACCTCGACGGCGTGCTGCTCCACCACCGGGCGCGCCGCGGCGGGCTCGGGCGCCAGTTCGATGCAAACCGGCTCGTGCAACAGGCGGCCGGCGAGCGACTGCAGCGCGCTCGGGAAGGTGGCGGAGAACAGCAGGTTCTGACGCCGCGGCGGCAGCAGCGCGAGCACCCGCGCCAGCTCGTCGGCAAACCCTGCCTCCAGCAGGCGATCGGCTTCGTCCAGCACGAGCACCGCCACGCCGCCCAGGCGCACGGCGTTTCGATCGGCCAGGTCGAGCAGACGGCCCGGCGTGGCGACGATCAGCTCGGCACCGCCGCGCAGGTCCATCATCTGCGGGTTGATCGACACGCCGCCGAACACCACCGCCACCTTCGGCGGCTCGGCCAGATGCCGTGCCAGCGCCCGCATCGATTCGCCCACCTGGCTCGCGAGTTCGCGCGTGGGCACCAGCACCAGCGCGCGGGTTGCCCTCGGTGCCGCGCGTGGCACCCCCTGCAGCTGCTGCAGGACGGGCAGGGCGAAAGCGGCCGTCTTGCCGGAGCCGGTCTGCGCCGTGGCCAGCACGTCGCGGCCGGAGAGTGCCGCGGGAATGGCCGCCGACTGCACCGGCGTCGGCGCAGCATAGCCGCACTCCTGCGCGGCGCGCGCGATCGCCGGCGCGAGGCCGAGCGCGGCAAACGGCGTCAAAGCCGCCGCACCTTCACCGACTTGCCCTTCACCCTGCCGGCGTTGAGCCCGCGCAGGGCCTGGTCGGCGATGGCGCGATCGACCGCGACGTAGGTCGAGAACTCGTTGACGTTGATCTTGCCGATTTGCGCGACCTCGAAACCGAGGTCCTTGGTCAGCGCACCCAGCACGTCGCCGGGCCGGATCTTCTCCTTGCGTCCGCCGAGGATCTGCAGCGTCACCATCGGCGGGCGCAGCGGCGGCGCGCCGGCGGGCACGGTGAGTTCGCTCAAGGCGTGCCACACGCTCGCGCTGCCCTGCATCTCGTCGATGCGGCCCACGCGCCCCATCTCGTCCATGCTGGCGAGGTTGAACGCCCAGCCGGCTTCGTCGGCGCGCCCGGTGCGCCCCACGCGATGCGTGTGCAGCTCGACCTCGGGCGTGATGTCGACGTTGATCACCGCCTCGAGCTGCGCGATGTCGAGGCCGCGCGCCGCCACGTCGGTGGCGACCAGCACGCTGCAGCTGCGGTTGGCGAACTGCACCAGCACCTGGTCGCGCTCGCGCTGATCGAGGTCGCCGTGCAGCTCGAGCGCGGCGATGCCCTCGGCCTGCAGCACGGCCACCAGGTCGCGGCACTGCTGCTTGGTGTTGCAGAACGCCAGCGTGCTCACCGGCCGGTAGTGCTTGAGCAGCAGGCCCACCGCATGCAGGCGTTCGCTCTCCGTCACTTCGTAGAAGCGCTGGCGGATCTTGCTCGCCGCGTGACGCTCGCCGAGCGTCACCGCCTCGGGTTTGCGCATGAAGCGCGCCGCAAGCTGCGCCACGCCTTCCGGGTAGGTGGCCGAGAACAGCAGCGTCTGGCGCTGCTTGGGGCAATGCTTGATCACGTTCGTCATGTCCTCGGCGAAGCCCATGTCGAGCATGCGGTCGGCCTCGTCGAGCACCAGCGTGTTGAGTGCCTCCAGCACCAGCGTGCCGCGCGACAGGTGGTCGAGGATGCGCCCCGGCGTGCCCACCACGATGTGCGCGCCGTGCGCGAGGCTCGCGATCTGCGGCCGCATGGTGGCGCCGCCGCACAGCGTCAGCGTCTTGACGTTGTCCTCGGCGCGCGCCAGGCGGCGGATCTCCTGCGTCACCTGCTCGACCAGCTCGCGCGTGGGGCACAGCACCAGCGCCTGCACCGCGAAGCGGCGCGGGTTCAGGTTGGCCAGCAGCGGCAGCGCGAAGGCCACGGTCTTGCCGCTGCCGGTCTTGGCCTGCGCGATCAGGTCGCGGCCGGCCAGCGCCAGCGGCAGGCTCGCCGCCTGGATCGGCGTCATGCCGAGGTAGCCGAGGCGCTGCAGGTTGGCAAGCGCGGCGGGCGGCAGCGGCAGGCTGCCGAAGGGCGGGCCGGAAGCGGGGGATGCGGCCGCGGGCGTGGCCGCGGCGTCGGGGGTGATGCTCATGCGCGATTATCGGGACTCGCGGCGGGCCGCCCTTGTGCTGCCGGCCCCGCCGCGGCTTGCGCAGCCGGCGCAGGCATGACGGTCCGGCAACACGGCTACGATCGCGGGTCCAAGTTCTTCCGGAGCACCGGACCGATGAAACTTTCGCCCCTGCATCGCGCGGCCGCCGCGCTCGCGGTCATCGCCGCCGCCACCGCCTCCTGGGCCCAGGAAGCGCTGCCTCAGGCTTCGGCGCAGAACGTGCCCGAGACCTTCTTCGGCACCACAGTCGACGATCCCTACCGCCACTTCGAGGATCCGAAGGCGCCCGAGGTGGCCGCCTGGATGAAGGCGCACAGCGACCATGCCCAGGCCACGCTGCGCCGCATCAACGGCCGCGACGCCCTGCGCGCCAAGATCGAACGGCTCGATTCGAGCGCGCCGGCGCGCGTGACCGGCGTCGAGCGCCGGCGCGGCGAGCTGTACTTCTACGAGCGCCGCGGCGCGAAGGACGACCAGTTCAAGCTCTACATGCGCCAGGGCCTCGGCGGCAAGGAGAAGCTGCTGTTCGACCCCGAGACGCTGAAGCGCTCGACCGGCAAGCCGCACGCCATCAACTATTTCGCGCCGTCGCCCGACGGCAAGCTGGTGGCGGTCGGCGTGTCGGCGGCCGGCTCGGAAGACGCGTCACTGCGCATCCTCGACACCCGCAGCGGCCGCCAGATCGGCGGGGAGATCACACGCGCCCAGTTCGGCGGCCCGAGCTGGGCACCTGATGGCAGCGAGCTGTTCTTCAACCGTCTGCAGGAGTTCAAGCCCGGCATGCCGTCGACCGACAAATACCAGCGCAGCACGGTCGTCGCATTGAGACCCGGCGAGGCCGAGAAGGACCTGCGCACCCTGATGCGCGCCGGCGACGACCTCGACATCCCCGCCACCGAGTTCCCCGCGTTCGACGTGCAGCCCGACGGGCGCGTGCTCGCTTATGTGATCGACGGCGTGTCGCCCGACTTCCGCGCGCTGCACACCACGCTCACCGAGCTGCGCGGCGGCAAGGCCGAGTGGAAGCCGCTGGTCGAGCGCGAGGACCGCGTGACCGCGCTGGCGGTGAAGGGCGATCGCGTCTACGCGCTGAGCTTCCGCGACGCGCCGCGCTACAAGCTCATCGGCGGCAAGCTCGACGGCTTCTCCGCCGCCAAGGCGCAGGTGCTGCTGCCCGAGAGCCAGAAGGTGCTCACCAACGTCGCCGCAGCGGCCGACGGCCTCTACATCGAGCTGCGCGACGGCAACGTCAAGCGCCTGCTGAAGGCGGCCTACGCCGATGCCGAGTCGGCGCAGGAGGTGGCGCTGCCGGTGTCGGGCAACTTCAAGTTCGTCGGCGTGCGCTCCGACCTGCCGGGCGTGATGCTCGACCTTCAAGGCTGGAACCGGGCGCGCCAGATCTACGCGGTCTCTCCCAAGGGCAAGGTGCAGAACACCGGCCTGCAGCCGAGCGGCCCGTTCGACGCGCCGAGCGGCATCGTCGCGACCGAGGTGATGGTCAAGAGCCACGACGGCACGATGGTGCCGATGTCGATCATCCACAAGGAAGGCGTCAAGCTCGACGGCACCAACCCCACGCTGCTGTACGGCTACGGCTCCTACGGCATCACCGAGGAACCCTGGTTCAGCTACAGCCGGCTCGCCTGGATGGACGCCGGCGGCGTGTTCGCGGTAGCCAACCCGCGCGGCAGCGGCGTGTTCGGCCGCAAGTGGCACGAGGCCGGCCGCCAGGCGACCAAGCCCAACACCTGGAAGGACTTCATCGCCTGCGCCGAGTACCTGATCGCGCAGAAGTGGACGCAGCCCTCGCGGCTGTCGATCTGGGGCGGCAGCGCGGGCGGCATCCTGGTCGGCCGCGCGATGACCGAGCGCCCGGACCTGTTCGCCGCCGTCGTGCCGTCGGTCGGCGCGCTCGACATGATCCGCATGGAGACCACACCCAACGGCGTGCCCAACATCCCCGAGTTCGGCACCCGCACCACCGAAGAAGGCTTCCGCTCGCTGCTGGCGATGAGCACCTACCACCACATCAAGGACGGCACCAAGTACCCCGCGGTGCTGCTGCCGCACGGCGTGAACGACCCGCGGGTCGAGGTCTGGCACACCACCAAGGCCGGCGCGCGGCTGCTCGCCGCGAGCACCTCGGGCAAGCCGGTGCTGCTGCGCCTGAACTACGATGCCGGCCACGGCGTGGGCAACACCAAGTCGCAGATCTTCGACGAGGTGGCCGACGTCTTCGCCTTCGCGCTGTGGCAGATGGGCGTGCCGGGCTACGAACTGAAGCAGCCTTGAGATCAACGGGCCGCGGCGGTGCCGCGGCCCGTGACACATCGACGCCGGCGCGCCCGGGGTCGGGCATCAGCGAAGCACGATCAAGAGCAAGCCGGAGATGGCCAGTGCGGCGGTCCAGCCCCGCTGCGCCGCGGGGCCGCTCAACAGGCGCGGGTGCGTGGCGAGGCCGCGGCACACGCCGGCAGCGACGACGCCTGTGGTGGCCAGCATCGCCGCTGTGTGGACGCCGACCGCTGCCAGGGCGAGCAGCAGCGAGCCCGACACGCTGATCTCGCGGGCCCGGCCGTTGGCGACGCACAGCGCAAGCGCCGGTACCAGCATCAGCCCGGTGCCGTGCGCGGTGGCCATCAGGAAGGACCACGCCGCGATGCCGGCGTGGCCGGCCCGCACGCCGATCGGCTGGCTGTGCGCAGCACCGCGCCGCAGCCGGCAAGCCGCTGCGCCCAGCAGCAGCGCACCGGCCAGTCCCTGCGCCCACGCGCGGTTCAACGACATGCCCTGAGCAAAGGCGCAGGCCACTGCCGCGACCGAGGCGGTGTGCCCGATGGCGATCGGCAGCAAGGCGTGCCGCACCTGCGCCACCTTGCCCGTGTGCACGCCCCATGCGGCGGCGAACATCCAGCCGGTCGCCGGGCTCAGCCCGTGCAAGGCGCCGAGGCCGGCGACGGCGATCCAGGGCCACAGGTCTGCCATGAGGCGTGCATCCGCGCCGGGCCGAGCAGGCTCAGGCGTGCGCCTCGCAGCACGAACCCACCGCCGCCTTCGCGGGCGCCGCCGGCTCGTAGCGGTCGTGGTGGCGCACCCACTCCATGGTGTGAGCCAGGCCGTCTTCGTCGCGGCCCTTGGGCGCGAGGTCCAGCAGGCTGTATGCGCCCATCATCAGTTCCACGCCGCGTCCGTAGGTCGAGTAGGTGTGGAAGACGTCGCCGGCGCCGTCCTTGGCGAACACGCTGATGCCGGGCGCTTCCTCCGCCCCGAAGGGCCGCATGCCGTAGTTGTAGTAGACCTCGCCGCGGGCGATCTCTTGCGGCGTGAAGGACACGTCGAAGTCGCGGTTGAAGTCGCTGCCGTGAGAGGACACCCACTTGAACCGCCACCCCATGCGCTCGCGAAAACGCTGGATGTCGGCCAGCGGTGCGCGGGACACGACGAGCAGTGTGAGGTCGCGCTGAGCCAGGTGCACGTTCGCGCCGTCGATGTGGTCGGCCATGAAGGAGCAGCTCTTGCAGCCTTGCTCCCAACCGGGCGCGAACATGAAGTGCTGGACCACCAGCTGCCGGCGCCCTTCGAACAGCTCGGCCAGCGTGCGGCGGCCTTCGGGGGCGTCGAACACGTAGTTCTTCTCGATGCGCACCCAAGGAAGCGCGCGGCGCTCGCGGGCGATCCGGTCGCGCAGGCGCGTCAGTTCCTTCTCGCGTGCCAGCAGCGTCTTGCGCTCGGCTATCCATCGGTCCTTGGACACGACGGGATGCTTCATGGCGGTGTTCATGGTGATGTGCTCCTTGGCTCGATGAGCCGTTCGTTGGTGGATCGGTGCGCCGCGCCCCGCCTTCCGCTGGGCGCGCGCCAGGTCCTCGGTCGGCAACCGAATGGTCGTCAGCAGGAAGGCGGGGGTCGCCGGTTGCGCCGCAGCGCGGGCGTTCAGCGGCGCTCGGATTTCGGTCGTTTCACGGCACGGACCTTTCCGCTCGTTCCGCCGCCGCAATAGAACAGGTCCGCGCCATCGGACTCCAATCCGCTCACGCCGGCGCCGCGCGGCATCTCGAGCCGATCGAGCACGGCGCCGCTGTCGGGATCGATGCGGCGGATGTCGCTCTCCTCGCCGTCCCAGGTGCCGTGCCACAACTCGCCGTCGACCCAGGTCACGCCGGTGACGAAGCGGTTGGTCTCGATGGTGCGCAGGATGGCGCCCGTCGCGGGATCGATCTGGACGATCTTGCGGTCGCGGTACTGCCCTACCCACAGGCTGCCTTCGGCCCAGGCGAGCCCCGAGTCGCTGCCGTGCCCGGGCGCCGGGATCGACGCCAGCACGTCGCCGGTCGCGGGATCGATCCTGTCGATGCGCGCTTCGGCGATCTGGTACAGGTGGGTGCCGTCGAAAGCGGTGCCGGCGTCGCCGGCGCGGGCCAGCGTGCGCGCCACTTCGCCGCTGTCGGGATCGAAGGCGAGCAAGCTGGCCCCGGTCGCCGCCCAGACACGCTGGCCGTCGTGGCTGACGCCGTTGATGCGCTCGGCGCCGTCGAAGGGGCCGTATTCGCGCACGATCTCGGCAGCGCGTGCCGGTGGTTGCGCTGCCGTCTCGCCTGTCTTGTGTCCTGTCGTGGTCATGTGAGGGTGCTCCGTTCGGCGCCTCGGTGCGCCGCCGAAGACAATCTACGTGAGCTCGAGCGCGGCAGGGAGTAACAAGATCGTCGTGAATCCGGCCAGGGGCGGCGAGAGCCAGCGCCGCGCACGCCCGCCGCCGATCGCGCGCACGCGTGCCGCAGCCTCCAGCTCGACCAACGCGCGCTGGACCGTGCGCTGGCTCGCCCCGAGGGCCAGTGCGAGCGCCGAGGTCGACCACGCCGCGCCGTCGGCCAGCAGCGCCAGCAGCGAGGCCTGCTCGCCGTCGATGGGCGGCACCAGGACGACGAGCGGGCGCTCGTCCAGCGCCGTCATCGCGAAACCGCGTGGGGTGGCGTCGACGCGCGCCAGCGGCGCGGCCAGCGCGCGCAACCGTCCGATCTCGACACGCAGGCGCGCGCGGTGGGTGTCGTCGGGACGGCGGGTGCGGAACGCGCGGGCGATCAAGGTGTTGCGCTCGACATCGCCGGGCCACGCCTGCGCGAGGGCACGCGCCAACTCGAACAGGATCGGCCGGCGCGCCAGCGGCAGCCAGCTGCTGCCCGCGCGCA
>DASWVR010000170.1:0-9396 GCA_036401155.1 Piscinibacter sp. | reverse complement strand
GACGCGACATTGGGTTGTCGCCTCACACCGGATGTGCATAATGGCTCATGCCCGTGAGTTGTGAAACGCGCACTCTCTCCATCGAGCCGCACAGGCGACTGTGCGGCTTTTTTTCTTCTCGGCGCCGGGCCGCTCCAGGCCGAGCGGCGCGCGGTCGGATCGAGGGCGCGGCGGCTGGCGGGCATGCATTCATTCACGACGAACGGAGAACCCCCTCCCCATGCCACTGCCCAAGCCGCCTGCCAAACGAGCATCACTGCTGACGCAAACCGACTTCGACTCGCAGGCCGCGCCCAAACCGGGCAAACGTTCGCACAAGAGCCTTTCCGCCGAGCCGGCGTCGCCGGCTGAACTCAGCCTGTACGACAGCCACGCCGACGTGGCGGCGCCGGTGATTCCGCCGGAAGCGCCTGCGGTGCCGCATCACCACGTCAAGCGGCCCTCCCCCGAGCCCCGGGTGCGCAAGCCGCGCGGGGACGGGCCGCCCAAGCTGTTCGTGCTCGACACCAACGTGCTCATGCACGACCCGATGTCGCTGTTCCGCTTCGAGGAGCACGACATCTACCTGCCGATGATCACGCTGGAAGAGCTCGACGGGCACAAGCGGGGCATGACCGAGGTGGCGCGCAACGCTCGACAGGTGAGCCGCGACCTCGACGCCCTGGCCGCGAGCATGGGCGAGCGCGATGCGAGCGGCATGTCCAACGGACTGCCGCTGTCGCGCACCGGCCACCGCGAAGCGGCCGGCAAGCTCTTCTTCCAGACCAACCTCGTCAACGTGAACCTGCCGGCCGGCCTGCCGCAAGGCAAGGCCGACAACCAGATCCTCGGCGTCGTGCAGGCCCTGCGCGAGCAGGAGACCAAACGCGACGTCGTGCTGGTGTCCAAGGACATCAACATGCGCATCAAGGCGCGCGCCCTGGGGCTGCCGGCCGAGGATTACTTCAACGACAAGACGCTGGAAGACGGCGACCTGCTCTACACCGGCGTGCTGCAGCTGCCGCCCGACTTCTGGGAACGGCACGGCAAGACGATGGAGAGCTGGAACCAGGGCGGGCTCACCTACTACCGCATCAGCGGTCCGATGGTGCCGGCGCTGCTGATCAACCAGTTCGTCTACCTGGAGGCGCCTGGCGCGGCGCCGCTGTATGCCAAGGTCACCGAGATCACCGGCAAGACCGCCGTGCTGCGCACGCTGCGCGAGTACACGCACAACAAGAACGCGGTGTGGGGCGTGACGGCGCGCAACCGCGAGCAGAACTTCGCACTCAACCTGCTGATGGACCCCGAGTGCGACTTCATCACGCTGACCGGCACCGCGGGCACCGGCACGACGCTGATGACCCTGGCCGCGGGCCTGAGCCAGGTGATGGACGACCGCCGCTACACCGAGATCATCGTGACGCGCGTCACCGTGCCGGTCGGCGAGGACATCGGCTTCCTGCCGGGCACCGAAGAAGAGAAGATGGGCCCCTGGATGGGCGCGCTCGACGACAACCTCGAGGTGCTGTCCAAGAGCGACGGCGGGGGCGGCGAGTGGGGCCGCGCCGCGACCAACGACCTGGTGCGCAGCAAGATCAAGATCAAGAGCCTGAACTTCATGCGCGGGCGCACCTTCCTCAACAAGTACGTGATCATCGACGAGGCGCAGAACCTCACGCCCAAGCAGATGAAGACGCTGATCACCCGCGCCGGGCCCGGCACCAAGATCGTCTGCCTCGGCAACCTGGCGCAGATCGACACGCCCTACCTCACCGAGGGCAGTTCGGGCCTCACCTACGCGGTCGACCGCTTCAAGGGCTGGCCGCATTCCGGGCACATCATGCTGGCGCGCGGCGAGCGGTCGCGCCTGGCGGACTTCGCGAGCGAGGTGCTTTGACACGTCGTCGCCGGAGCGCCTCGCGTCACGTCATCCCGGCGCAAGCCGGGATCCATGGCGCAAGCATGACTGATCGGTGGATCCCGACTTTCGTCGGGATGACGACCGGCGGCTCGGCGAACTAATTCCTCAAGTAGTCGAAGAACGCCTTCGAATTCGTCTCGCGCCCGAGGAAGTCGCGCACGAGCTGCTTCGGCGGGCGCTGGCCGCCCTGCCCCAGCACCCTGTGCCGGTAGCGCATGCCGACCTCGGGGTCGAGCCGATTCGCATCGAACGCCGTGCCCAGGTCCTTGGCCACGACGAGGCTCCAGAGATAGCCGTAGTAGCCTGCCGCATAGCCCGTGGCCGCATGAGAGAAGCCGGCCGGGAACTTGGAGCCGGGCACGTGGCCGAGCGGCGTGGCGCCTTCCATGCGCTCCCACAGCGCCATCGGCTCGATCACCTCGCGCCCGTGCAGCGCCAGGTCGTAGCTCGCGAACAGATGCTGGCGCGCGTAGCGGATGCCCTTGCCGTAATCGCGTGCCTTCACCGCCTTGTCGATCATCTCGTCGGGTACCGGTTTGCACGTCGCGCAGACCTGGGCGAACAGCTTGAGCACTTTCTTGTCGTAGACCCAGTCCTCCAGCATCTGCGAGGGCGCCTCGACGAAGTCGCGCTGCACCGTCGTTCCCGCCTGCGACGAGTAGCGCGTGGCCGACAGGTTGTTGTGCAGCGCGTGGCCCAGCTCGTGCAGCAGCGTCTCCAGCTCGTCCAGGGTCAGGCCGTGGCGGTCCATGTTGACGATGAAGGCCGCCTGCGGGGTGCGCTTGAGCAGCGTCGATCCGTTGCGAAAGCTCCAGACGGCCGCGTGGTTGTATTTGCCGTCGCGCGGGTAGAGGTCGACGAACAGCGTCGCCAGCGGCTTGCCGGTCTTGGTGTCGGTGGCCGCGTAGGCCTGCGCGTCGGCGTGCCATAACTTGGCGGGCACCGGCGTGTAGCGCACGCCGAGCAGGCTTTCGGCGATCTTCATCACGAACTGCAGGCTTTCCTGGGGCGGGAAGTAGGGCCGGAAGGCCTCCTGGTCGACGCTGTAGCGCTCGCGCCGCACGCGCTCGGTGTAGAAAGGCACGTCCCAGCGCTCGAGCTTCGTCGACTCGAGCGGCTGGTTCAGGTGCTGCGCCTTGGCCTGCCGCAACTCGGCCAGGTCGCGCACCTCGCGCTCGGTCAGCGCCGCCTTCACCTCGTCGAGGAAACGTCCGGTGTTGACGCTGTTCTCCGCCATGCGGCGGCGCAGCTGGAAATCGGCGAAGTTGTCGAAGCCGAAGAGCTGCGCGTACTCGCGGCGCAGCGATGCGATCTCCGCCAGCAGCTTGAGGTTGGCCTCGCCCCCTTCGTTGAGCTTGGCGCGCCAGATGCGCTCGCGCGCCGCGGCGTTCTCGCCGCGCTCGAGCACCGGCAGGTAGGTCGGGTAGTCCAGGCCGAGCAGCACGCGGCCGGCGTCGTCGCGCGGCTTGTCCTTCCAGACGGCCTCGGGCACGCCGGCGAGTTCGTCCACGCTGAACGCGACCTTGGTGTCGTCCTCGCGGATGTTCTTGTCGAACTGCTGGCCGAGTTCGGTGATGCGGACATTGAGCTGCTTGGCCCGCGGACGCTTGTCGGCCGGCAGCGCGACGCCGGCGTCCTCGAAACCCTCGATGGCGAGGCGCACGAACTGCCGGTCGATGGCATCGCGCGGCTTGAGCTTGCGGGCGGCGCGGTACAGCTTTTCGTTCTGCCCGAGCGTGGAATAAAAGTCCTGCCAGCGCAGCGAACAGGCCTGCGCGGCGTCGCGGATCGCCTTGTCGGGGTGCACGTTGATCAGCACCTCGATCGGTCCCGCGGCGTCTTCGATGTAGGCGTTCAGGCGGTCGGCGGCCGCCGGCCAGCCCGCATTGGGCGCCTGCCGCTCCAGCGCCTTGACACGCTTGGCACCGGTGTCCAGGTCACGCTGGCATGCGGCGGCGATCGCCTGCGGATCCTTGAACTGAGGGAACGCCGGCCCCGGCAACACGGGGGCGGCAAACGAGGGAAGCGCGGCGGCGAGTGCGGCGCCAACGGCAAACGACAAGGTGGATCGCATCGAGTCTCCAGCGAGCAGGCCAATGGGTGCCGCCTCGTGAGCGGCAAGGGGCGCATTGTGCCGGCAAGGCCCATGCGCGCCCACTGGGAGTCGACCGAAGCACGCGCACGCGCGACGGAATGCGGATCCGCGAGGACGAAGCGCCGGACTTCAGAGGCTGTGAGGCCTTGGCTGCCTCGCAGCCGTCGGTTGGCCTCTGGGTGAGCCGACTGCGCTGCACAATGGCATAGGTGCTTCGCTGCGTCGGCTCAGGAGGGCGAGCCCACCAGGTCCTTGATCTGCTGCAGCGCCGACGGATCCTCGATCGTAGTCAGGTCGCCCGGATCGCGGCGCTCGCACACCGCCTGGATCGCACGTCGCAGCAGCTTGCCCGAGCGCGTCTTGGGCAGCACGTTGACGAGGTGCACCCGCGACGGCCGCGCCACCGCGCCGAGCTGCTGGTCCACCGTCTTCATGATGTCGCCCTCGAGGCGCAGCCGGGCCGCCTCGTCGGTGAGAGCGCTCGCGTCCTTCACGACGACGAAGGCCATCGCGACCTGTCCCTTGAGCGCGTCGGCCACGCCGACCACGGCCACCTCGGCGACATTCGGGTGGCTGGAGATGCTTTCCTCGATCTCGCGCGTGCCCAGGCGGTGGCCCGCCACGTTGATCACGTCGTCTGTGCGGCCGAGGATGAAGAAGTAGCCGTCTTCGTCGCGGATGCCCCAGTCGAAGGTGCTGTAGATCAGCCGGCCCGGGATGCTCTCCCAGTAGGTCTTGACGAAGCGCGCGTCGTCGCGCCACACGGTCTGCATGCAGCCCGGCGGCAGCGGCCCCTCGATCGCGACCACGCCTTTCTGGCCCGCACCGGTGAGTTCCTCCCCGCTGTGCTCGTCGATCAGCTTGACGTCGTAGCCGTACATCGGCACGCCGGGGCTGCCGAACTTGCTCTGCGCCTTTTCCACGCCGTTGGCGATCGTCAGGATCGGCCAGCCGGTCTCGGTCTGCCAGTAGTTGTCGATGATCGGCTTGCCCAGCGCGTCGGCGATCCACTTGGCCGTCGTCTCGTCGAGCGGTTCGCCGGCCAGGAACAGCGCGCGCAGCGAGCTGAGGTCGTATTGCTTGAGGTACTTGGGATCCTGCTTCTTCAGCACGCGCACGGCGGTCGGCGCGCTGAACATCGCCGTCACCTTGTACTTCTCGACCAGGCTCCACCAGATGCCGGCATCCGGGCGGATCGGCAGGCCCTCGTACAGGATGGTCGCCATGCCGGCGATCAGCGGGCCGTAGACGATGTAGCTGTGGCCGACCACCCAGCCGATGTCGCTGGTGGAGAAGTAGGTCTCCCCCGGCTGGCCGAGGAAGATGTGCTTCATGCTGGCGGCCAGTGCCACCGCGTAGCCGCCGGTGTCGCGCTGAACGCCCTTCGGCTTGCCCGTCGTGCCGCTGGTGTAGAGGGTGTAGCTCGGGTGGGTCGACTCCACCCACACGCACGGCACCGGCGTCGCGAGGTGCTTGGCGCGCAGCGCGGCGTAGTCCTCGTCGCGGCCGGGGGCGCGCTCCATCGGCGCCATGCCGCGGTCGACCAACAGCACCTTGGCCGGCTTGTGTTCGGCCAGGCGGATCGCCTCGTCCAGCAGCGGCTTGTAGGCCATCACCTTGCCGGCGCGGCTCCCGGCGTCGGCACTGACGATCACGGCCGGTTGCGCATCGTCGATGCGGCTGGCCAGGCTCACGCTCGCAAACCCGCCGAAGACCACCGAGTGGATCGCGCCGATGCGCGCGCACGCCAGCATCGCAAAGGCCGCCTCGGGGATCATCGGCATGTAGATCAGCACCCGGTCGCCCTGCTGAACGCCGAGCTCCTGCAGCACGGCAGCCATACGCTGCACCTCGGCGTGCAGTTCGCGGAAGCTGTAGACGTGTTCCGACCCCGTTTCGCTCGAGACGAAGATCAGCGCGTTCTGGTCGCCGCGCGAGCGCAAATGCCGGTCGATGGCGTTGTGGCACAGGTTGGTGCGCCCGCCGACGAACCAATTGGCAAACGGCGGCTTGCTGTAGTCGCAGACCTGCTCGAAGGGCTTCTCCCAGTCGATCAGCGCGGCCTGCTCGGACCAGAAAGCGTCGCGCTCGGTGATCGAGCGCCGGTGGAAGTCGGCGTAGCGTTTCATCGGTGTGCCTCTCGTGGTCGGCGATGCGGGGGTGAGATTTCAAGCCAGCCCTCTGACGGCGCACTGACTGGCCATGCGACGCCGCACCAGCCTTGAGCCAGGTCAAAGCGGCGCCGTCACATGCTATTTCACATCAGCTCTCTGCGTTAACTGGTTGTCTCCATTGGGTTTTCAATCGATTTCGTGGTTGACGCACCGGCTTGGCGCGCCTATCCTGCCGGCCAATGTACGACGTGCCCGTCTCCATGTCTCGCCTCCAGGTGGCCGCCGTCGCCCTCTGGCTCGGCTTGTCGGCGGGCGGCGCCGGCGCGCAGGAAGCGTCAGCCGCGCCCGATCCGATCGGCCAACTGCTGTCCGAGCGCGGCGTTCTTGCCGCTGCGCCGGCGGCAGGGCGCGTCGCCGCGCAGGCGCACTTCGGCGAGCAGGTGCGCGACAAGGCCTCCGACATGGTCGTCACCGCGATGAACTTCCTGGGCGTGCCCTACAAGCGCGGCGGATCGAGCGTGTCCACCGGCTTCGACTGCAGCGGCTTCACCCGCCACATCTTCGAGACCACGGTCGGTCTCGTCCTTCCGCGCCGAGTCGACGAGCAGGCCAACGCGCCCGGACTGGTGCCGGTGCACCGGGACGAGCTCAAACCCGGCGACCTGGTGTTCTTCAACACGCTCAAGCGCACCTTTTCGCATGTCGGCATCTATGTCGGCGAGGGCAGGTTCATCCATTCGCCACGCGCCGGCGGCGAAGTGCGCGTTGAGCGGATGAGCGGGTCATACTGGCGCAAACGCTTCACCGGCGCCAGGCGCGCCGAAGCGGTGCTCGCGCAGGCGGCCGTACCCTCGCCCTCGACCTTCTCCGCCGCGCCGGGGCCCTGAATCGCCACAAGGCCCGCCGCGGGGCGCGCAGCAGGCAAAATGCCGAGATGGCCGAGAAAGTCATTCCCCTCGCCGACCACCGCTACGCCGCAGCGGTGCCGCACATCCCCGCCGCCGCCGAGCCGGCATCGGGACACGTGGCCGACCGGCTCGGCCGCCCGCTTCGCGATCTGCGCATCTCGGTCACCGACCGCTGCAACTTCCGCTGCAGCTACTGCATGCCCAAGGAGGTGTTCGACAAGCAGTACGCCTTCCTGCCGCATTCCTCGCTGCTGAGTTTCGAAGAGATCACCCGCGTGGCGCAGTTGTTCGCCGCCCACGGCGTGCACAAGATCCGGCTGACCGGCGGCGAGCCGCTGCTGCGCAAGAACCTGGAACGGCTGGTCGAGATGCTGAGCGGGCTGCGCACCGCCGACGGGACGCCGCTGGACCTCACGCTGACGACCAACGGCTCGGTGCTGCAGAAGAAGGCCCGCGCCCTGAAGGACGCCGGCCTGCAGCGTGTGACCGTGAGCCTGGACGCGCTCGACGATGCGATCTTCCGCCGCATGAACGACGCCGACTTCCCGGTCGCCGAGGTGCTGCGCGGCATCGAGGAGGCCGAGCGCGTGGGGCTCGGGCCGATCAAGGTCAACATGGTGGTCAAGCGCGGCACCAACGACGCCGAGATCGTCCCGATGGCGCGCCACTTCAAGGGCACGCCGATCATCCTGCGCTTCATCGAGTTCATGGACGTCGGCGCGACCAACGGCTGGCGCATGGACGAGGTGATGCCCTCGGCCGAGGTGGTGGCGCGCCTCGGCGAGGTGTTCCCCGTGTCCCCGGTCGGCGCCAACGTGCTCGGCGAAACCGCCGAGCGCTGGCGCTACGACGATGGGGGCGGCGAGATCGGCGTGATCTCCAGCGTCACCCGGGCTTTCTGCCGCGACTGCAACCGCGCGCGGCTGTCGACCGAAGGCAAGCTGTTCCTGTGCCTGTTCGCGACCCAGGGGCATGACCTGCGTGCCCTGCTGCGCGGAGGGTACAGCGACGAGCAGATCGCGTCCGCCATCGGCCACGTCTGGCGCGGCCGCAACGACCGGTATTCCGAGCTGCGCGGCGCGCTGGAAGGCACACCCGGCCAGGGCGAGCGCCGCGTCGAGATGCACTACATCGGCGGATGAGGGCGGATCCGCCGTGAGCATTCCCAAGGACGACATCACCGGCCTGATCCTCGCCGGCGGGCGCGGCAGCCGAATGGGCGGCGTCGACAAGGGCCTGCAGAACCACCTCGGCATGCCGCTCGCGATGCATGCGCTGCTGCGGCTCGGACCGCAGGTCGGCCACCTGATGGTCAACGCCAACCGCAATCTCGGCGCCTACGACGCGTTCGGCGTGCCGGTGTGGCCCGACGCCCTGCCCGACTACCCGGGGCCGCTGGCGGGCTTCCTGGCCGGCCTGGAGCACTGCGAGACGCCTTACCTCGTCACGGTGCCCTGCGACACCCCCCACTTCCCGCAAGACCTGGTGCAGCGTCTCGCCGACGCGCTCGTGCGCGAGGGCGCCGAGATCGCGATGGCGGCCACGCGCACGACCGAGGGCGTGCAGGTGCAGCCGGTGTTCTGCCTGATGCACGCCGGGCTGCTCGAGAGCCTGGTCGCCTTCACCCAGTCGGGCCAGCGCAAGATCGACCGCTGGACCGCGCAGCATCGCTGCGTGGATGTCGTATTCGACGACGAGGCGGCGTTCTTCAACGCCAACACGATCGGCGAACTGCAGCAGCTGCAACAGGGGCCGCGCACGTGAGCACGGCATCGCTCGCCGAGATCGCTTCGTGCGTCAGCGGCTACGACCCGAAGGCCTTGCCGGTGGCGCAGGCGCAGGAATTCATCGCGCGCCTGGTGACGCGCATCGACGCCGCCGAGAGCGTGCCGATCCGCTCGGCGCTGGGCCGCGTGCTCGCCCGCGACATCGTCTCGGCCATCAACGTTCCGGCGCACGACAACTCGGCCATGGACGGCTACGCGCTGCGCGGCAGCGACCTGCTGGTCGACGCGCCGACGGCGCTGGACGTGGTCGGCACCGGGCTCGCGGGCGGCGGCTTCGCCGGTGGCGTGCTCGCCGGTCAGTGCCTGCGCATCATGACCGGCGCGGTGATGCCGCCGGGGCTCGACACCGTGGTGCCGCAGGAGTTCACGCAGGCGGACGAAGACAAGGTCACCATCCCGCCCGGCGTCGTGCGGCCTGGCGACAACCGCCGGCTGGCCGGCGAGGACCTGGCCGCGGGCGAAGCCGCGCTGCGCGCGGGGCGCGTGCTGCGGCCGGCCGACATCGGCATGCTGGCCTCGCTCGGCCAGGCCGAGGTGCCGGTGCTGCGCCGGCTGCGGGTGGCGTTCTTCTCCACCGGCGACGAACTGC
>DASWVR010000169.1:0-4261 GCA_036401155.1 Piscinibacter sp. | reverse complement strand
GCGCGACAACGCGCCGCTGCGCGAGCACTACCAGCGGCGCTTTCGCCACGTGCTTGTCGACGAGTTCCAGGACACCAACCGCCTGCAGTACGCCTGGCTCAAGATGTTCGCCGGCCCGCAGACCGCGGTGTTCGCGGTCGGCGACGACGACCAGAGCATCTACGCCTTTCGCGGCGCGCAGGTCGGCAACATGGCCGACTTCGAGCGCGAGTTCCGCGTCGCGCGCGTAATCAAGCTGGAGCGCAACTACCGCTCCTTCGGCAACATCCTCGACGCGGCCAACGAGCTGATCGCGAAGAACTCGCGCCGGCTCGGCAAGAACCTGCGCACCGAGGCCGGCCCCGGCGAGCCGGTGCGCGTGCACGAAGCCACCAGCGACTTCGGCGAAGCGCAGTGGTTCGTCGAGGAGGCGCAGCAGCTGCACCGCGACGGCATCGCGCGCAGCGACATCGCGCTGCTCTACCGCAGCAACGCACAGAGCCGCGTGCTCGAAAGCGCGTTGTTCAACGCCGGCATTCCGTACAAGGTCTACGGCGGCCTGCGCTTCTTCGAGCGTGCCGAGGTCAAGCACGCGCTGTCGTACCTGCGCCTGATCGAGAACCCGAACGACGACACCAGTTTCCTGCGTGTCGTCAACTTCCCGACGCGCGGCATCGGCGCGCGCACCATCGAGCAGCTGCAGGACGCGGCCCGCGTCAGCGGCCGCAGCCTGTACCAGAGCGTCGGCGCGGTCACCGGCAAGGGTGGCGCCAACCTGCAAGGCTTCGTCGCGCTGGTCGACGCGATGCGCGAGGCCACCAAGGGCCTGACGCTGCGCGAGATCATCGAGCACATGCTGCAGGCGTCGGGCCTGGTCGATTTCTACAAGACCGACAAGGAAGGCAAGGACCGGCTGGAGAACCTGGAAGAGCTGGTGAATGCCGCCGAGGCCTTCGTCACGCAGGAGGGGTTCGGACGCGACGCCGTCGCGCTGCCGGTCGACGAACAAGCCGGGACGTTCGCTGCCGGTGCGGGTGCGGTGGCCGCCGCGGCGGAGCAGGTGCCCGATGCCGAAACCGGCGAGATCATGTCGCCGCTCGCCGCCTTCCTGACCCACGCCTCTCTCGAAGCCGGCGACAACCAGGCGCAGGCGGGGCAGGACGCGATCCAGCTGATGACCGTGCATTCGGCCAAGGGGCTCGAGTTCGACGCCGTCTTCATCACCGGCCTCGAGGAAGGCTTGTTCCCGCACGAGAACAGCATGTCCGACGTCGACGGTCTGGAGGAGGAGCGCCGTCTGATGTACGTCGCGATCACGCGTGCGCGCAAGCGGCTGTACCTGAGCTTCAGCCAGACGCGCATGCTGCACGGCCAGACGCGCTACAACATCAAGAGCCGCTTCTTCGACGAGCTGCCCGAGTCGGCGCTGCGCTGGCTCACGCCGCGCAACCAGGGCTTCGGCTCGGGCTTCGCGCGCGAGTACCAGTCGGCGTGGTCGCGCGGTTCGGGCCTCGGCTCGATCGTCGGCGTCGGCCGTGTCGAGAGCAAGCCGGCGCCCTTTGCGCCGAAGGCGCCGAGCCACGGCCTGCGCAGCGGGCAATCGGTGTTCCACAACAAGTTCGGCGAGGGCGTGATCGTGACGCTCGAAGGCAGCGGCGACGACGCACGCGCGCAGGTCAACTTTGGCCGGCATGGCATGAAGTGGCTGGCGCTGAGCGTGGCCAAGCTGACCCCGGTGGAATGACCCGCTCCCCCTAGCTCTAGGGCTCAGGCGTGCGCGCATGCGGACTAGATTGGCTGCTTGCGCCATGCACAAGGAGGTTGCCATGACACCGCATTGGAAGCTGTCCTTCGCGGGCCTTTGCGCCCTGATCGCGACCACCACCGCCCACGCCGTGCCGATCAGCGGCCAGGGCAGCTGGGAGAGCACGCTGCAGTCACGCGACATCGACGGCGACGGCACGATCGACGCCTTCTACGACACGGTGCTCGACATCACCTGGCTGGCCGACGCCAACTTCGGCGCCGGTTCGGCCTTCGACGACGGGCTCAGTCCGAGCGACGGCGACATGAGCTGGAGCAGCGCGCTCGCCTGGGCGGCGAGCCTCGACATCCACGGCGTCACCGGCTGGCGCCTGCCCGAGATGAACCCGGGCTCGACGGTTCACTCGGAACTGTCGCACATGTACTACGAGACGCTGGGCAACTTCGGTCCCGGCAACCCGCTGACCTCGACGCCGCCGGGCACCTGGGGGTTCACCAACACCGCGCTGTTCACCCAGCTGGAGTCCGAGTGGTTCTGGACCGGCACCGCCGACCTGCCGGGCGCGACGGCATGGGTGTTCGCCGGCGACCCGATCTCCGGCTACCACAGCGCCGAGCCGATCGTCGTCGGCAACCGCGCCTGGGCGGTGCGCGACGGCGACGTGCCGGTGATCCCCGAACCGTCGACCTATGCGCTGATGCTGCTCGGCCTCGCCGGCGTTGCCGCCGTGGCCGCCCGGTGCGGGCGGCGCGGCGGACTGACCGACTACAGCAGTCCGGCGCGCTTGACCGCGCGATAGCGGTTGACGAGTTCGGCCGCGAGCTGCGCCGGCTCGACGTCGACCAGCAGGCCGTCGCGGCCGGCGAGGCGCTGGAACGCATCGCGGCGCGACTGCGCGAACAGGTGCGCGCCGGCCACCTCCACCGCCTGCTGGTGGGTCGCGAGCGGCTGCTGCGCCAGCTCGCGCAGCACACGTTCGCGCAGGCTCGCGAGCAGCACCAGGTGGCGAGAGCGCAGCAGCTTGAGCGCCGGCTCCAGCTCGCTCGTGTCCTCGTCGCGGAAGTTGGTCAGCACGACGATCAGCGCGCGCTTGCGCTGCACCCGCATCAGATCGCGCGCGGCGAGCAGGTAGTCGGAGTGCGTGGCCTGCGGCTGGATGTCGTACAGCGTCGCCATCAGCGCGTTGAGCGTCGCCGCGCCCTTGCGCGGCGCGAAGCGGCGGCCATCCTGCGGCGGCGTGCCGAAGGTCATCGCGCCGACCTCGTCGCCTTCCTTCAGCGCCACGTAGGCGAGCAGCATCATCGCGTTGAGCGCCTCGTCGAAGTGGCTGCCATGGCGCGCGGCGGGGCCTTCGTCGGCGCGCATGCGGCGGCCGCAGTCGAGCAGGAACATCACGCACTGGTCGCGTTCGTCCTGGTACTGGCGCACGATCGGCCGCTGGTGCTTGAGCGTGGCCTTCCAGTCGATGTGGCGGATGGCGTCGCCGACCTGGTAGTCGGCCAGCTGCTTGAAGTCGGTGCCGCTGCCGCGCTGCGCCACGCTCTTGATGCCGATGTCCGCGAGGCGCCGGTCCCCGGCCAGCCAGGCGTAGCGTGCGACGGCGGCGAAGTTGGGGTAGACATGCAGCGCCTGTTCGTCGCCGATGCGCCGCACCCACTCGAATGTGCCTCGCAGCGTGCGCACGCGCAGCTCGGCGCGGCCGAAGCGCACCAGCCCGCGGCGGCGCGGGACGATGTGGTAGCGCAGCTCGGTGCGCGCGCGGGCCGGCACCACCACCTGCTGCGGCAGGCCGTCGAAGTCGATGCTCGGGTCGACGTGGTCGAACAGCTCGACCTGCCACGCGGTTGGCCCGTCGTTGACCAGTGCGCAGGCGACGGTGCGCTGCACGCCGAGCGCCAGCGCGGGCGGCAGCTGGCGCTGCCACTGCAGGGCGCTTTGATGCCAGGCGACGCTGCTGCGCCGGATGTCGATCACGGCCCACGCCAATCCGGCGAGCAGCAGCGCGGCGCTGACCCAGCCGACGACTGACGGCGGCACGCGCAGCACCAGCGCCAGCACGGCGGCGCCGGCCAGCGCCGCGAGCGCCCGGATGGTCGTGCGTGTGGGGATCAGCGGCATGGCAGTGGGAGGCCGCAGGCCGCTTCAACAAACAAACTGGAGTCCCCCTCGCGGAGGGGGACTTGGGGGAGCCGTCGAACGAGCTGGAGCCCCCTCGCGGAGGGGGCTGGGGGAGCGGTGCGATAGGTCATGCCGTCCGCAGGACGGCTCAAGAACAGCCGCATACACCCACAGGTCGCACGCATCAAAGCCGCGGCGCCTCGACGCCGTCGAGCATCGACGCCAGCAGCTCGTCGGTCCTGCGGCCTTCGAGCTGCGCGTCGGGCGCGAGCAGCACGCGGTGGCGCAGCACCGGCAGCGCGTAGCGCTTGACGTCGTCGGGTGTCACGAAGTCGCGTGCGTCGAGCAGCGCGGCCGCGCGCGCGGCGCGCACCAGCGCGATCGCGCCGCGCGAGCCCG
>DASWVR010000168.1:0-3526 GCA_036401155.1 Piscinibacter sp. | reverse complement strand
CGTGCATTCCGGCCCGCCCTGGTCGCGGATCTCCGATCACGCCGCCCTGACCGCGGAACTGGAGTCCGCCGGGTGAGCGTCTTCCTCGGCGGCAATGCGATCACGCTGCTGGAGAACGGCTCCGACTATTTCCCCGCCTTGCTGCTGGCGATCGAGGGCGCCGAGCGTGAGATCTTCCTCGAGACCTATATCTTCGAGAACGACGTGGTCGGAACCCGGGTGGCGGCGGCGCTGGCGCGCGCGGCCGCGCGCGGCGTCGCGGTGCGCGTGCTGGTGGACGGCTTCGGCGGTCGTGCCTTCGTACGTTCGGTCATGGCGGGCCTCGTCGCCGGCGGTGTCGGCGTGCAGGTCTACCGCCGGGAACTGCGCGTCTTCGCGATGCGCCGCCATCGCCTGCGCCGCCTGCATCGCAAGCTCGCGGTCGTCGACGGGCGCGTGGCCTTTGTCGGCGGCATCAACATCGTCGACGACCTGACGCACAACGGCCCCCCGCACCCGCGCTATGACTATGCGGTGCGCGTCGAGGGGCCGCTGGTCGAGCCGATCCTGCATTCGGTGCATCACGTGTGGCGGCTGGTCGCGTGGGCCGGGCTGCGGCAGCGGCGTCCGCAACCGCTCGTCGCGCCAGCGCGCACCGAGCCGGCAGGGAACGTGCGCGCGTGCTTCCTGATCCGGGACAACCTGCGCCATCGTCGCGACATCGAGGAGGCCTACCTCGACGCGATTGGCGCAGCGCAGCGCGAGGTGGTGATTGCCTGCGCGTATTTCTTCCCCGGGCGGCGCTTCCGCCAGGCGCTGGTCGATGCCGCCGAGCGCGGCGTTGAGGTGGTGCTGCTGCTGCAAGGGGTGTCGGATCATCCGATGCTGCAGTACGCAACGCGTGCGTTGTACCCCTTCTTCCTCGCCCGCGGCATCCGATTGTTCGAGTACCGGCAAAGCGTCCTGCACGCGAAGGTCGCCGTGGTCGATGGACAGTGGGCGACGGTCGGGTCGAGCAACATCGATCCGTTCAGCCTGCTGCTCGCGCGCGAGGCGAATGTCGTGGTCGACGATGCCGGCTTTGCCGCGGACCTGCGCGCGAGCCTCGAGCGAGCGCGCGCGAACGGCGCCCACGAGCTGCGCAGCGGGGACTGGGGGCGCTTGTCGCGGCTGCGCCGGGCGGCGAGCTGGGCGGCCTATCAGGTGGTGCGTCTGGCGATCGGTGTGGCCGGCTACGGCCGGCACGGCTGAGGCCGTGCCGGGCTGAACTCGACCGGAACGGCAAAGTCAAAAGGCCGTTCGGCGCCGTGCGATGCGCGTCGCGCAGGTGCGCCCGTCCCCAGGAGGTGTCCCATGGAACCACCGCTCCACACGATGAACAACCTGTTTGCCCAGCTCGGACTGCCGTCCGACGAATCCGCGATCGAGCGCTTCATCGCCGCGCACGCACCCCTGCCGTGCGGCGTGGAGCTCGCCAAGGCACCGTTCTGGTCGCCCCAGCAGGCGGCCTTCCTGAGCGAGGAGCTGAAGGAGGACGCGGACTGGGCCGAGATCGTCGATCAGCTCAGCGCGCGCCTGCGCGCCTGAAACCCGCCTCCGCGTGCTGCGGTTCGGTGCGCGGCCGGGAGACCCATCATGGAAGACCGCATCATCTCGGTCGTCAGCGGGGCGAGCCGCGGGCTCGGGCGCGCGGCGGCGCACCGTCTCGCGACGATGGACGGCTACCTGGTCATCGCCACTGCGCGCAATCCGGACGTCCTCGAGCCGCTGCGCTCGAAGCTCGCCGTCAGCGGCCACGTCGTCGAGCCGCACCAGCTCGACATCACCGACGATGCCTCGGTGAATGCGCTGCGCGACTGGATCGCCGAGCGCTTCGGGCGCGTCGACGTGCTCATCAACAATGCCGGCATCCTGATCGATCGCCACTCGACCAGCATCCTCGAGCTGCCGCTCGAACAGGTGCGCGAGACGCTGGAGACGAACCTGATCGGGACATTGCGCCTCACGCAGGCGCTGGTGCCGCTGATGCGTACGAGCCGCGCGGGGCGGGTCGTCAATCTCGCGTCGAGCATGGGGCAGCTGGCGGAAATGGATGCGGGTACGCCCGCCTACCGCATGTCGAAGACGGCGCTGAACGCGCTGACGCGCATCCTTGCGGCGGAACTTGCGGGCACCCGGATCAAGGTCAATTCGGTGTGCCCCGGCTGGTGCCGCACCGATCTCGGCGGGCCGGAGGCGCCGCGCCTGCCCGAGGAGGGCATCGAATGCGTCGTGTGGGCGGCGACGCTGCCCGAGGACGGGCCGACCGGCGGCTTCTTCCGCGATTGCGAGCAGATCCCCTGGTAGGGCGGCGTTAGTACGCCGTCGCGGCGAGCCCGGCCGGTGCCTGCGCCTGAAGCCGTCGCGGCACGCGATCGAGCGTCCAGTTTGCGCAGGCCCACGCCCACAGCCCGGACAGCGGCCCGCGCGCGAGCTCGGCAGGCGGCGTGTGGCCGAGGAACTCCAGCCCGGCGGCCAGTGCGGCGGCGGGCGGCAGGGCGTCGATCGGTGCGGCGAGCGTCTGCTTGGAGAGCTTCTCGCCCGCCGCGTTGACGACCACCGGCAGGTGCGCATAGCCGGGTGTCGGCACTCCCAGCAGATGCTGCAGGTGGATCTGGCGGCCGGTCGAGCCGAGGAGGTCGGCGCCGCGCACGATGTCGGTGACGCCCGCCGCCGCGTCGTCGACGACTACCGCGAGCTGGTAGGCGAACTGCCCGTCGCCGCGCAGCACGACGAAGTCACCGACATCCCGCGCGAGATCCTCTTCCTGCCGGCCCTGGATGCGGTCGTCGAATGCCACCGTCCCTTGCGCGCGCACGCGCCACGCGTGGGTGCTGCGGCCGGGCGGCAGGCCGTTGCGGCAGGTGCCGGGGTAGATGCGCGAGCCGTCGCGCGCGAGCGCGGAGTCGGCCATCTCGCGGCGCGTGCAGGCGCAGGGGAAGACGTGGCCGGCTGCCCTGAGCTGTTCGAAGGCGGCGCGGTAGGCGTCCAGTCGCCGGCTCTGCCACACGATGTCGCCATCCCACTCGAAGCCGAAGCGCGCCAGCGTCGCGATGATGGCGTCCGCGGCGCCGGGGATCGTGCGCGGGGCGTCGACGTCCTCGATGCGCAGCAGCCAGCGGCCCGCGCGGCTGCGCGCCTCCAGGTAGCTGCCGATCGCGGCGACGAGCGAGCCGAAATGCAGCGGCCCGGTCGGGGAGGGCGCGAAGCGGCCGATGTACGGTGCGGGGGCTGGGGGCATGGGGCGGAGGGCGTCGCGGGCGCGGCGCTGCGCGGTCGCAGGGGCGCAAGCCGCGCATGATAACATTGCGCGCCGCGGCGACCTGCCGCCGCCGCGGGGCGCGGGCTGCACCCGAACCGCCCGCGCTATCCGACCACGCTCCCTGCCAAGGCCTCCCGCCCCGCCCCATCGTGACGCCCGATTCCCGAAACCTGTACGGCTTCTACCTGCTGCTGGGCGTGGTGTATCTGGGTGGTCTGTGCGTGCCGCTGATGAACAACGATTCGG
>DASWVR010000167.1:0-3434 GCA_036401155.1 Piscinibacter sp. | reverse complement strand
CGCTTCCTCGCCGCCGCCAGCCACGACCTGCTGCAGCCGCTCAACGCCGCGCGGCTCTACACCGCGACGCTGATCGAGCGCACCGCCACGACCGGCACGGCCGAACTCGCGCATGCGATCGAAGCGTCGCTCAATGCGGTCGAGGAGATCATGTCGGCGCTGCTCGACATCTCGCGCATCGACAGCGGGGCGCTCAAGCCGACGCCCTCGCCCTTCAACGTGCGCGACCTGCTCAAGAAGGCCGAGGTCGAGTTCGGTCCGCTGGCCCGGGAAAAGCAGATCGAGCTCAGCCTCGTGGACACGACCGCGGCGGTGGTCTCCGACCGCTCGCTGGTCGCGCGGGTGGTGCAGAACCTCGTGTCCAACGCCATCAAGTACACCCGGCCCGGGGGCCGCGTGCTGGTGGGCTGCCGCATCCGCGGCCAGCGCGTGCGCCTCGACATCATCGACACCGGCATCGGCTTCAACAAGGACCAGCACGCGCTGATCTTCGCCGAGTTCAGCCGGCTCGAGCAGGGCGCGCGCATGGCCCAGGGGCTGGGGCTCGGCCTGTCCATCGTCAAGCGCATCGTCGCCGCGCTCGGGCTCACGCTCGAACTCGACAGCGTCGAGGGCAAGGGCTCGCGCTTCTCGCTCTACCTGCCGCGCGCCCGCGCGCAGCGGCCGGCGGCCGAGTACGGCCCGGCGCCGCGCGAGAGCGTCGTCAACCTCGCCGGGCTCAAGGTGCTGTGCGTCGACAACGACCGGCCCATCCTCGACGCCATGCAGGGGCTGCTGGTCGGCTGGGGCTGCGACGTGCGCTCGGCAGCCTCGCTCAAGGACATCAACAAGAACCAGCTGCTGTACGGCTGGCAGCCCGACCTGGTGCTGATGGACTACCATCTCGACCAGACGTCCGGGCTCGATGCCATCGAGTGGCTGCGGCACAATGTCGGCGCCCACCTGCCGGCGGCGCTGGTGACGGCCGACCGCAGCCCCACGGTGCGGGCGCTGGCCGAGGAGCGCGGCATCACGGTGGTGACCAAGCCGGTGAAGCCGGCGGCGCTGCGCGCCACCATCAGCGGCCTCGCCGGCCAGCGCGTGCGCAACCCGCACAACCCGCCGGCGATATTGCCGGCCTGAGGCTACTGGCTGTCGGCGAAGAGCTGGTCGAACTGGCCTTCCTCGATCTTGGAGGCGGCGATCACCGCCTGGGTGCGGCTGTCGACGTCGAGCTTCTGCAGGATGGCGGAGACGTGCGCCTTGACCGTGGCCTCCGAAATCGAGAGCTCGTAGGCAATCTGCTTGTTCATCAACCCGTCGGACAGCATCATCAGTACCCGCACCTGCTGCGGGGTGAGCGTGCCCAGCCGCTGCATCAGCCCGCTGTTGGCATCCTCGACGCCGAGGTCGATGCCTTCCGGCACGAACACCTCCCCCGCCAGCACCGTCTCGATGGCGCGGCGGATCTCGTGGGTGCCGACCGACTTGTGCAGATACCCCGCCGCCCCCAGTTCGAAGGCGCGTCGGATCACTGATGCATCCGCCACCGCCGAAATGATCATCACCGGCACGTCGGGATATTGCGCGCGCAGCAGCAGCAGGCCGGAAAAGCCGCGCACCCCCGGCATGTTGAGGTCGAGCAGCACCAGGTCGCAGTCGCGGTCGGCCTCCAGCGCGGCGCTGACCCCGGCCAGGTCGCCGGCCTCCTCGATGACGATGGAAGGATCGCCCCCGACGAGGGTCTGGCGCAGGGCGGCGCGGAACAACGGATGGTCGTCGACGATGATGATGCGGCGCCTGTTCATCGGCGGTCTGCTGCCTCTTGTGACGGTTCCGGGGCCTGACTAGCAGGGCGGACGGCACAATTGTATCCCACAAAAGACGGGTCGGATGCCACCGCGAAACCGGTCGCGGCGAAAGCCGGCAATGCTTAACGCGATCTTTACCATGTTTACCCGAGAGTGACCGGCAGGCCATCGTCGCAATCGGGGCGGGGCGAGTTTCTCGTAGAGTGCTTGGAACAGCCGATGGGGCGCGCCTTTCCGCAATCGCAGCCGTATGACTACGGGCCGGACCCGCAGCAGGGCGAATGGCAGGCGCTGCGCGGCGAGCTGGTGGCGCTGCTGGACCAGGTCGAGACCCAGGTCGCCCGCACCGGGCGGCAGGAGCGCGGCTACCCCGACCTGGCCGAGCGCATGCGCGATCTGCGCCACCAGGTCGGAGACATCGATCCGGACGACCGCCACCGCGAGGCATTGCGCTCGGTGAAGCGCGCCGTGGACCGCTTTTCCGAGCGCGACGAGCCGGGCTACGAGCCGGCACCGCCGCCTGGCTACCCGCCCAACCCGCGCGACAGCCTGCAGACCGCCATCCAGCAGATCCGCGCGCGGCAGCTGGGTGCGGCCCCGCTTCCGGCCGACCCCGCCCCGCCGCGGCCGCGGACGGCCTCGGGCCTCGATGAGCTGGCCCGCGCCTTCGACGGCGTGGCGGCGCGGATCGAGCGTCTCGAGACGGAACTGGGCACCCAGGCGAGAAACCAGAGCGGCAACGTCAAGGAGATCGCCGACCAGGTGGCGCAGCTATCGCACGTGGTCGAACTGCTCGCCGGCGCGGTCGGCGAAACCGGGCAGGTCAAGCGCCTCGAGGCGCAGATCGCCGGCCTCGCCCGGCTGGTCGCCGAAAACCAGCAACCCGACCTTACCGCGCTCACTGCGCGCATCGACGACGTCGCGGCGACGCTGGGGCGGCTCGCCGACCTGCAGGTGGAATTTGCCGGCAAGGTCGATGCCCCCCGGGCGCTCGGCGACGCCATGGCGGCGGTCGAAGCGGGCGTGCGCACCATCTACGATCGCATCGATGCCATCGAGGCGCAGCACGCGCTCTCGCCCGAACTCGTCGACAGCCTGACCGCGGAGATGGCCCGCTTCACCGAGGCCCTCGGACAGACCCGGCCGGAGGGGCTGGTCGCGCTGGTCGACAGGCTCGACGCGCGCATCGCCCAGATCGAAGAGCGGCACGGCGACGTCGGCGGCCTCAAGGCCGATCTGCACGACCTGCGCGGCGCCGTCGCCGAGGCGGTCGAGCCGCGCTTCGCCGCCATCGAGACCCGGCTCGAAGCGCTGAGCGGCCGGCTCGGACGGGGCGCCGATGAGCTGACGCTGGGCCAGATCGAAGCGCAGGTGCGGCAGCTGGTGGCGCGCATGGACCAGACCGGCGAGCAGCTGTCACGCATCGCCCGATTGCAGGACCAGCACGAGGAGCCCGATTTCGAGGCGCTGGCCGATCTCGTCGCCACCCGCACCTCGCAGGCGGTGGCCCGCGCTGGCGCCGGTACTGACGACGACGACGCGGGCGTGCGCAGGAGCATCGACGAGGTGAACGCGCGGCTGGCGCGGCTGGAGGCCTCGCTCGCCGCGGGACTGGGCGGCAAGCCGGCGGACGACCCTGCCCCG
>DASWVR010000166.1:0-19231 GCA_036401155.1 Piscinibacter sp. | reverse complement strand
AAACTGGCGTGACGCGGGCCGAGCGCCGGGCCGCCCTCAAGCCGGCCCGCATCCCCCCGGGGGATCGGCCAACGTACCCGTTGGCCGAGGGGCTCACATGAGCGAATTGCACAAGTTCATCTTCGACGGGCTGCCGGTGCGCGGGATGCTGGTGCGGCTCACCGACAGCTGGCGCGAGGTGCTGCGCCGGCGCAGCGCGGCGGGAGACGAGTTTCCCGAGCCGGTGCGCCGGCTGATGGGCGAGATGGCAGCGGCCGCCACGCTGATGCAGACCAACATCAAGTTCAACGGCGCCTTGATCCTGCAGACCTTCGGCGACGGGCCGGTGAAGCTCGCGGTGGCCGAGGTGCAGCCCGACCTCTCGTTCCGCGTGACCGCCAAGGTGGTCGGCGAGGTACCGGCCGGCGCCAGTCTCGAGGCCATGCTCAACGTGCACGGGCAGGGGCGCTGCGCGATCACGCTGGACCCGAAGGACAAGCTGCCCGGCCAGCAGCCGTACCAAGGTGTGGTGCCGCTGTACGGCGATCGGCGCGAACCGTTGCAGAAGCTGTCGGAGGTGCTGGAGCACTACATGCTGCAATCGGAGCAGCTCGACACCCGGCTGGTGCTGGCGGCCAACGAGGAGGTCGCCGCCGGGCTGCTGATCCAGCGCCTGCCGGTCGAGGGCTCGGGCAACCTCGGCACGCGCAACGAGGACGAGATCGGCCTCAACGAAGCCTACAACCGCATCGCACACCTGGCCGCCACGCTGACGCCGGACGAGCTGCTCACGCTCGACGCCGACACCGTGCTGCACCGCCTGTTCTGGGAAGAGCCCCTGCTGCGATTCGAGCCGCTGGCCGGCGCGAGCGGGCCGCGTTTCGCCTGCACCTGCTCGCGCGAGCGGGTGGCCAACATGCTCAAGAGCCTGGGCAAGGACGAGATCGACGGCATCGTCGTCGAGCAGGGGCGCGTCGAGATCGCGTGTGATTTCTGCGGCACCAAGTACCACTTCGACGTGGTCGATGTCGGCGAGCTGTTCACCGAGCCGCTCAAGCAGCCGCCTTCGCCGGGCGGGGTCCACTGAGGCAGCCGCACGTCATCCCGGCGAAAGCCGAGATCCATCCTGGAAGTCAGCGAGTCCTGCAATGGATTCCAGCTTTCGCCGGGATGACGTGATGGGGTCAGGTGGGTCCGGAATCTCGCGGCAGCAGATGCCGCTCGCAGTCGACGTCGCCGCATCGCTCGCAGATCCATCGCCAGGGCGGGTTCGCGCGCGCCTCGTCGTCTTCGGAGGGCGCCGCCAGCGCATGGCGCAGCGCCTTCAGCGCCGCGGCGCAGCGATCCGCGCCGGACCCCGCAACCACGGCGTACGGGAGCCCCGCGCGCTGCAGCGACGCACGCACCAGCGCATCGACCGGCTCGCGCACATGCGGGCCGTCGCGCTGCAGGCCGTCGGCCTGCCAGGGCAGGTCGAGCGCGGTGAGCAGCGTGAGGCCGCAGCGCCGCTGGGCCGCCTCGGCGTGTTCGTACAGCGAGGTGTCGGCGAACAGCAGGTGACTGTAGACCGCGATCATCAGCGCGGTCGTGTCGGCGATGACGATGTCGTGCACGGCGGCGGCGGCCTCGATGCGGCGCGTCTGCTCCGCCGCGATGCCGGCCTGCTCCGACGCCACCGGCGTGCGGCCCTCGCGGTGGCAGAACTCGCGCAGGACCTCGGGGACGAGGGCGACACGCCGGCCTTCGGCCGCGAGCACCGCGTGCAGCTCCGAGGCCAGCGTGGTCTTGCCGGTGCTTTCGGCGCCGAGCAGGGCGACGACGAAGCCGCTCGTCATGCCCGCTGCAGCGAGGCGGCCGACTTGTTCGCGAGCTGTTGCCATGCCCGCCAGCCCACGAACGACATCGCGATGAAGATGAGGTAGAGCAGAACCGTCAGCCACAGGCCCTTGTAGGCGAACAAGGCCACGCTGACGATGTTGACGATCACCCACGCGGGCCAGTTCTCCACGTACTTGCGGCCCAGCAGCCACTGGCCGATGACGCTGCCCGCGGTGGGAAACGCATCCCACCAGGGCACGTCGGTGTCGGTGTAGCGATCGAGGAAGAGGCCCGTCAAGGGCCAGGCCAGCGCCAGCGCGCCGAACGCCGCCGCGCGACCGCGCCAGCCGAGCGTTCGCACCCGCAGCGCGCTGCCGTCGGGGAGCGTGCCGCGCAGCCATTGCCACCAGCCCCAGCCTGCCACCACGACGAACAGGATCTGCAGGCTCGCCTCGCCGTAGAGCCGGCTGTTCCAGAACAGCAGGAGGTAGAGCAGCGAACTCGCGATGGCGAGCGGCCACGCGACCGGGTTGACGCGGATGTTGAACACCACCATCGCGATGGCCAGCACGAAGGCGACGATCTCCAGCCAGGTGACCGGCGAACCCCAGAGCGTGAAGGCAGCCGCGAACAGCGGCTGCATCGCCTGCAGCAGCGCATCCATCGGCGCCGGCTACCGGATCGGCGCGGTCACCTGGACGAGGATCTCGTCCGGCTTGACCATGCCCAGCTCGAACCGCGCCTTCTCCTCGACCATCTCCAGGCCTTCCTTGAGGTCGCTCACCTCGGCCTCGAGCTGCTCGTTGCGCGCCCGTGCAGCGTCGTTGGCGGCGCGCTGCTCGGCCAGCCTCGATTCGAGCTCCATCACGCGCGGCACGCCACCCTTGCCGGACCAGAGTTCGACATGCACCAGCGCAAGCAGCGCGAGCAGGGCGGCAGTGACGAAGCGCACGAAGCGGGCGATCCTCTTCAGGGGGGCCTAGCGCAGGTTGTAGAAGGCGCTGCGGCCGGGGTAGCTCGCCACGTCTCCGAGGTCTTCCTCGATGCGCAGCAGCTGGTTGTACTTGGCGATGCGGTCGCTGCGGCTCATCGAGCCGGTCTTGATCTGGCCGGCGTTGGTGCCCACCGCGATGTCGGCGATCGTCGAGTCTTCGGTCTCGCCCGAGCGGTGGCTGATGACGGCGGTGTAGCCGGCACGCTTGGCCATCTCGATGGCGGCGAAGGTTTCGGTGAGCGTGCCGATCTGGTTGATCTTGATGAGGATCGAGTTGGCGATCCGGCGGTCGATGCCTTCCTTCAGGATCTTGGTGTTGGTGACGAAGAGGTCGTCGCCCACCAGCTGGACCTTCTGGCCGAGGCGCTCGGTCAGGTGCTTCCAGCCGTCCCAGTCGCCTTCGTGCATGCCGTCTTCGATGCTGATGATCGGGTACTTGTCGACCCAGGTGGCGAGGATGTCGGTCCACTCGGCCGACGACAGCTTCAGGCCCTCGCCGTCGAGGTGGTACTGGCCGTCCTTGTAGAACTCGCTGGCCGCGCAGTCGAGGCCGATGGCGATCTGTTCGCCTGCCGTGAAGCCGGCCTTGTCGATCGCATGCAGGATCAGCTGGATGGCGGCCTCGTGGCTCTCGACGCTCGGCGCGAAGCCGCCTTCGTCGCCGACGGCGGTGCTCATGCCCTTGTCGTGGATGATCTTCTTCAGCGCGTGGAACACCTCGGCGCCGTAACGCACCGCCTCGCGGAAGCTCGGCGCGCCGACCGGGATGATCATCAGCTCCTGCAGGTCGAGGTTGTTGTTGGCAGGCGCGCCGCCGTTGATGACGTTCATCATCGGCACGGGCATCTGCATCGCGCCCGAGCCGCCGAAGTAGCGGTACAGCGGCAGGCCGGATTCCTCGGCCGCGGCGCGCGCCACCGCCATCGAGACCGCCAGCGTCGCGTTGGCGCCCAGGCGGCTCTTGTTCTCGGTGCCGTCGAGGTCGATCAGCGTGCGGTCGAGGAAAGCCTGCTCGGACGCGTCCAGCCCGAGCACGGCTTCGCTGATCTCGGTGTTGACGTTCTCGACGGCCTTGAGCACGCCCTTGCCGAGGTAGCGGCTCTTGTCGCCGTCGCGCAGTTCGATCGCCTCACGCGAGCCGGTCGACGCGCCCGACGGAACCGCGGCGCGGCCCATGGTGCCGGACTCGAGCAGCACGTCGCATTCGATGGTCGGGTTGCCGCGGCTGTCGAGGATCTCTCGGCCGACGATGTCAACAATCGCACTCATAAATCTCTCCGGTTGGCAGGTTGGTTTCTTCTGGGAGGTCCGATGGTGCCGCCGATTCGTTACATCGGCGGTTCAATGATCAGCGGGCGGTTTCACACGCCTTCGACGAGCACCATGCGCATCACCGCGGCGCCTTCCCGCGCGTCGCGTGCCTGTTTGTATTCGGGCGAGTCGTAGAAGCGCCGGGCTTGTTCGACCGAGGGAAACTTCAACACCACCACGCGGTCGGGCTGCCAGTCGCCCTCGAGCACCTGCACCGCGCCGCCGCGCACGCAGGGTTCGGCGCCATGGGCTTGCATCGCACGCGTCGAGAACTTCTTGTATTCCTCGTATTGCACCGGGTCGGTGACCCGAACGTTCGCAATGATGTAGGCACTCGTCATGTGTGGGGGGCTCAGCAGGAGAAGTCGTTTTCCAGCAGCGGCTGCTGCTTGATCACCCGGTCGAGAGCGACCAGCTGCTCCAGCAGGGCCTTCATGTGCTTCAGAGGCACCGCGTTGGGCCCGTCGCTCAGTGCGTTGGCCGGGTCCGGGTGCGTTTCCATGAAGAGACCCGCCACCCCGACCGCCACCGCGGCACGCGAGAGCACCGGCACGAACTCGCGCTGGCCGCCGGAGCTGGTGCCCTGGCCGCCGGGCAGCTGCACCGAATGCGTGGCGTCGAAGACCACCGGCGCACCGGTCTCGCGCATGATCGCGAGCGAGCGCATGTCGCTCACCAGGTTGTTGTAGCCGAAGCTCGCGCCGCGTTCGCAGGCCATGAAGCTGTCGTCGGACAAGCCCCGCTCGCGCGCGGCGGCACGGGCCTTGTCGATGACGTTCTTCATGTCGTGCGGCGCGAGGAACTGGCCCTTCTTGATGTTCACCGGCCGGCCGGACTGCGCCACCGCGCGGATGAAGTCGGTCTGGCGGCACAGGAAGGCCGGCGTCTGCAGCACGTCGACGACCTGCGCCACGGCGGCGATCTCGGCTTCGCTGTGCACGTCGGTCAGCACCGGCACCTGCAGCTCGCGCTTCACCTTGGCGAGGATCTCCAATCCCTTCTCCATGCCAGGGCCGCGGAAGGACGTGCCGCTGGAGCGGTTGGCCTTGTCGTAGCTGCTCTTGAAGATGAAGGGGATCCCGAGCGCGGAGGTGATCTCCTTGAGCCGGCCGGCGACGTCCATCTGCAACTGCTCGGACTCGACCACGCAGGGGCCGGAGATCAGGAAGAAGGGCTTGTCCAGGCCCACATCGAAACCGCACAACTTCATACGATGCTCCCTTGGCCCACCCGACCCCGTTCGCACTGAGCTTGTCGAAGTGCGCGCGTGCAGCGACGGGGCTTCGACAAGCTCAGCCCGAACGGTGCGTGGTTGAGCCCGAACCGCACGTGGTTCAGCCCGAACCGCACGTGGTTCAGCCCGGACAGCACAATCGCGCTCATGCCGCCACCTTCTGCGTGCGCTCGGCCTGGTGCTTGAGCGCCGCCTGGATGTACGACTTGAACAGCGGGTGCCCGCCCCATGGCGTCGACTTGAACTCGGGGTGGAACTGCACGCCCATGAACCACGGGTGCACGCTGCGCGGCAGCTCGACGATCTCGGTCAGCTTCTCGCGCTGCGTGAGCGCCGAGATGACGAGCCCGGCTTCGCTCAGCCGGTCGAGGTAATTGACGTTGGCTTCGTAGCGGTGGCGATGCCTCTCGGTCACCACGTCGCCGTAGATCTCGTGCGCCAGCGTGCCCGGCTTCACGTCCGAACTCTGCGCCCCGAGGCGCATCGTGCCGCCGAGGTCGGACTGTGCGTTGCGCGTCTGGATCGAGCCGTCCGCGTCCTGCCACTCCTCGATCAGCGCAATCACCGGATGCGGCGTGTCGGGCTCGAACTCGGTGCTGTTGGCGTCGTTCAGCGCCGCCTTGTGGCGGGCGTACTCGATCGTCGCCACCTGCATGCCCAGGCAGATGCCGAGATAGGGGATCTTGTGCTCGCGTGCGTATTGCGCCGTCAGGATCTTGCCCTCGACGCCGCGCTTGCCGAAGCCGCCGGGCACCAGCAGCGCATCGTAGCGGTCGAGCTGGTGCACGTTGTCCGGCGTCAGCGTCTCGGAGTCGACGTACTCGATGTTGACCCGCGCGTGGTTGTGGATGCCGGCGTGGCGCAGCGCCTCGTTGAGCGACTTGTACGAGTCGGAGAGGTCGGTGTACTTGCCGCACATGCCGATCGTGACCTGGCGCTGCGGATGTTCCACCTCGTTCACGAGTTCGTCCCAGCGCTTGAGATTGGCAGGCGGCGTGTTGATGCGCAGCTTGTCGCAGATCAGGCCGTCGAGGCCTTGCTCGTGCAGCATGCGCGGCACCTTGTAGATGGTGTCGGCGTCCCACACCGAGATCACGCCCCACTCGGGCACGTTGGTGAACAGCGAAATCTTCTCGCGTTCCTCGTTCGGGATCGCGCGGTCGGCGCGGCACAGCAGGGCGTCGGGCTGGATGCCGATCTCGCGCATCTTCTGCACCGTGTGCTGCGTCGGCTTGGTCTTGAGCTCGCCGGCGGCGGCGATGAAGGGCACGTAGGTCAGGTGCACGAAGGCGCAGCTGTTGGGGCCCATGCGCAGGCTCATCTGGCGCACGGCTTCGAGGAAGGGCAGGGACTCGATGTCGCCCACCGTGCCGCCAATCTCGACGATGGCCACGTCGACCGCGCTGTCGGTGCCCAGGCCCGCGCCGCGCTTGACGAACTCCTGGATCTCGTTGGTGACGTGCGGAATCACCTGCACCGTCTTGCCGAGGTAGTCGCCGCGGCGTTCCTTCTCGAGCACGCTCTTGTAGATCTGGCCGGTGGTGAAGTTGTTGGACTTCTTCATCCGGGTGGTGATGAAGCGTTCGTAGTGCCCGAGGTCGAGGTCGGTCTCGGCGCCGTCATCGGTGACGAACACCTCGCCGTGCTGGAACGGCGACATCGTGCCCGGATCGACGTTGAGGTACGGATCGAGCTTGATGAGGGTGACTTTGAGGCCGCGCGATTCGAGGATCGCTGCAAGTGACGCAGCCGCGATGCCCTTGCCCAGCGAGGACACCACACCGCCGGTGACAAAGACGAACTTGGTCATTGCGTGCAGCACTTGGTTCACAAATGCCGTGGTGGTAAAGCGCGATTATAGGAGTGGGCCGTTCGGCCCTCTCCTATAACCGCGCTTGTGCGCGGACAGGACTGCTCCCTCCAGCCTCCCTCCTGGAGGGAGGCTGGAGGGAGCCGTCGAACGTGCTGGAGCCTCCCTCTCGGAGGGAGGCTGGAGGGAGCGGTGCGATGAGTCACGTCCACAGGACGGCGTGGGCCTTCGCGCCAATCAAGTCTTCAAATGATGCGTTCGCCCGGGTGGGTGATCTTCTTCATCGGCTCGTAGCGCGGCGAGCCGACGAGCAGCGGGTGCTCGGTGGCGCCGCCCGTCACCCACTGCGGATCGTCGATCGACTCGAACACCTGCCGCAGGCGCTGGCCCCAGCTGGTGCGGATCATCTGGAAGTAGGGGTTCTGCTCGTCGATGCAGACGATGCGGTCGCTGCGCAGTGCGCCGGCCTCGTAGACCAGCAGGTCCAGCGGCAGCCCGACCGTGAGGTTGGACTTCAGCGACGAATCCATCGACACGAGGGCGCACTTGGCGGCCTGGTCCAGCGGCGTGTGCGGATCGATCATGCGATCGAGCACCGGCTTGCCGTACTTCGACTCGCCGATCTGGAAGTAGCAGGTCTCGCGCGTGGCCTCGATGAAGTTGCCCGCTGCGTAGACGAGAAACAGCCGCATCGCCTCGTGGCCGATCTGCCCGCCGAGGATGAACGAGGCGTTGAACTCGATGCCCGACTGCTTGAGCGAGGGGCCGTCCTGGTCGTAGACGCGACGCACCGCGCTGCCGAGCACGCGCACCGCGTCGAACATGCTGGTCGCGTTCCAGATGGTGGTCGGCACACCGGTGCCGTTGTCGAGTTTCTCGATCTGCAGGATTTCGCGCACCGACTGGCTGATCGACAGGTTGCCGGCCGACAGCAACACCATGAAACGGTCGCCGGGGCGCTCGTAGACCATCATCTTGCGGAAGGTGTTGATCTGGTCGAGGCCGGCGCTGGTGCGCGAATCCGAGAGGAACACCAGCCCCGCATTCAGTTTGATGCCCACGCAATAGGTCATGGCGTTCCCTCGCTGACGGCCTTCAGCCGATAAAGCGTGTCCAGTGCTTCCTTGGGCGACAGCATATCGGGGTTGACCGAGGCGAGCGCGCGCTCGACGGCCGAGGGCTCGCGCTCGGGCAGCGGCGCCGGCGGCGCGAAAAGGTCGATCTGCGCATCCGAGGCGCGCTGCTGCGTCTCCAATGCTTCGAGCGTGGCGCGCGCCTGGCGGATCAGCGAGCCCGGCATGCCCGCCAGCCGCGCCACCTGCACGCCATAGCTGCGGCTCGCCGGCCCCGGCTCGATGTCGTGCAGGAACACGATGTCGTCGCCGCTCTCGGCGGCCGAGACGTGCACGTTCAGCGCGCGCTCGTGTTTCTTCGGGAACTCGGTCAGCTCGAAATAGTGGGTCGCGAACAGCGTGAACGAGCGGTTGCGGTCGTGCAAGTGGCTGGCGATGGCGCCGGCCAGCGCGAGGCCGTCGAAGGTCGAGGTGCCGCGGCCGATCTCGTCCATCAGCACCAGCGACTGGTCGGTCGCGCCGTGCAGGATCGCGGCGGCCTCGGTCATCTCGAGCATGAAGGTCGACTGCGCGTTGGCGAGGTCGTCGGCCGCGCCGATGCGGGTGTGGATGGCGTCGATCGGGCCCAGCCGACAGGCCCTCGCCGGCACGAACGAGCCCATCGCGGCCAGCAGCGCGATCAGCGCCACCTGGCGCATGAAGGTGCTCTTGCCGCCCATGTTGGGGCCGGTGATCACCAGCATCTTGCGCGTCGCATCGAGCCGGCAGTCGTTGGGCATGAAGTTGCCGCCGCCCGTCTCCTGCAGGCGCGCCTCGACGACCGGGTGGCGGCCGGCGTCGATCGAGATGCAGGGCTCCTTGGCGAACTGCGGCCGGCACCAGTTGAGCGTCAGCGCACGTTCGGCCAGGGCCGCCAGCGCGTCCAGGCTGGCCAGCGCGCGCGCGAGGCCCGACAGCTCCTCGAGGTGAGACTGCAACTGGTCGAGAACCTGCTCGTAGAGCATCTTCTCGCGCGCCAGGCTGCGTTCCTGCGCCGACAAGGCCTTGTCCTCGAAGGCCTTCAGTTCGGGCGTGATGAATCGCTCGGCGCTCTTCAGCGTCTGCCGGCGCAGGTAATCCATCGGCACCTTGTCGACCTGGCCCTGCGTGACCTCGATGTAGAAGCCGTGCACCTTGTTGAACTGCACCCGCAGGTTGGCGATGCCGGTGCGGCTGCGTTCGCGCGTTTCCAGGTCGAGCAGGAAGGCGTCGCAGTTCTGGCTGATCGCGCGCAGCTCGTCGAGCTGGCTGTCGAAGCCCGTGGCGATGACGCCGCCATCGCGCAGCAGCACGGCCGGCTCTTCGGCGATCGCCGCGCTCAACAGCGCTTCGATCTCGCCGCTGGGGGTGAGCGCCTCTGCCAGCATGTCGAGCAGCACCGCACCACGCACGGGCACCAGCGAGCGCAGGGCGGGCAGACTCTTCAGCGTCGTGCGCAGGCCGGTCAGTTCGCGTGGGCGAACCTGGCGCAAGGCGATGCGGGCGGTGATGCGCTCGACGTCGCTCACGCCGCGCAAGGCGTCGCGCACGGCATTCATGCCGTGCTCCATCAGCAGCTCGATCGCGTCGTGGCGCTGGCCCGCCACCGTGCGTTCGCGCAGCGGGTGCGTGAGCCACTGCCGCAGCGTGCGGCTGCCCATGCCGGTGCGGCAGGTATCGAGCAGCGAGAGCAGCGTGGGCGAGTCTTCGCCGCGCAGCGTCTGCGTCAGTTCGAGATTGCGGTGCGTCAGCGGCGGCAGGTCGAGCAAGGCGCTGGCGCGTTCCACGTGCATGTGCCGCACGTGGGTCAGCGCCTGGCCCTGCGTGTGCTCGGCGTAGCTCAGCAGCGCCGCCGCGGCGGCCTGCGCGCAGGCGAGGTCCTGCGCATTGAAGCCGGCCAGGCTCGCCACCCGCAGCTGTTCGCACAGCTTGCGCTGGCCGAGGGCCGCGTCGAACTGCCAGGCCGGCCGGTGGGTGACGGTGGCGCGAGACTGGATGACGGCGGCCGGCACATGGTCGCGGTCGACCAGCACCTCCGCCGCGTTCAGGCGCGCGAGCCAGCCGGCCAGCTGCCGGTCGTCGCACTCGGTGAGGCCCAGCTGCCCGCTGGTCAGGCCGAGCCACGCGAGGCCGTGTGTGGTCACACCGCGCTGCGTTTGGCTCGCCAGCGCCAGCAGCAGCGCATCGCTCTTGTCGGCGAGCAGTTCGCTGTCGGTGACGGTGCCCGGGGTGACGACACGCACCACCTTGCGTTCGACCGGGCCCTTGGCGGTGGCGACGTCGCCCACCTGTTCGCAGATCGCCACCGCCACGCCGAGCTTGATCAGCTTGGCGAGGTAGGTCTCGACCGAATGCACCGGCACGCCCGCCATCACCACCGGCTCGCCCGCGCTCTGGCCGCGCGTGGTGAGCGTGATGTCGAGCAGTTGGTTGCCGCGGCGCGCGTCGTCGAAGAACAGCTCGTAGAAGTCGCCCATGCGATAGAACACGAGCGAGTCGGGGTGCTCCGCCTTGATGCGCAGGTACTGCTGCATCATGGGCGTGTGGGCACTGAGATCGGCGGCGGGCGGAGGCAGGGTAGTCACCGGTGCGGCCCCGAGTCAGACGGAAGCGTCATCCTTGTTTGGCATGTCGGCCCTGCGGATGCGCACCGGCCCGCGCTTCTTCGCCGGCTCGGCCGCGGTCGCGGCAAGCGCCGCTTCCGGGGTGAGCGCCGGGGCCGGGGCCGGCGTTTCGGCGGCATGGGGCTCGTCGGCCTTGATGACCCGGGTGTAGGGCGACAGGATCTGCACCAGCTGGCCGTAGATCTTGGGGTTGCCGGCGACGACTTCGCGTTGGTAGAGGTAGTCGGCTTCGCCGGTGAAGTTGCCGATCAGCCCGCCGGCCTCGGTGATCATCAGCGAACCGGCCGCCACGTCCCAGGCGTTCAGGCCGGTTTCGAAGAAGCCGTCGTAGTAGCCCGCGGCCACGTAGCACAGGTCGAGCGCGGCGGCGCCGGGGCGGCGCAGGCCGGCGCAGTTCTGCATCACGGCCTCGAACATCTGAACGTAGCGCTTGAAGTTGTCGCCCTTGCGGAACGGGAATCCGGTGCCGACCAGCGACTCCTGCATGCGCGTTCGCTTGGACACGCGCAGCCGCTTGTCGTTGAGGAAGGCGCCGCGGCCCTTGGAGGCGTAGAACAGGTCGTTGCGCGTCGGGTCGTAGACGACGCCCTGCTGCACCTGGCCCTTGAACGCCAGTGCGATCGAGACGGCATAGACCGGAAAGCCGTGGATGAAGTTGGTCGTGCCGTCCAGCGGATCGATGATCCAAACGTAGTCGCTGTGCTGGGCGCCGTGCGTGCGGCCCGACTCTTCGGCCAGGATGCCATGGCCGGGGTAGGCGGTGAGCAGCACGTCGATGATGGCCTGCTCGGCCGCCTGATCCACCTCGGTGACGAAGTCGTTCGGCGACTTGGTGTTGACCTTCAGCAGGTCGAGGTCCAACGACGCCCGGTTGATGATGGCCCCCGCCGCGCGTGCCGCCTTGATGGCGATGTTGAGCATGGGATGAAGCGCTTGCGACATGGGGCAACCTTGGGAATGCGTGGACTGGCAGGGGGAAAGAGCAAGGCAGGCGCAAGAACGCGCTGCGGATAATGCGATTTTATCCGTCGCGCCATGTCGACTCTCGACCCGACCCGTTTCATATTGCTCAACACCAGCCATCCCGGCAACGTCGGCGCTGCCGCGCGGGCGATGAAGGTGATGGGGTTTGCGAATCTGGTGCTCGTCGCCCCGCGCCATCCCGACGTTCTGCAGCACCCGGACACGCTCGCGATGGCCAGCGGCGCCACGGACGTGCTCGAGGGCGCGCGTGTCGTCGCGAGCTTCGCCGAAGCGCTCGACGGCGTCACGTACCTCTGCGCCACCGCGATGACGCCGCGCGACTTCGGCCCGCCCACGCATGCGCCACGCGAGCTGTTCGCCACGCTCGCGCAGCAGGGGCAGCGCGTGGGCTTCGTCTTCGGCTCGGAGCGCTTCGGCATGAGCAACGACGAGGTGTACCGCTGCCACGCCTGCCTCAGCATCCCCACCCATCCCGACTACGGCTCCCTGAACCTCGCGCAAGCGGTGCAGCTGATCGCCTATGACTGGCGCCAGGCGCTGGGCGGCTTTACCGTACAGCCGCGCACTGCCGAACCGATCGCTGCCGACGCGGCGGCCGTGCACGGCGTGCTCGTGCACTGGGAGCAGGCGCTCGCCGCTATCGGCTTCCTCGATCCGGCGGCGCCGAAGAAGCTCATGCCGCGCCTGAACCAGCTGTTCAACCGCGCGCAGTTGACCCCCGAAGAAGTTCACATCCTGCGCGGCATCGCCCGCAGCATGCTCGAGCGCTGAGCGCTGAGCGCTGACCACCCGGCGGCCGCCGGGCGCAGCAGGCAGGGCCACTCTGGGCCGCCCCAGGCACGCCCGGGGGGGCTGCGGCTAAACTTTGCAGCCCACTGAAGCGAGTCCCCATGTTCGAGCGCCTACGAGAAGACATCGCCTGCATCATGGAGCGCGACCCCGCAGCGCGTTCCAGGTGGGAGGTGTTGACTTGTTACCCGGGCTTGCATGCGCTGGTGTTCCACCGCTGGGCCCACAGCTGCTGGACCCATGGCTGGCACTGGCCCGCGCGCTTCATCTCCAACGTGGCGCGCTGGTGGACGGGCATCGAGATCCATCCCGGCGCCGTCGTCGGGCGGCGCGTGTTCATCGACCACGGGCTGGGCATCGTGGTCGGCGAAACGGCCGAGATAGGCGACGAGTGCACGATCTATCAGGGCGTGACGCTGGGCGGCACCTCGCTCTACAAGGGCACCAAGCGGCACCCGACGCTCGGCCGTGGCGTGGTGGTGAGCGCCGGTGCCAAGGTGCTGGGCGGCTTCACGGTGGGCGACGGCGCGCGTGTCGGCGCCAACGCCGTGCTGCTCAAGCCGGTGCCCGCGGGTGCCACAGCGGTGGGCATCCCGGCGCGCATCGTCGAAGCCAAGGACACCGACGCCGGCGAGGCGCCCAAGGGCTTCACCGCCTATGGCGTGACGCTGGGCGACGACCCGGTGGCGCAGGCGATGAAGGGGCTCATCGACCACACCGCCGGGCACGAGCACCAGATCACGCTGCTGTGGAAGGCGATCGAGAAGCTCTCCAGCGACGTGAAGGACACGGAGTGCGTGCCGAGCGATGCGCAGAAGGCCGAGGACTTCGACGCGGATCAGCTGAAGCAGTTGATGCGCTAGGGATCGGCGATGCCGATCCCTAGCGCTTCGCGCGGAATGTGGCTCCCCAAGCCCCCTCCGAGAGGGGGTTCCAGCATGAGACACGAGCAGCCTGCGGCTGCGAACTACCTCTTTGCCGATTTCGGCCTGAACGCCTTGCACACCGCCTCGTCGCATTCGATGTACGGCCCGCCGATCAGGTCGATGCAGTAGGGCACGGCGGCGAAGATGCCGTGCACCGGCGGCTGCATGTCGGGCAGGCCTTGCAGCGTCTCGGCGATGGACTTCGGCTGCCCGGGCAGGTTGATGATCAGCGCCTGCCCGCGGATCACCGCCACCTGGCGCGACAGAATGGCCGTCGGCACGAAGTTCAGGCTGATCTGCCGCATCTGTTCGCCGAAGCCCGGCATCAGCTTGTCGGCCACGGCGAGCGTGGCCTCCGGCGTCACGTCGCGCGGCGCGGGGCCGGTGCCGCCGGTGGTGAGCACCAGGTCGCACTTCGCCTGGTCGGCGAGTTGACGCAAGGCGGCGCTGATGCCTTCCTGCTCGTCGGGAATGAGGCGTGTTTCCCAGGTGATGGGGTTGCGCACCGCGCGGCTGAGCCACTCCTTCAGTGCCGGGATGCCCTTGTCTTCGTAAACGCCGGTGGAGGCGCGGTCGCTCACCGACACGATGCCGATGCGCACGGGATCGAGTTCGTCATTCGCCATGGTGGTGCTGCCTGATGAACTTGAAGAGATCGCGGTAGGCGCGCCCGCTGCGCTGTTCGGGCACGGCCGCGGCGTCCTTGCGCGCGGCGCGGATCAGGCTGCGCAGCTGCTGCAGGTCGCCCGCGGGGTGTTCGGCGCTCCAGCGGGTCAGCGCGTCGTCGCTCGCGATCAGCTCGGCACGCCAGCGTTCGGCTTCGTGCAGCGCGAGCGAGTCCTTGGCGCGCCCGAGCTGCATCGCGGCCACCGCCTCGCGCAGCGGCTCGGGGTCGGTGCGGCGCATCAGCTTGCCGATGTACTGCATCTGGCGCCGCCGGCCCTCGTGCGAGCGTGTGCGCTTGTATTCGTCGATCGCGCCGCGCAGCGACTCGTCGAGGTCCAGGTCTGCGAGGCGGTTCTCGGGCAACGCGACCAGCGCCTCGCCGAGGTCCTGCAGGTCGTGCGAGTCCTTCTTGCGCCGCGTCTTGCTGGGGCGCTCGGCCTCGGGCGGGGCCGTGGCCGTGTCGTCGTCGGGAGAAGGGGGAATCGCTCGCACGGTCGCGTGGTCGGTGGGGATGAAAGGCGGTGAGTATGATAGTCCGCAGCCTCCACAAGAGCCGGCGACTCGCCGGGAACAAACAATGGCCCTTGCCACCGCCTCGTCTCCAGCCGTCCTCGCCAGCCGCTCGGGTTTTGCCTATTCGCGAGACCAGTTCCAGCAACTGGTCGAAGACGCCCTGGGCCTGGCGAAGACGCTCGGCGCGAGCGATGCAGGGGCCGAGGTGTCCGAAGGTGTGGGCCTGTCGGTGTCGGTGCGCAAGGGCGAGATCGAGAACGTCGAGCGCAACCGCGACAAGTCGATCGGCGTGTCGGTCTACATCGGGCGGCGCCGCGGCAACGCGAGCACGTCGGACTTCTCGCGCGCAGCGCTCGAGCAGACCGTGCGCGCGGCCTACGACATCGCCCGCTTCACCGCCGAGGACCCGGCGGCCGGCCTGCCCGACGAAGAGGACCTCGCCCTGGGCGCAGCGGCCACGCGCGACCTGGACCTGTTCCACCCCTGGGCCATCGACGCCGAGGGCGCGGTGGCGATCGCCGCGCGCTGCGAGAGCGCCGCGCTCGCGGTGGACCCGCGCATCACCAACTCCGAAGGTGCGGGCGTCTCGGCGCAGCAGTCGCACTTCTTCGCCGGCAACACACGCGGCTTTCGCGGCGGCTATGCCAGCTCGCGGCACTCGCTGTCGGTCGCGCCGATCGCCTCGCTGCCGGGCAAGGGCGGCGACGACATGCAGCGCGATGCCTGGTACAGCTCGATGCGCGCGCCGCAGGAACTCGCGGCGCCCGAGGCGGTGGGCCGGTACGCCGCCGAGCGCGCGCTGTCGCGCTTGAAGTCGCGCAAGGTCGCGACCTGCGAGGTGCCGGTGCTGTTCGAGTCGACGGTAGCCGCCGGACTGCTGGGCGCCTACGTGCAGGCGACCAGCGGCGGCGCGCTGTACCGCAAGTCGAGTTTCCTGCTCGACTCGCTCGGCAAGCAGGTGCTGCCAGAGCACATCGACATCCATGAAGACCCGCACCAGCCGCGCGGCAAGGGCAGCGCACCCTTCGACGACGAAGGCGTGGCGACCAGGGTGCGCGACGTCGTCAAGGGCGGCGTCGTGCAAGGCTACTTCCTGTCGAGCTACTCGGCGCGCAAGCTCGGGATGCGCACGACCGGCCATGCCGGCGGTTCGCAGAACCTGCGGCTGAGCAGCCGTCTCACGCAAGAGACGGACGATCTCGACGCGATGCTGCGCAAGCTCGGCCGCGGCCTCTTCGTCATCGAGCTGATGGGCCAGGGCGTCAATTACGTGACCGGCGACTACTCGCGCGGCGCCGCGGGCTTCTGGGTCGAGAACGGACGCATCGCCTATCCGGTGCACGAGATCACCATCGCCGGCAACCTGCGCGACATCTTCAGGGGCATCGCGGCCGTCGGCGCCGATGCGTACACGCTCGGCGGCAAGACCATCGCCTCGCTGCTCGTCGAGCGCATGAAGATCGCGGGCACGTGACGCGGCCTCGTTGTCCGATGACGGGGCAAACCCGCTGTTTCTCGCACGGGTAAATCCCGGTGGGGCGCCGCAGGCCCACTTCTAGAATTTGCCGCGCACTGCCTTGTCTGCAAACAACAGGAGATCCCTATGCAGCGTCGTTCCTTTGTTCATGGTGCCGGCATCGCCGGCGTGCTGGCGGCTGGAGTCGCCCCAGCCGTCGTGCAAGCCCAGGCCAACATCCGCTGGCGCCTCGCCTCCAGCTTCCCAAAATCGCTGGACACGATCTACGGCGCGGCCGATACCTTCGCCAAGAAGGTCAGCGAGCTGACCAGCGGCAAGTTCCAGATCTCCGCGCACGCAGGCGGCGAGCTGATGCCTCCGTTCGGCGTGGTCGACGGCGTGCAGAACGGCACTGTCGAGATGGCGCACACCGCGCCGTACTACTTCTTCGGCAAGGACGAGACCTTCGCGCTCGCCTGTGCGATTCCGTTCGGCCTCAACTCGCGCCAGATGACGGCGTGGATGGTCGAAGGCAACGGCCTCAAGCTGATGCGCGAGTTCTACGCCAAGTACAACATCATCAGCTTCCCGATGGGCAACACGGGCGCGCAGATGGGCGGCTGGTACCGCAAGGAGATCAAGTCGATCGCCGACATGAAGGGTCTGAAGATGCGCATCGGCGGTTTCGCCGGCAAGGTGCTCGAGCGCCTGGGCGGCGTGCCGCAGAACATCCCGGGCGGCGAGATCTACCAGTCGCTCGAGAAGGGCACCATCGACGCCACCGAGTGGGTGGGACCGTACGACGACCAGAAGCTCGGTTTCAACAAGGTGGCGCCGAACTACTACTACCCCGGCTGGTGGGAAGGCGGCCCGCAGCTCGACCTGTACATCAACACCAAGGCCTACGAGGGCCTGTCGGCCGAGTACAAGGCCGTGATCGAGTGCGCCGCCGCAGTGGCGCACATCGAGATGCAGGCCAAGTACGACGCCAAGAACCCGGCGGCGCTGCGCCAGCTGGTGGCCGGCGGCACCAAGCTGTTCCGCTTCCCGAAGGACGTGCTGGACGCGGCGTTCAAGGAGTCGATGGCGCTCTACGCGGACCTGTCGGCCAAGAACCCGAACTGGAAGAAGGTCTACGACGACTACGCCAAGTTCCGCAGCGAGCAGAACCTCTGGTTCCGCTTCGCCGAAGCCGGCTTCGACGACTTCATGCAGCAGCAGAAGCTGTGATCCTGCGGTGCCCGCCGGGCACCGTGCAAGCCCCGCGCGACGCAGGTCCGCGGGGCTTTTTCATGGGCGTTGGGCGCTTGGCCGCGCGATCGACGTTCAAACGCGCTGCCGACGATCCGACGAACAAAGGCCGCGGCACTGGTGTGCCGCGGCCCTTTGGTCACCATAGTGTCGCGGCGCCCAACCCTGCGCGCCGCCCTGCGCCTACTTCTTCGGTCCGAAAAGCTCGTCGAGGTCGATCTCCTTGGTTTCCTCGGCCGGCTGAACCTCGATCTTCTGGTTGGTCACGTCCAGATCGGCTGCCTTGTCGAGCCCCCCTCCTACCAGCCCGGGGAAGGCGATCAGCAGGCCGACCATCACGACCTGGATCACGACGAAGGGCACGGCGCCCCAGTAGATCTGGCCGGTCGTGATGCGGGCGATCGGCTGCTTGGTCAGGCGGTCGGTGTAGTCGTCGGTCGGCGCAACGCTGCGCAGGTAGAACAATGCGAAGCCGAACGGCGGGTGCATGAACGAGGTCTGCATGTTGACCGCCAGCAGGATGCCGAACCACACCAGGTCGATGCCGAGCTTCTCGGCCACCGGCGCGAGCAGCGGCACCACGATGAAGGCCAGCTCGAAGAAGTCGAGGAAGAAGGCCAGCAGGAAGATCAGCACGTTGACGACGATGAGGAAGCCGATCTGGCCGCCGGGCAGGCCGCTCAACAGGTGCTCGACCCACAGCGGTCCGTCCACGCCCTGGAACGACAGGCTGAACACGGTGGCGCCGAGCAGGATGAAAAGCACGAAGCACGACAGCTTCATCGTCGAGTCCATCGCCTGTTTCATGAGCCGCAGGCTCAGGCGCCGGCGCGACATGGCCATCACCAGCGCGCCGGTGGCGCCCATGGCGCCGCCTTCGGTCGGCGTCGCGATGCCGAGGAAGATGGTGCCGAGCACCAGGAAGATCAGCGCCAGCGGCGGGATCATCACGAAGGTCACGCGCTCGGCCATGCGCGACAGCAGGTGCAGCTTGAACAGGCGGTTCAGCACCGCGAGCGCGAAGGCGACGCCGATGCCCACGCACATCGACAGCACGATGGTCTCGTCGAGCGCGGTTCCCTCGGGACGGGTCTGGCCGTAGACGATCGCGGCGCCCACCGACAGGACCACCAGCACCCCCAGCGATCGCAGGCCGGGCGAGCCGTCGTCCTCGCGGATGGTGCGGGCTTCCTTCGGCAGCGCTGGGGCCCATTGCGGCCGCCAGAACGACACGAACACCACGTAGCCGGCGTACAGAGCGGTCAGCAGGAAGCCGGGGATGAAGGCGCCCTTGTAGAGGTCGCCCACGCTGCGGCCGAGCTGGTCCGCCAGCACGATCAGCACCAGCGAGGGCGGGATGATCTGCGCCAGCGTGCCCGAGGCGGCGATCACGCCGGTAGCGATGCGCCGGTCGTAGCCGTAGCGCAGCATGATCGGCAGCGAGATCAGCCCCATCGAGATGACCGAGGCCGCGACCACGCCGGTGGTCGCCGCGAGCATGGCGCCGACGAAGATCACCGCCAGCGCGAGGCCGCCGCGGATCGGCCCGAACAGTTGGCCGATGGTGTCGAGCAGATCCTCTGCCATGCCGGAGCGTTCGAGAATCAGCCCCATGAAGGTGAAGAACGGTATCGCCAGCAGCGTGTCGTTCTGCATGATGCCGAAGATGCGCAGCGGCAGCGCCTGCAGCAGCGACGCCATGCCCGGGATGCCGATCTGCACGCCGATGAAGCCGAAGAACAGCCCGCAGGCGGCCAGCGAAAAGGCGACCGAGAAGCCCATCAG
>DASWVR010000165.1:0-9573 GCA_036401155.1 Piscinibacter sp. | reverse complement strand
GTTGGTCCATCGGCGGCGCGATCACCTCCACTTGGGCGGCGATGCGCCGGCCGCCGGTGCTGCAGCCGGCCGCCACGCACAGCAGCACCGCCCCGAGGGCGCCGCGCCAGAGCGGGGTTGCGAGGAGGAATCGCATCGTCTTCCAGACAGCAGCGGTTCATGCCGCTGTGGGTCGAGCGGCAATCGGCGTACCCGTGCGCAGTCGCTCAGCCCTCGCCGGCCGCCTTCGACTCCGACACCAGCGCCCACACCGCCAGGAACATGGCGGCGATCACCGGGCCGATGACGAAGCCGTTGAGGCCGAACAGCGACAGGCCGCCCAGCGTGGACACCAGCACGAGGTAGTCGGGCATGCGCGTGTCCTTGCCGACGAGGATGGGGCGCAGCACGTTGTCGACCAGCCCGATCACGAGCACGCCGAAGGCGATCAGTGTGATGCCTTTCCACATCGCACCGGCGAGCAGGAGGTAGACGGCGATGGGCGCCCATATCAGTGCGGCGCCGACGGCGGGCAGCAGCGACAGCACGGCCATCACCACGCCCCACAGGAAGGGCCCCTGGATGCCGAGCACCCAGAGGATCAGGCCGCCCAGCGTGCCCTGCACGATGGCCACCACCACGTTGCCCTTGACGGTGGCGCGGATCACCGTGGCGAAGGTCCGGAACAGGCGGTCCTTGTGCTGTTCGTCGAGCGGGATCGAGCGAATCACGCGGCGCTTCAGGCTGGGCCCGTCGCGCAGCAGGAAGAACAGAACGTACAGCATCACGGCCAGGCTGACGAAGAAATCGAAGGTGTTCTGGCCGATGCTCATCGCCTGCGTGGCGACGATCTTGCTCGCCTGGCCGATGCCGCTGGAGAGCTTGTCCTGCACGTCCTCGACATTGCCGAGCCCCAGGCGGTCGAGCAGCGCGAGCACCCAGCTCGGCAACGCCGCATACAACTGCTGGAAGAAGGCGCCCACGTCGATGCGCTTGGCCTGAACGTCGGCATACACCTCCGACGCCTCGCGCAGCAGCGAACTCATCACGAGCGCCATCGGCAGCAGCACGCCCACCAGGCAGATGAGGAGCGTCACCAGCGCCGCCAGGTTGTGTCGGCCACGCATCGAGGAGGCCAGCCGGCGCTGAAAGGGCGCGAAGAGGATGGCCAGCACGATGGCCCAGAAGACCGCGCCGAACAGGGGCCAGAGGATCCATGCAAAGGCGGCGCTGACGGCCACCAGCATCACCAGGAAGGTGCGGTGCTGTAGTTCCTGGACGGGCGGCTCTTGCATGGGCGGATTCTCTGCGGTCGAGTGGTAAGCGGCTGTATCGCGCAGCCGGCGGCGACCCGCATTCTGACGCCAGGACGGCAAGTGACTTTCGGCACCCCGCGAACACGGGAGGTGAAAGTGCTGCTGCGGGTTAGCCGCATTGACCGCGCGGCGACCCCCCTTGCACAGTGGCCGCTCCTTGCCGCGAGCCCCGTCGCCGCAGACCACATCGTTTGATTTTTCCAGGAGTTGTCGATGAAGTTCCGCTTCCACCGCTCGGCCCTGTTGCTCGCGCTGGCCGGCGTCGCGCTGCCCGCTTCGCTGCTGGCCGCGCAACCGAGTTCCGACCGATACATCGTCAAGTACAAGAGCGACGCCGCGGCGGGTGTCGCTCGCGCGGCCATCGCGAGTGCCGGACGCGTCGTGTTGGATCTGTCGCGCCAAGATGCCGTCGCGGCGCACCTCTCGGCTTCGGCCGTGGCCGCGCTGCGCCGCAACCCGAACGTCGAATACGTCGAGCATGACGTGCCGCGGTATGCGCTGGCGTTGGCCACTCCGTCGACCGGCAACCCGTATGCGGCCGGCCAGCTCGTGCCGTACGGCATCAAGCTGGTCCAAGCCGACCAGCTGCCCGACACTGCCGCGTCGAGTCGCAAGGTCTGCATCATCGATTCGGGCTACGAGCGTGCCCACGAAGACCTGTCGCAGAACGTCGTGGACGGCACCAACGATGTCGGCACTGGGTTGTGGTCGACCGACGAGAACGGCCACGGCACGCATGTGGCCGGCACCGTCGCGGCGGTCAACAACAGCCTAGGCGTCGTGGGCGTCGCGCCGAACAAGCAGCTCAAGCTGCACATCGTCAAGGTGTTCGGCGCCGACGGCTGGGCCTATTCGTCCACGCTCACCCACGCCGTCAACACCTGCGCTGGTGTCGGCGCCAACGTCATCAGCATGTCGCTGGGCGGCTCGCAGCAAAGCCGCACCGAGAAGACGGCATTCGACAAGCACTACGCGGCCGGCATCCTCTCCATCGCAGCGGCCGGCAACGACGGCAATACGCGGGTCTCCTACCCCGCCGGCTACGCGAGCGTCATGTCGGTGGCGGCGCTGGACGAGAACAAGGCCTGGGCGAGCTTCTCGCAGTACAACAAGTCGGTCGAGATCGCCGCCCCCGGCGTGTCGGTGCTGTCGACGGTGCCGATGGGGACCGGCCGCGATGCATCGCTCAGTGTGGGCAGTACCAGCTACGCGGCGGCGGCGATGGACGGTTCGCCCCTCGGCAATACGTCGGGTGCGCTGCTCGACTGCGGCGCCGGCACGGCCGCCTGCGCCGGCGCCCAAGGCAAGGTCTGCCTGATCCAGCGCGGCACCAACACCTTCGCCGAGAAGGTGCTCAACTGCCAGGCCGGCGGCGGCGTGGCGGCGGTCATCTACAACAACGTGGCGGGCATGCTGTACGGCACGATGGGCGAGACGGTCACGGCGATTCCGTCGTTGGGCGTTTCCGACACCGACGGCGCGGCGCTGAAGGCTCAGGCCGGAGCAACGGCCAGCGCCGGCGTGACAGCGAGCCACTACGCCTACTTCGACGGCACCTCGATGGCCACGCCGCATGTCTCCGCGGTCGCCGCGCTGGTGTGGAGCCACCATCCGAACTGCACCGCAGCGAACATCCGCAACGCCCTCAACGCGACGGCGATGGACCTCGGCGCGAAAGGACGCGACACCAAGTTCGGCTACGGCCTGGTGCAGGCGCTGGCGGCCAAGAACTACATCGGAACCTACGGGTGTACCGGCCGCTGAAAGCCACGCTGAAGCGATACCGAAGGGGCCGCGAGGCCCCTTCTTCCTTTGTGCCACCGGGCCCCGGCCCCCGGGCCGTCAATCGTCGCCGCCGGGCCGCCCGTTCCCCGCTTCGCGGGCCAGCGGCACGCCGCAGCGCCAGCAGAAGGCGGCGTCTTCCGCATGCCCGTCGGCGCCGCAGGCGCCGCAGCGCCGGAACACCGCACTTGCACCCCAGCCGCGCCGCTGCGCCGTCATCTCGGCGGTGACGATGCCGGTGGGCACGGCGAGCACGCCCCAGCCCATCAGCATCATCACCGAGGCAATCATGCGCCCGAAATCGGTGTGCGGCGTGATGTCGCCGAAGCCCACCGTCGTCATGGTGGTGATCGCCCAGTACATCGCGATCGGGATGCTGCTGAAACCGTTCTCCGGCCCCTCGACGACGTACATCAGCGTGCCCATCACCAGCATCATCATCAGCACGAACGAGATGAAGACGAAGATCTTGCGCCGGCTCGCCTGCAGGGCGCGGCCGAGCTGGTGGAACTCCGCGAGGTAGGCGGTGAGCCGGAAGATGCGGAACACGCGCAGCAGCCTGAGCACCCGCACGTCGATCAGCAGGTGGCCCTCGGGCCAGAGCAGCGCGAGGTAGGTCGGCATCACCGCCAGCAGGTCGATCACGCCGTAGAAGCTGGTCGCGTAGCGCAGCGGCTGGCGCACGCACAGCAGGCGGGCGACATACTCGACCGTGAAGAGGATGGTGAACACCCATTCGGCGATCCGCAATGCGCGCTCGTGCTCCGCCAGCACCGACGGCATGCTGTCGGCGATCACCACGGCGACGCTGAGCAGGATCGCGACGATGACGGCGACATCGAACAGCCAGCCGCGGCGCGTGTCCGATTCGAAGATGATCGTGTAGAGCTCGCGCCGCCAGCCGCTCTCCGGCTTGCCGAACTCGTGGGTGAGGGGGATGGGGGTGTTCATGTACCGATTGTGGAGCGCGCGCCGCGCGGCGCGCGGTGGTAAGGTCAGTCCGACACGTCGGAGGCCGCACCATGAGCAATGTCGATCCCCTTCTGCTCGCCGCGGCGCGCGTCTCGACCTTTCTCGGCGATCAATCGTTGTCGAACGCCAGCGGCTTCTTCTTCGAGCGCGACGGGAGGCTGTTCCTCGTGACCAGCCGGCACGTGGTGTTCGACGAGGCGAGCGGGCACTTTCCCGACCGCCTCGAGATCGAGCTGCATCTCGATGCGGTGAACCTCACGCAGTCGACCGGGTTCTCGGTGCTGCTGTATCGGAACGCCAAGGCGGTGTGGCGCCAGGGCCGCGACGCCGGCAGCGAGATCGACGTCGCGGTGCTCGAACTCGAGCGCAGCCGGCTGCCCTCAACGACCGTGCTGCACGCGTTCACGCCGGCACACCTGCCGGCCGTCGAGTCGATCGTGGGCATCGGCAGCTCGCTGCTCGTGGTTGGCTTTCCGCTCGGCTTCCACGATGCCGTGCATCACCTGCCGGTGGTGCGCCAGGCGGTGGCCGCCTCGGCGTTCGGCATCCGTTTCCAGGGGCAGGGCTTCTTTCTCACCGACGCGCGCACCCACCGGGGCACCAGCGGCGCGCCGGTGGTGATGCGCGACCCGGCACCGTCGGCGGCCACGGCGGCGCTGCCGTGGCTGCTGCTCGGCGTGCATTCGGCGCGCATGGACATGGGCGACCGCGACCTCGTGCAGGACGAATCGCTCGGACTGAACTGCGCCTGGTACGCCGACATCCTGCTGGCATTGACGACGTGAGGCGCAGCGCTCAGCGCCGGGTCGACAGCCAGATGCCGGGCATGATCAGCAGCGCGCCGACGCCGTGGAACCACTCGATGCGCTCGCCCAGCACGGCCCAGCCGAGGCCGGCGCTGTACAGCGGCCCGAGGTACAGCACCATGCCCACGCGCGCCGCGCCGAGCGTGCGCTGCATGGTCGAGTAGGCGGCGTACGCGCCCGCGCCGGGAATGAGCGCCGCAGCCAGCACCAGGCCGACGCCGGCCCAAGACCAGGTCGAGGGCAGCCAGGCCACGGCCTCCCAGACGGTGAAGGGGATCAGCACCACGATGCCGCCGCAGGCGATCAGCGTGAGGCGCGCCAACGCGCCGAAGGCCGAGGGCCAGGCGCGCAGCAGCAGCGAATAGGCGGCCCAGCTCACCACCGCGACGGCGATCCAGGCGTCGCCGGGGTTGATGCGCACCAGCGCCAGCGCCTGCCAGTTCCCCTTGATCAGGATGTGCAACACCCCGGCGAGCGCCAGCGCGACGCCGAGCCACTGCAGAGGATGCATGCGTTCGCGCAGGAACAGGCCCGATGCCACCGCGATGAACACCGGCGAGGCGGCATACAGCAGCCCGATGTTGACGGCCGTGGTGCTGCGCCCGCCGATGTAGACGAAGGCGCCGCAGATCCACATGCCGAGCGCGCCCAGCACGATGAACTGGCGCCACTCGCGCATGATCAGCGCGCGCCGCTGCACGAGCTCGTGCCGCGCGACGATGCCCAGCAGCAGCGCCGCCACCGCCCAGCGGCCGAGCGCCAGGGCATGCGGCGCGATCACGCCGGGCGCCCAGCGCGCGACCAGGTAGTTCACGCTCCACATCGCCGGCGTGACGAAGAGCAGGAGGTAGGCGAGCCGCAGCTCGGCGGCGCTTGCGGCCGGCACGCCGGCGGGGGCAGTCATGCTGCATTGTCGACGCGCGCCGCCGCGGCGGCGAACGCCCTTGCATCCGGTGTCGTCAGGCCGCAGTTAGCATCGGCGCATGAGCCTGCCTTCCTGCGACCGCGACACCACGGTCTCCACCCTCGGCAACGGCGTGCACGTCGTGACGATCCGGCTGCCGCACCTCGACACGGTCAGCGTCAGCGTGTTCGTGCGCAGCGGCAGCCGCAACGAGAGCCCGCGCCTGAACGGCATCAGCCACGTCGTCGAGCACATGGCCTTCAAGGGCACGCACGAGCGCAGCTGCCAGCAGATCAACCTCGACGCCGAGCGCCTCGGTGCCGAGGTCAACGCCTACACCGACAAGGACCACACCGCATTCCAGATTCACGGCCTCGCGCGCCACGCCCGGCAGTTCGTGCGGATGCTCGGCGACATCGTGCGCCACGCGAGCTTTCCCGAGGCTGAACTCGAGCGCGAGCGGCGGGTGATCCTGCAGGAGGTGCTCGAAGACGAGGACGATCCGATGTCGACCGCCTACAAGCTGTTCGACAGTGCCTGCTTCGGCAAGCACCCGATGGCGCAGGCGGTGATCGGGCAGCGCCGCAACATCGAGCGCTTCACGCGCGACGATCTGCTGCAGCACGTGCAGCGCCACTACACGGGCGCCAACGTCGTCGTCGGCGTGGCCGGCGCGGTGGACGCCGACCAGGTGCTGCGCGACGCTCAGGCGGCATTCGGCACGATGCCGCGCGGCGAGGCCAACACGGTCGTCTCGCCGGCCTACGTGGGCGGCGTGCGCTCGCGCCGCCAGGCCGGCAGCAGCCAGACCCACGTCGTGCTCGGCTTTCCGGCGCCGTCGCTGCGCGACGACTACCACGCGAGCGTCGTCGCGGCGGCGCTGTTCGGCGAAGGCATGAGTTCGCCGCTGATGGATGAGATCCGCGAGCGCCGCGGACTCGTCTACTACGCCGCCTGCTCGGCCGACGTGATGGACGTGTGCGGGCAGTTCGTCATCGAGGCGTCGACCACGCCGCAGCACCTCGACGAGTTCTTCACCGAGGTCGCCCGCCTGCTCGCGAGCCACGCGCACACGACCGATGCAGTGGGCTTGCAGCGTGCGCGCAACCAGATCGCGGTGCGCAGCCTGCGCGCGCTCGAGCGGCCCGCGCGGCGCCTCGAAGACGCGGCGCAGGACCTCTTCGTGCACGGCCGCGTGCGCTCGCGCGGCGAACTGATGGCGCAGGTCGAGGCGGTGACGGCGCACGACGTGCGCTCGGCGTTCGAACGCATGCTGAGCTTCCCGCCTTCGGTCGCGCTGGCAGGGCGGGTCGGCCGGGCCGCGGGCGACACCGCGATGGCGCACCTGGCGGGGCGCACCCACTGAGCACGGCGTTCGCGTTGCGCACCGTTTTGGAGCTGCTTATCCCCCGCGACGGGGGATAAGCCTGTGGATAAAACCTGGGGCCGCGTCGGAAAGCACCACCTGGCGTGGCTTTGCTTACGATGCCTCCGAAACGCGCGCCGCAGGGCACGAATTTGCATCAGGTCACGCAACTTGTGCTCCATCACGAAGACCGAAATTTTTCGGCTTGCGGCACGCCGAGCGCACGCTACACTTCGCGCCGAACGCGGCCCCCATTCCGACAACATCGCCGCGCCGATCCTGTTGGGAGATCTGCGGAGAAACGCCATGCGAACCCTGGCCCAGAGCGCCTACCTTGAGTCCGAGTTCGGTGTGCCTCAGGAGTTGCCGCGCGCCGGTTCTGCGCTCGAGAACCCCTTGGTCTTCGACGCCGCGGCGCACGAGCTGAAGCAGATGGCCGAGCAGGGGCTGGTGCAGATCGTCGACGAGCACCGCACGCCCTCGGGCAGCCTGATCGACCGCCTGCGCTTCATGCGACTGCGCTGAGCGCCGACTGAACAGGCCTTAAGCTGGCTGAGCGCCGCCGCGCAGGCGGAACACGCTGACCACCTGCGCAAGCTTGCCGGCCTGGTCCTTCAGGCTGTCGGCGGCGGCGGCGCTTTGCTCGACCAGCGCGGCGTTCTGCTGCGTCATCTGGTCGAGCCGCACCACCGAGGTGTTGACCTGGCCGATGCCAGCGCTCTGTTCGTCCGCGGCGGCGGTGATCTCGCCGATGATGTCGGTGACGCGCTGCACCGAGCCGACGATCTCCTGCATCGTCTTGCCCGCATCGTCCACCAGCCGGCTTCCCGACTCGACCCGCTCGACACTGGCGCCGATGAGGCTCTTGATCTCCTTGGCCGCCTCGGCGCTGCGCTGCGCGAGGTTGCGTACCTCGCCGGCGACGACCGCGAAGCCGCGGCCCTGCTCGCCGGCACGCGCGGCTTCCACCGCGGCGTTCAAGGCGAGGATGTTGGTCTGGAAGGCGATGCCGTCGATCACGCCGATGATGTCGGCGATCTTCTTCGAGCTCGTGTTGATGTCGTTCATCGTGTGCACGACCTGCGACACGACGGCACCACCGCGCGCGGCAACCTCGGCGGCCGACGAGGCGAGCTGATTGGCCTGGCGGGCCGAGTCGGCCGACTGCTTGACCGCACCCGTGAGCTGCGCCATCGACGAGGCCGCCTGCTGCAGGCTCGACGCCGTCTGATCGGTGCGCTTGGAGAGGTCCTGGTTGCCCGACGCGATCTCGGTGCTTGCCGTGTTGATGCTGTCGGCGCCGATGCGCACGTCGCCGACCATGCGCGCAAGCGATTCGCCCATCTGCTGCAGCGCGCGCAGCACCTCCCCGATCTCGTCCTCGCGCATGTTGTCGATGCGCACCGTGAGGTCGCCGGCGCCGATGGCTTGCGCCACCTGCACCACCTGCCGCAGCGGCGGGCAGATCGTGCGTTGCAGGAGCCAGGTGCCGATCGCGATCAGCCCCGTGATGACCGCCATGATGCCGCCCACCAGCCAGACGGTGCGCATGCGCTCGGCCCCCATCTTGTCGCGCAGCTGGCGTGCGCCCAGTTCGTGCATCGACACCAGCTGCTGCTGCGCCCCGAGCATCGCGGCGAGCGCCGGGCCGGCGGTATTCTTCAGATGCAGTTGAGCCTCGTCCTGGCGGCCGGCTGCGCGCAGCGCCTGCGCCTCGGCGAGTGCGGCGACGAAGGGCCGCTGGCGCTCGGAGATCGCGCGCAGCGCATCGCGCTCCTGTGCGGTCGTCGCCCCCGTCTCGAGCTGCGCGGCGATCGCGGCCATGCGCTGAGCGGTGGCCTCGCTGTCATGCCTGAGTTGATCGGCCAGTGTCGCGTCGGCGCTCAGGGCGCTGGCCATGCCGCGCGCTGCGTTGGCCTCGGCCAGCCCCATCCAGCGCGCGCTGAGTTCGAGCTTGCTTTGCTGTGCCGTCTGTTCGGCCGAGGCGGCGGCCTGCGATGTTGTCGTGCGCATGGCCGCAGCCGCCATCACCACCACGATGACGACGCCGAGCGTGGCGGCGGGAATCCAGAGTCTTTGGGCGAGCGAGAGGCGTTTCATTCTTGATGTCGTGGTACTGCCGGAGAGAGAGCGGGGCAAGGCTACGAGGCGCTGTTGATGAGTCCCATGTCGGCGCTGGTCATGAGGCCCTCGATGTCCATGAGGATGAGCATGCGCTCGTTGATGCTGCCGATGCCGGTGATGAAGCTGGTGTCCACTGAGGTGTGCATGTCGGGGGCGGGCTTGACGGTGCCGGCGCCGAGCTCGAGCACGTCGGAGACGGAGTCGACGACGGCGCCGACGACGCGGCCCTTGACGTTGAGCACGATGACGACGGTGAAGCCGTTGTACTCGACGCTCTCGCAGTTGAGCTTGACGCGCAGGTCGACGATGGGGACGATGACGCCG
>DASWVR010000164.1:0-10735 GCA_036401155.1 Piscinibacter sp. | reverse complement strand
TCGCGCGCGAGCAGCTCATCCAGCCGCTCGCCGGCACGCGCCACTTCCCGCACCGATGGCGGCACGTTCATGTCCACACTGGCTCCCTGTGTCAGCGGTGAAGAGGGCCGGCTTCCAGCCGCGCCGGTGCGATCGCACGCCCCGACGGCAGAATCGGTCTCGCCCTGTTTACGGCTGGAAACAGCGAAAGTTGAGCGCCGAACGCGCGCAGCCGCACGTGCGTGCTGCAGTTCACGCGCGTGCCGGCGCGCCCTGCCTTGCCGCACCCGGCGACATGCCCATCACGCGCTTGAAGGCGCGGCTGAACGCCGCCTCCGACTGGTAGCCCATGCGGCCTGCCAGGTCGGCGAGCGGCGCGTCGCTCTCCTTCAGCCGCGTCAGCGCCACGTGCATGCGCCAGCGTGCCGCGTAATGCATTGCCGGCTCGCCGACCAGCTGCGAAAACCGCGCCGCGAAGGCCGAGCGCGACATCGCCACCTCGGCGGCGAGCGAGGCGAGTGTCCAGGGGCGTGCCGGGTCGCGGTGGATCAGCGCGATGGCGCGGCCGATCTGCCTGTCGCGCAGCGCGCCGAGCCAGCCGGTCTGCGCGGCCGGCGCCTGCGCCATCCAGGCGCGGATCGCCTGGATCACGAGGATGTCCGCCAGGCGCGTGATCACGGTGTCGCCGCCCGGCCTCAGGCAGCGCGCTTCGCTGGCCATGAAACGCAGCGTGGTGTGCAGCCATTCGGACTGCGACACGTCCCCGCCTTCGATGACGATCGCCGGCGGCAACAGCCGCAGCAGCGAATGCGCCGCAGGGTGGTCGAAGCGCACCACGCCGCATACGAGGTTCGCCGGCGTGCCGCCGCCGCCGTGGCGCAGGATCGCGTAACGCTCGCTGACGTGTTCGTGCGGCAGGTCGAACAGCGGCGCCGGCGACACCCCCGGCGCGCTGCCCAGCCGGTGCCCTTCGCCATGCGGTACCAGCGCCAGGTCGCCGGCCCGCAGCAGGCGCGGCGCTTGGCCATCGACCTCGAGCCAGCAGCTTCCGGCGGTGACGACGTGGAAGCTGAGCCAGTCGGTCGGCGGCATCGCCACGCTCCACGGCGCGCTGAACTCCGAGCGCACGTAGAAGGTGCCGCTCATGCGCAGGAAGTGGAGCGCTTCGCCCAGCGGGTCGGCCGGCGCGAAGGCCTGCTCCTTGTCGACGAGTTTCATGCAGGCAGTATCGGCCGTGCGCCCACCCGTCGTCCAGGCAGGCTGGACGATCGGGCATGAAGCAGCGACGCGCAGGCATTGAGCGCGCCGCCTGCCGCGCCGACAGTGGAGCCCCTCGCAACCACTTCGGAGTACACCCATGGACATCGCCGTGATGGGCGCCACCGGTCACACCGGCGCCAAGATCGCCGCCACATTGCTCGCCACCGGCCACCGCGTGCGCGCGCTCGCACGCTCGGCCGGCAAGCTCGCCGCGCTGGAGCGCGCGGGCGCACAGCCGTTCGCCGGCGACATCAGCGACGCCGCCTTCCTCGCCGACGCCTTCGGGGGCGCAGACGCGGCCTACACGCTGCTGCCCACCGACCGGCGCGCGAGCGACTACGCGGCGCAGCAGGCCCGCGAGGGCGAAGCCGCCGCGCAGGCGCTCGCGCGCAGCGGGGTGCGCCGCGTGGTCTTCCTGAGCAGCCTCGGCGCCGAACGCGCCGAAGGCACGGGCCTGATCGCCGGGCTGCATGCGCAGGAGGAGCGGCTCAAGCAGCTGGCCGGCATCGATCTGATGCTGCTGCGCCCGGTCTCGTTCTTCGAGAATTTCCACGACGCGCTGCCGGTGATCCGCCAGCTCGGCGTGCATGCCGACGCGGTGGCCGCGCAGCTGGCGGTCCCGATGATCGCCACGCGCGACATCGCGGACGCCGCCTCGCGGGCGCTGGTGTCGCAGGACTGGCACGGCGTGCAGGTGCGCGAACTGCTGGGTCCGCGCGAGCTGAGCCACGATGAAGCCGCGCGCATCCTCGGCCCGCACATCGGCCTGCCCGAGCTGGCCTACGTTCAGCTGCCCGGCGAGGAGATGGCGCAGGCGTTGGTGGGCGGTGGCGTGTCGGAGAGTTTCGCCCGCCTGTACGTGGAGATGGTGCAGGCCATCAACGCCGGTCGTGTGCAGCCGCGCGAAGGGCGGCACGCGGGCAACACCACACCGACACGCTTCGAGGACTTCGTCGGCGAGCTGGCCGCGGCATGGCGCGACCTGCCCGCGAACGCGTAGGCCCTGCGCGCGTCAGCCGCCTGTCGACGAGGCGCTGCCCGGGCGCCCTTCGGGCAACTGGATCGTCAGCAGCAGCGAACAGTCCTGCAATGCCCGCACGCCGTGCTGCACTGCGCCGGGCAGCAACACGAGCTGTCCGGCGCGCAGCGTGCAAGCCGATCCCGGCATCTCGATCTCAGCCGCGCCTTCGATGCATTGCAGCGTGAGTTCGCCGTGGACGTTGTGCGGCGGCAGCGCCTCGCCCTCGCGCAGCACGACGCGGATCAGCTCGAGCGCGCGGGTCTTCAGGATCGCGTGGGTGGCCGCCTGCTGCAGCGCGTCGCCGAGCGGCGCGATGTCGATGACCTGGCCGGGTTGTGCGTGGTCGAGTGCCATGGGTGCTCCGAATGAAACGCTCCGGGAGGGCAGCCGCAATCGTGCCGTTGCCGCTTCGAGTTCGACGCGCCTGAGCGTGTCGCCGGACCCATGGTCGCACGACCAGCGGCGATCGTGTCCGCTGGCCGAGCGTGAGCGTGGTCTTGTCAGCGCGGCGTAAGCCGCAGTGAGCGTTCGCATATCGGACAGCGCGGTTACGATACGCGCCGGCGCGAGTGCGCCTGCCCCTATGCTCGCGAGCGATGACGCACCCCACGCCCACTGACGCTGCTGTTCGGTACGAGCTCGTCGATCTGGCGCTGCGTACCGCCACGCGCAGTGTGCCGTTGCAGCTGGCGGCGGTCGGCTATCTCGTCTACCTCGGCTTCGCGGTGGGGCAGGCGGCGGTGGCGGTGGCGACCGGGGTGCTCGGATTCAGCGTCGCCATCTGGCGCGTCTCGATTTCGCGGCGCTACGAGGGCTCGCTCGATGCGCGCTCGCCGAGGGTGGTCCGCGCCGAACACGAACTCGAAGGCAACGCCGCGCTGGCCGGCGCGATGTGGGTGGTGAGCACCATCGGCATCTATCCGTCGCTGCAGGGCACGACGGCCACGGCCTACATCACGATCGCCTGCGGTTCGGTGTCGATCGCGGCCTTCTTCATGTCGCTGGTCGGCCGCTCCTTCCTGCTGTTGGCGGTGCCGCAGCTCGGCGCGGTGGTGGCGGTGAGCCTGCTGGTCGAGAGCACGCGCTCGGTGCCGCTCGCGCTGCTGGTGGTGATCTTCGGGCTCACGATGTATGTCGCGACTCGCGAGTTCCGCGAGACGGCCGTGCGGGCGATCCGCCATGGCCTGGAGTCCGACCTCGCCAACGAATCGCTGCGCCACGCCAAGGAAGCCGCCGAGGCCGCGAACCTGGCCAAGTCGCAGTTCCTCGCGACGATGAGCCACGAGATTCGCACGCCGATGAACGGCGTGCTGGGAGCGCTCGAACTGCTTGGCCGTTCGGGCCTCGACCCGGAGCAGCGGCGCCTGGCCAGGACGGCGGCTTCGTCCGGCGAGTCGCTGATGGCCATCCTCAACGACGTGCTGGACCACTCGAAGATCGAGGCTGGCAAGCTCAGCATGAACCTGGCGCCGATGTCGCTGCACGGCCTCGCGGCGTCGGTGGCGGCGCTGTTTCGTGCCAACGCCGACGGCAAGGGAGTGCGGCTTCTGCTCGAACTCGAAGACGACGTGGTGGACCGCGTGGTCGGCGATGCGCAGCGCATCAAGCAGGTGCTGCTCAACCTGGTGGGCAACGCGATCAAGTTCACCGAACACGGCTCGGTGATCCTGCGCCTGAGTGCGGTGGCGAACGAGGGCGATCGGCGCGGCGTGCTGTTCGAGGTGATCGATTCGGGCATCGGCATCTCGCCCGAAGCGCAGCGCCACCTGTTCCAGCCCTTCCACCAGATCGAGGGCAATCGCAACCGGCGCCGCGGCGGCACCGGGCTCGGGCTCGCGATCAGCCAGCGCATCGTCGAGGCCCTGGGCAGCAGCATCCAGGTCAAGAGCTATCTCGGCCACGGTTCGTGCTTCTTCTTCACCCTGCACTTCGCCGAGCATGGGTTGCCGGAGTCGGCAGTGCCCGACTCGGCCATGGGAGCGCTCGGCCCCGACCTGCGCAGCACCGGCTCGGTGCTGGTGGTGGAAGACAACGCCGTCAACCGCCTGATCGCCACGCAGATGCTGCGCTCCCTCGGCTACGAGGCGGTCGAGGCGGAGCACGGCCAGCATGCGCTCGAGCAGCTCGAGCGGCACGACATCGAGCTGATCCTGATGGACTGCCAGATGCCGGTGATGGACGGCTTCACCGCGACACAGGTGATCCGCGCGCGGGAGGTGCAGCTCGGCCTGCGCCGCCTGCCGATCGTCGCCGTCACCGCGAACGCCTTCGACGAAGACGTGACGCAGGTGCGCGCCGCCGGCATGGATGCCCACCTCGCCAAGCCGTTCACGCGCGCGCAGCTGCGTGACGTGCTGTCGACGTGGTTGTGATATCGAGAAGAAGCCCTTGCGCCGAGCATGCCCGCCAGACGGCATGCCGTGCGCTTTCACAAACGAGTCGTTGGAGAGTTCGATGTTGCCTTTTTTTGCGGAGCTGGTGACCCGCACCGATGAAGCGCGCCGCGCGCTAGAAACCCACCCGGTGGTGCTCGACGCGGTCGCCCATGGCCTGCCGGTGGAGCGCTACCGCAAGCTGCTGCTCGAGCTGTACCCGATCGTGTGGCAGTTCAATCCCGTGTGCGCGGTGGCGGCGAGCCGCATGCCGGACTCGTTGCGCCAGGTGCGCCACTACCTGTACGAGCACATGCACGAGGAGATGGGGCACGAGCAGTGGGTGATGAACGACCTGCAGGCGATCGGCGTGCAGCCCGAGGCCACCGTGGCCCACGCCCCGGGCGAATACACCCTGGCGCTGAACGGCTACAACCACTGGGCGGCCGACCGCCGCCACCCCGGCTCGGTGCTCGGCATGATGTACGCGCTGGAGGTGATCGCCTCCGTCTACGGCGGGCCGTTCGCGTCGGCGATACGCGAGTCCCTGCTGCTCGAGGACGACCGCGGCGTGTCGTTCATCAGCTCGCATGCGACCATGGACACCGTGCACATGGCGCAGCTGAGCAAGCTGCTCAACACGCTCACCGACCGCGACGCCTGCGACGCCGTGGTCGAGTCGACGCTCGTCAATTTCCATCACTTCACGCGCATCGTGGAAGCCGTATGAGTTCCGGCGGGTTGCCCTTGTTGCTGGGCCGGCAGTACAAGTACCTGCGTCTCGAATGGCGCAGCGACCTCGCGCTGCTGCGCGTGCGCACCTGCGTCACGCCGATCCAGTGCTACAGCCTGGCGGGCCTGGCCGAGATGCAGCGTGTGCTCGACGACATCGCCGCCCACCCGGGGCTGGTGCGGCACCTGGTGCTGTCGTCCGACGTGACCGGCGTGTTCAATTTCGGCGGCGACCTGGCGCTGTTCGTGCTGCTGGTGCGTGCGCGCGACCTCGACTCGCTCAAGCTCTACGGGCGCCGCTGCATCGACCTCGTGTGGTGGCTGGAGAACGCCGCCCGCCGCGGCGTGCACACGACGGTGCTGGTGCAGGGCGACACGCTCGGCGGCGGGCTCGAATCGGTGCTGCCGTTCCACCGCGTCATCTTCGAGCGCAGCGCGCAGGCGGGCTTTCCCGAGGTGCTGTTCAACCTCTTCCCGGGCATGGGGGCGTGGAACTTCACGATCCGCAAGGCGGGCTTCGTCGTCGCCAACGAGATGGTGCTGTCGGGCCGGCTCTACACGGCCGAGCAATTGTTCCGCCGCGGCCTGGTCGACCTGGTCGTCGACGACGGCGAGGGCGAGGACGCGATCGACACCGTGGTGCGCCAGGTCGACCCGCGCCTGCGCGGCACGCTCGCCGCACTGCAGGCGCAGCGCTCGGCGGCGCCGATCACCTACGAATCGCTGAAGGAGATCGTCGAGCAGTGGGCCGAGGCGGCGCTGGGGCTCACCACCCGCGACCTGCGGCTGATGGAGCGCCTCGCACGCGCGCAGGTGCGCAAGGTCGGCGGCGCCGACGAAGGCGCGGTCGACGAGATCCGCCGCATGGAACTCGACACCGCCTGGGGCACCGAGCGCACCGGGCAGACGGTGTGGGGCGATGAGCCGACCGGCATCACCGAGTGGACGCAGCTGAGTTGAGTCAGTCGCCGCCCTTGAGCCCGGTGATGCGGTTCTTCTCGTCGACGAACACGATCCTCGGACGGTGCTTCTCGACCTCGGCGGCGCTCATCGGGGCGTAGGTGCAGATGATCAGCAGGTCGCCCAGTTGCGCGCGCCGGGCCGCGGCCCCGTTGAGCGAGATTTCCCCGCTGCCGCGGGCGCCGCAGATGGCATACGTCGAGAGGCGCTCGCCGTTGTTCACGTTGTAGAGCTCGATCTTCTCGAACTCCACGATGTCGGCGGCTTCCAGCAGGTCCTGGTCGATGCCGCAGGAACCCTCGTAGTTCAGATCGCACTGGGTGACGCCGGCGCGGTGGATCTTGGAGCGAAGCATGACGCGTTGCATGGGGACTCTCTCGAATGAACCGGCGATCATAGCGAGCACGGCGTCGCCGGCGGCGGACCGAGTTAGAGGCCCGCGTTCAGGGCGCGCTGCGGCATGATGGTCGGCGTGGAAGCACCATCTCCCGACCTCGCCCGGCCAGCCCCATGTCGCTGACCAACGCACTGTTTGCCACCCGGCCGTTGGACCTGCAGGACCTGGGCCAGCTCTTCAGCGGTGCGCCGCATGCGCTGCCGGCCGGCAGCGCGTCGGCCATGCTGCCGCTTGCCGAACTCGCGGCACTGATCGGCGACGTGCCGGCCGACGTGCTGCCGCCCGACATCCGCCGCTCGGTGCCTTCGCGCCAGCTCGCATTCGTCGCCGGCCGCCTGTGCGCCGAACACGCCATGCAGTCGCTGCAGGACCGTGCCGGGCGTGTGGCGCGCGGGGCGGCAGGGGAGCCGGTCTGGCCTGACGGCATGGACGGGTCGATCACCCACACCTCGGCGATGGCTGCCGCGGCGGTGGGGGCAAGGATGGGCAAGTACGGCATCGGCATCGACTCGGAGTTCATCGCCGACGACGAAGTCTTGCGCGACATCCTTCACGTCTGCTGCACGGCCGGTGAACGGCGCCGGCTGTTCGGCGGCCCCGCCGACAAGCTCGCGGCGACGATCGTCTTCTCCGCCAAGGAGGCCTTGTTCAAGGCCATTCACCGCAGCGTGCGGCGCATGGTCGACTTCGACGAAGCGGAGGTCGCCTCGATCGATTGGAGCCTCCGGCAGGTGCGCATCGGCGGCAATGCCGGCAAGCCCCGGTCGGCCGAGATACCGGCCTGCGTCGCCGAGTTTCGGGTGCAGGGCGACGTGGTGCACACGTCGGTGAGGCCGGGGTAGGGTTCGCGGCCCCGGATTGGCGACTGCCAAGAGAAAAGGGCTTGCGATCGCTCGCAAGCCCTTGTCTGTCTTGGTGCCGGTGAGAAGAGTCGAACTCCCGACCTTCGCATTACGAATGCGCTGCTCTACCAACTGAGCTACACCGGCGTAAGCCCGCGATTATAGCTGCGTCTTCAGTCGGCTTCGCGGTGGTAGGCCGTCACGCGCTCGACTTCGTCCCTGGAACCGAGGAACACCGCCACCCGCTCGTGCAGCTTGCCCGGCTGCAGCTCGAGGATGCGCTGCGTGCCGTTGGTGGCCGCGCCACCGGCCTGCTCGACGAGCAGGCTCATCGGGTTGGCCTCGTACATCAGCCGCAGCTTGCCGGCCTTCTCGGGCTCGCGCTGGTCCCAGGGATACATGAAGACGCCGCCGCGCGTGAGGATGCGGTGCACGTCGGCCACCATGCTCGCCACCCAGCGCATGTTGAAGTCCTTGCCGCGCGGGCCCGTCTTGCCGGCCAGGCACTCGTCGATGTAGCGCCTGACCGGTGGCGCCCAGTGGCGCAGGTTGCTCATGTTGGTCGCAAATTCCTTGGTGTCGGGCGGAATGCGGATGTCCTGCTGCGTCAGCATGAAGGAGCCCTGCTCGCGGTCGAGCGTGAACATCGCGACGCCGCTGCCGACCGTGAGCACGAGCGTGGTCTGCGGGCCGTAGATGCAGTAGCCCGCGGCCGCCTGCTGCGTGCCGGGCTGCAGGAAGTCGCGCTCGCTCACGCCGTCGAAACCGCCGGGCTTCTTCAGCACTGAGAAGATGGTGCCGATGCTCACGTTGACGTCGATGTTGCTGGAGCCGTCGAGCGGATCGAACAGCAGCAGGTACTCGCCTTGCGGAAAGCGGTTGGGCACGACGTAGATGCCCTCCATTTCCTCAGAGGCCATCGCCGCCAGGTGGCCGCCCCATTCGTTGGCCTCGATCAGCACTTCGTTGGCGATGATGTCCAGCTTCTTCTGGATCTCGCCCTGCACGTTCTCGCTATCGGCGCTGCCCATCACGTCGCCGAGCGCGCCCTTGTTGACGCTGATGCTGATGCGCTTGCAGGCGCGCGCGACGACCTCGATCAAGAGGCGCAGCTCGGCCGGTATCTTGCCGTGCTGGCGCTGCTGCTCGATGAGGTACTGGGTGAGGCTGATTCTTCGGGTCATGGGTCTTCCGGAAAACGTCCGGTGGTCTTGTTGAGGGCGGCGCACCACCGGGTGGGAGCTGGCAGATGGCGTCAGCTGTCCGCCAACGCCCGCGTGACGATCTCCCGCACGTCGCTGGACAGATCGGCCTTGGCGGCGACGCGGCTGACCGCCTCGCGCGCCGCGCCGCGGTAGGGCTCGGCGAGCCGGCTCCAGCGGTCCATCACACGCGCGATGCGCGCGGCGAGCTGCGGGTTGTGGGCATCGAGTTCGAGCACGCGGTCGGCCCAGAACACGTAGCCCGCAGCGTCCGCGCGGTGGAACGCCGCCGGGTTGGCCATGCAGAACGCGCCGATCAGGCTGCGCGCGCGGTTCGGGTTCTTCAGCGTGAAGTCCGGGTGCTGCATCAGCGACTTCACGCGCGCGAACACACGACCGTTGGCCTCGGGCGCGGTGGCCTGCAGCGTGAACCACTTGTCGATCACCAGCGCCTCGTGCCTGAACAGCTCGTAGAAGCGCGCGAGCGCCGCGTCGGCGAGTTCGGAACCGGCACCGACCAGCGCCACCAGCGCGCCTTGCCGGTCGGTCATGTGCGCCGCGTCCTTGAAGCGCTGGTAGGCACGGCCGGGCCACACGGCATCGCCGCGCTGCACGGCATCGAGGCACAGCATCGCGAGCGCCAGATTGGCGAGCGAACGCTTGCCCGCGGAGACCGGATCGGGCGAATAGCCGCCCGTCACCTGGTTCGACTCGAAAGCGTCGGCCCAGTCGTCGCGCAGCGCCTGCGCGAGCTGCAGCAGCATGGCTTCGCGGGCGGCATGGATGCGCTGCGGGTCGACCGCATCGAGTTGCTCGGCGACGTAGATCTCGCTCGGCGGCGTCAGCACCAGCTCCTTGAAGGCGGCGTCCAGGGTCGGGTGCCTGAGCACGCTGCGCATCGCATCGACGAACGGCGTGTCGAGCGTGAGCCGGCCGTCGCCGTTCACCGCGGCGAGCAGGCGGGCCAGCGCAAGGCGCTGGCCCGCCTCCCAGCGGTTGAACGGGTCGGGGTCGTTCTGCAGCAGCAGCAACAGCTCGGCATCGCCGAGACCGTCGGCGAGCGTCACGGGCGCGGAGAACCCGCGCAGCAGCGAAGGCACCGGCTCCTCGTCGACGTTGACGAAGGTGAAGAACTCGCGTTCCTCCGACAGCACCAGCACCCGCTCGGTGGCGAATGCACCGCTGGCCGGCGTGCTTTCGTCCTCGAGCTGCAGCGCGAGCGGGCGGCCGTCGCGGCCGACCAGGCCGATCGCCATCGGGATCACGTAGGGCTTCTTGTCGGCCTGGTCGGGGGAGGGCGCGCAGTGCTGCTCCAGCAGCAGCGTGTAGGTGCGCGACGGCGCGTCGTAGCGGCCCCGCGCGGTCACGCGCGGCGTGCCGGACTGGCTGTACCAGCGCTTGAACTGCGGCAGCAGCCGCGCCAGTTCGCTCTGCGGGTTGGCGTCGGCGATGGCCTGCGCAAAATCGTCGCAGGTGACGGCGGTGCCGTCGTGGCGGTCGAAGTACAGCGTCATGCCGCGCGCGAAGCCGTCACGGCCGACCAGCGTCTGCATCATGCGCACCACTTCGGCGCCCTTGTCGTAGACGGTGGCGGTGTAGAAGTTGTTGATCTCGACGTAGCTGTCGGGCCGCACGGGGTGGGCCATCGGGCCGGCGTCCTCGGGGAACTGCGTCTGCCGCAGCATGCGCACGTCGTCGATGCGCTTGACGGCGCGCGCCGAGGCGCTGCCGGCCATGTCCATGCTGAACTCCTGGTCGCGAAAGACCGTGAGGCCTTCCTTCAGGCTCAGCTGGAACCAGTCGCGGCAGGTGATGCGGTTGCCGGTCCAGTTGTGGAAGTACTCGTGGCCCACCACGCTCTCGATGCCGAGGTAGTCGGCGTCGGTGGCGGTGGCCGGGTTGGCCAGAACGTACTTCGTGTTGAAGATGTTCAGGCCCTTGTTCTCCATCGCGCCCATGTTGAAGTCGCC
>DASWVR010000163.1:0-19073 GCA_036401155.1 Piscinibacter sp. | reverse complement strand
CGATGAGAAACCTTCATTCCATCAGACAGGTGACAACCGCCCTCGCATCGACTATATGAGCCGCATGATCCACCTGACCGCCTCGTTTTGGTACTTTAGCTACGGTAGCTCGCTGGCGGCGGGAGGATTGCGCTCGATCTGAAGATTGCAGCATCAAAATCCGAACAGCCGCCAGACCTGGCGGCTTTTTCGTTTCAGCCGGCAGGTCTCCCAACCAGGAGCAGAAAGCCGTGTTGACCACCACAGACGACCTTCGGGTCACCGAACTCAAGGAACTGAGCACGCCCGAGGCGGTGATGCGCGAGATACCGCGCACGCTGACGGCGACGCGCACCGTCCAGGCGGCGCGCAACGCCATCCACGCCGTGCTGACGGGCGCGGACGACAGGCTGATCGTCGTCGTCGGGCCGTGTTCGATCCACGACCATGACCAGGCGCTCGAATACGGCCACCGGCTGAAGGCGGTCGCCGACGAGCTGAGCGACGACCTGCTGATCGTCATGCGCGCGTATTTCGAGAAGCCGCGCACGACGGTGGGCTGGAAGGGCTACATCAACGACCCCCACCTGGACGGCAGCTTCGCGATCAACGAGGGGCTGGAGCGTGCGCGCCGGCTGCTGCTCGAACTGACGGCGATCGGCCTGCCCACCGGCACCGAGTTCCTCGACCTGCTGAGCCCGCAGTACATCGCCGACCTGATCGGCTGGGCGGCGATCGGCGCACGCACGACCGAGAGCCAGAGCCACCGCCAGCTCGCCTCCGGGCTGAGCTGCCCGGTCGGCTTCAAGAACGGCACCGACGGCAGCGTCAAGGTGGCCGCCGACGCCATCCTTGCCGCACGCGCGCCGCATGCCTTCATGGGCATGACGAAGATGGGCATGGCCGCGATCTTCGAGACGCGCGGCAACGACGACTGCCACCTCATCCTGCGCGGCGGCAGGTCGCCCAACTGCGACGCCGCGCACGTGGCGGCCACCTGCGACACGCTGCGCAGCGCCGGCCTGCGCGAGCAGGTGATGGTCGACGTCTCGCACGGCAACAGCAGCAAGCAGCACCGCCGCCAGATCGAGGTCGCGCAGGACGTGGCGCGGCAGATCGCGGGCGGCGAGCGTCGCATCACCGGCGTGATGATCGAAAGCCACCTCGAAGAGGGGCGCCAGGACCTGGTGCCGGGCGTGCCGCCGAAGCACGGCGTGTCGATCACCGACGCCTGCATCGGCTTCGCGCAGACCGTGCCGGTGCTGCACGGGCTGGCCGAGGCGGTGAGGCAGCGACGCAGGCCATGAAGGCGCGCGTCAACGCGCCCTCATCCTGAACCGGTCGAAGAAGTCGTCGTCGTCGCACAGCGGGTCGGGACCGTACGAGGTGTCCATCACCACGCCCTGCGGATCCAGCCCGACCATGAACCACTGGCAGAACGGCGATTCGTAGCGGTACGACCAGACGGTCTGGCGCTGCCGCGGGATGGCCCAGACCTTGGCCGGCTTGCCGATGCGCGTGAGCACCTCGGCCGAAGTCATGCCGGCACGCAGGGCGTTGAAGTGGGCCTCGGTCAGCACCTGTTCGGCGCGCACCAGTCGCCCGGCAGCATCGAAGTCGAACATGTGGGTGCGCCTACCGAAGGGGCCGCTCGCGTATTCGAGGCGGCGCCCGCCATCGGGCAGCGCATACTCGCCGCTGGGCAGCCCCATGCGCTGGGTCACCGCGCCGACCGGGCTGCCGGCGGGGATGCCCGATTCCGGCGTGGCACAGCCGGACAGCAAGGCGCCCAGCAGCAAGCCCACGAGCGCAGTCAGCGCTGCGCGCGCCGCAGGCCTGCCCGTTGGGGCGGTGCGCTCACGCATGCAGGTGCCGCTTGAACCAGGCGGTGGCGAGCGCGACCACCTGGTCCAGCGTGCCCTCTTCCTCGAACAGGTGTGTGGCACCGGGCACGATGGACAGCACCTTTTCGCCATGCATGCGCTTCATCGCCTGCTGGTTGAGCATGATGACCTGCGTGTCGAGCGATCCGACGATCAGCAGCGTGGGCGCCGTCACCGCCTCGAGCGCCTCGCCGGCCAGGTCGGGGCGGCCGCCGCGCGACACCACGGCGGCGATGCGGTTCTTGCGCTCGCCCGCCGCCACCAGCGCCGCCCCGGCGCCCGTGCTGGCACCGAAGTAGCCCACCGGCAGCATCGCGGTGTCGGCGTTCAGGCGAGCCCAGTCGGTGGCTTCGCCGAGGCGTTGGGCCAGCAAGTCGATGTCGAACACCTTGGCGCGGTCGTGTTCTTCATTGGGCAGCAGCAGATCCATCAGCAAGGTGGCGAAGCCGGCCTCCCGCAAGGCGGCGGCCACGTGCTGGTTGCGCGGGCTCAGCCGGCCGCTGCCGCTGCCGTGTGCGAAGATGACCAGGGCCTGCTGGGGTTCGGCGAGCCCCAGCAGCCCCGCCAACCCATGGGGCGGGATCTCGACTTCGACGCTGTCGATCATCGTGGCTCCTTTCGCTCGGTGGCGACCGTCCGCACGGCTCCCCCGGGTGGCGGACCATTCTTGCAGCAATCGGGATTCCCGCGCGGGCGGAGGAGTCCGGGCGCTGCCCACGACCGCTTGCCCCTGCCTGCGACATCGTGTTGCAGCGCGCGGGCGTCAGCGGGTTACGCTGTCGCTCACAGTTGCAACCTCCTCGAAACCTGGCCCACTGAATGTTCGGAAGACACAAACCCGTTGTATTCGACCCCTACGGCGGGCGCCGCAAGCGCCGCGCCGTCCCGCGCTGGCTCGTGCTGCTGCTGGGCGGCGCCGTGCTGGGCGCCGGCGGCGTGATATTCGTTCAGGAACGTTACCTGCCCCCGCGCCTGTCGGCCGACGCGGCGGCGGCGCTGCGCAGCGACTTCGAACGTGCCGACAGCGAGCGTGAGCGCCTTGCCGCCGAACTCGCCGACACCGCCAAGCAGCTCGACGCCGCACTCGCCGAGAAGAAGACCCTCGCCGACGGCCTGGCCGCCAGCCGCCGGGCGGTGGAAGACCTGCGTGCCGATGTCTCCGCGCTGGCCGCGGTGCTGCCGCCCGACCCGCGCGGCGGCGCGGTGCAGGTGCGCGCCGCGCGCTTCAGCGCCGACGAGGGGCGGCTGCTCTACGAAGTGGTGTTGTCGCGTGAGCGCACGGGCGGCAAGCCGCTGCCCGGCGTGATGCAGCTGGTGGTGGCGGGCACGCCGGCGCGCGGGCCGGAAACCAGCGTCACGCTGCAGCCTGTGTCGCTCTCGCTCGGCAACGTCGAAACCGTTCGCGGCGGCGTGCCGCTGCCGGAGGGTTTCACGCCGCGCCAGACCAAGGTCAACGTGCTGGACCGGGTGGGCGGCAAACTGCTCGGCACGCGCGTGATCAACGTGCGCTAGGACCCGGGCGGCGCTCGCTCCGCGAAGCCGGCGCTTCGCGCCGATCGTCGGCGTTTCGTCGCAAGCCGCTCGCGCGCCCCGGTGGCGCCTCGCACAGTCGCTTCCATCGACACCCGATGGAGCGACGACGATGAACACCACCCCTTCCATGCCCACCCGCCGCGCGCTGCTCGCTGCCGCGGCGGCCGGCAGCGCTGCCCCGCTGATGTTCGCGTTTCCGCTGCAGGCGGCCGTGCCGGCGGCGGACCATGAGGCGGCTCTCCGGCAATTCCAGCAGGCCGCGGCGAGCGGCAATGCCACTGCGATCGGGTCGGCGGCCGAGCAGTTCGGCCGGCTGGCCGCGAGCGAACCCGGCGACCCGGTGCTGCTCGCCTACAGCGGCGCAGCCACCGCGATGCGCGCCACCACGACGATGCTGCCGTGGCGCAAGCTCGCCTTCGCCGACGACGGCCTCGCGCAGATCGACAAGGCGCTCGCGATGCTGGACGCGCGGCACGACGCGCTGCTGCATCGGCAGGTGCCGGCGAGCCTGGAAACGCGCTTCGTCGCGGCCAACACCTTCTTGCGCATGCCGGCGATGTTCAACCGCCACCCGCGAGGGGTGCGCCTGCTCGACGAGGTGCTGCAGCACCCGCTGTTCGCTTCGGCGCCGCTGCCGTTTCGCGCCACGGTGTGGATGCTCGCGGCCGACCAGGCCGCGAAGGACCGGCGGCCCGAACACGCACGCCAGTGGCTGCAGCGCGTGGTGGCGAGCGGCGCGCCGCAGGCGGCGCAGGCGCAATCCAGGCTGCAGGGGCTCAACCCATGAACACCGCAGTGCTCGACCTGCGCGGCTTGCGCAAGACCTATCGGCTGGGCAGCCATGTGGTGCCGGCCCTGCAAGGGGTCGACCTGCAGCTTCAGCCCGGCGAACTGCTGGCGCTGACCGGCCCCTCGGGCAGCGGCAAGAGCACGCTGCTCAACATCGCCGGGCTGATCGACCGGCCGGACGCCGGCGAGGTGCTGCTGCGCGGGTGCAAGGTCAGCGGCATCGGCGAGGCCGAGGCCACGCTGCTGCGCCGCGACACGATCGGCTTCGTGTTCCAGGGCTTCAACCTGGTGCCGGTGATGACGGTGGCCGACAACGTCGACTACCCGCTGTTCCTCTCGGGCGTGCCGCCGGCGCAGCGGCGCGAGCGGGTGGCGAGGATGCTGGCGGCGGTGGGGCTCGCCGAGCATGCCGGGCACCGCCCCGACGCGCTCTCGGGCGGGCAGCGCCAGCGGGTGGCGATCGCACGCGCGCTGGTCAAGCGGCCGAGCCTCGTGATCGCCGACGAACCGACCGCGAGCCTCGACTCGCACACCGCCGATCAGGTGCTCGACCTGATGCGCGAGGTCGGCCACGCACAGGGCGCCGCCTTCCTCGTCGCGACCCACGATGCGCGCCTGCTGCGCCGCTGCGACCGCGTGGTCGCCTTGCTCGACGGCCGCATCGTCGGCGCCCCTCACACCGAGAACGTGCATGAACTCGCGTTGGCTTAAGTTCGCCTGGCTCAACACGCTGCGCAACCGGCGGCGCTCGGCCGTCACGGTGGGCATCGCGGCGCTCGGCACCGCGGCCATCCTGCTCGCCGGCGGCTTCGCGCTCTTCACCTACCAGGGCCTCGCGCAGATGTCGGCACGCACGACGGGGCACCTGATCGTCGGCAAGGCCGCACAGTTCGAACGCGACGAGGACACGCCGCTGCAGCACGGGCTCGACGACGCCGCCAACCTCCAGGCCCAACTGCTCGCCGACCCCGAGGTGCGCCACGTGCTGCCGCGCGTGGAGTTCTCCGGCCTCATCAGCAACGGCGACAAGTCCACCGTGATGATGGCCGCCGGCATCGACCCCGATGCGGAGTTCGCCGTCAAGGGGCCGTTCCTCAAGCTCAGCTCGGGCGAGGTGCTGGTGAGCGGCGAACATGGCAAGGTGATGTTGGGCGAGGGCCTCGCACGCAGCCTCAAGGCCACGCCCGGCAGCAGCCTCACGCTGCTCGCGAGCACGACCGAAGGTGCGCTCAACGCGCTCGACGTGACGGTGCAGGGCGTGTTCTCCACCGGCATTCCCGACATCGACAAGCGGCTCGTCTACATCGACCTCGCCACCGCGCAGAAGCTGGTCGTGACGGACCGCGTCTCGACGCTCGGCGTGTTCCTGCGCGACATGCAGGCCACCGGCGCGGCGCATGCGCGCATCTCCGCCGCGCTGCCGACGCTCGCGGTGCAGACCTGGCTCGACCAGGCGACCTTCTACCGCAGCGTGAAGGCGCTCTACAACCGCATCTTCGGTGCGCTCGGGCTGATCATCGGCGTGATCGTGGTCTTCGTCGTCGCCAACGCGATGGCGATGGCGATCATCGAGCGCACCCGCGAGATCGGCACGCTGCGCGCGCTGGGCACGCTGCCGGCGCAGCTCACGCGATCGTTCGCGCTCGAAGGCATGGTGCTGGGCGGCGCCGGTGCGCTGCTCGGCGCGCTGGTGGCGCTTGCCGTGTCTGTGGCGCTGCTGGTGTTTCCGGTCGAGATGCCGCCTCCCCCGGGCCGCAGCAACGGCTACCCGCTGCAGATCGTCATCGACGCGACGCTGTACATGGGCACGCTGGCCGCGATGGTGCTGCTGTCGATGCTCGCGTCGGCGGCGGTCGCGCGGCGCACGGTGAAGAAGCCGGTCGTCGAGGCGCTGGCGCATGTCTGAAAGGAATCCCCGATGAGTATCTTCCGTTTGTCGATGTTCGCCGCGGCGGTGATGGCGGGTGCCTCCGCGCAGGCCGGCGACGACGTGACCGCCTGGCTGAACAACGCCGACCGCTACCGCACCGGCCAGGACAACCTGCGCGTCGAAACGCAGGTGAGCGTGTTCAAGCGCGACGGCACGCCCGACAAGGAACGCCGCTACACGGTGTTCGTGCAGGCCGGGCACAAGTCGCTGGTGCTGATGCGCTCGCCGGCCGAGCAGGGCCAGAAGGTGCTGATGCTGGGCGACGACTTCTGGCTGCTGATGCCGGGCAGCCAGCGGCCGCTGCGAATCACGCCGTCGCAGAAGCTGCTGGGCGACGCGTCGACCGGCGACATCGCAACGATGAGCTGGTCGCAGGACTACCGCGGCACGCTGGTCGGCGAGGAGCCGTGTGGCGGCGACCAGGCCGCGCAGCCCTGCCTGCGGCTGAACCTCGTCGCCGCGCGCAAGGGCGTGACCTACCAGCGCATCGAGCTGTGGATCGGCAGGGCGCGCCACGAGCCGATCAAGGCCGATCTCTACGTGCAGTCGGACAAGCTGGCCAAGCAGGCGAGCTTCGTCTTCGACCAGCCGGCCGCGCCCACGACCGTGACCGAGATGGTGCTGCTCGACAAGCTGAGCAACCACAAGGAGACGCGGGTGCGCTACTTGGGTCGCGAGCCGAGGGTGGTGCCCGAGGCGTGGCTCAACCCGATGTTCCTGGCGCGCAACCCGGCGCTGGAGTGAGCATGGCGTCATCTCCCCCGCGCATCGGCCGCGTCATCCCGGCGAAGGCCGGGATCCAGCGTGCGCAGGCCTCCCGGGCACCCTATGGCGCTCGGCGTCCTGCATGGATACCGGCGTTCGCCGGTATGACGTGCCGTGTAGAACGGCCCAGCGCGATCGCGATGCTGCTCATCATGCTCGCCCGCCCCGTCTGGGCAGACACCGACGCCGGCGGCGAGCTGCGCCTGCGCTGGGACGCACGCAGCGCCAATCCCTCCGGCGCGCTCGCCGAGGCGGACCGGCTCGCGCCCGGCATCGCCCCGACCATCCCCAACACCGCCGTCGCCGAAGCCGAGCTGAACGGCCGCTGGACGCTACTCAGCGCCAAGCTGCTGCTCTACAGCGAGCGCCGCGAGGGCGGCGGCACCGGGTCGACGCTGCGCTTCAACGAACTCGTCGCCTCGGGCGACTTCGGCGCCTGGCAGGCGAGCGCCGGCAAGAAGGTCGTCGGCTGGGACGTGGGCCATGGCTTCCGGCCCAACGATTTCGTGCAGCAGGCCGAGCGCCGCACGCTGCTCGCGCTGCCGCAGGAGGGACGCCCGCTGCTGCAGCTCGAGCACTTCGGGGCCGAGACGGCGACCTCGCTGGTGTGGGTCAACCCGCAGCGCATCGAACGTCGCGACGACGCGCAACGCCGGGCCGACGAGAGTGCGTTCGCGCTGCGCTGGTACACACGCGCCGGCGCCGCCGACTGGCACCTGTTCGGCCGCGCCGGCCGGCACACCGGCGCAAGCGCCGGCGCGGCGTTTGCCTGGGTGGCGAGCGATGCGCTGGCGCTGCACGGCTCGGCGCGCCTGATGCAGCGCCACGACGGCTGGCGCGTCGACCAGGCCGCGGGCGTGGGTGCGGTGAGCGCGAACCCCTGGCGGCTGCAGACCCGCGGCGGTGCCGCGCAGTGGCTGCTCGGCGCCAGCTGGACCGGCGAGGCGCAGCAGTCCGTGATCGCCGAGTGGTGGCACGACGGCACCGCGCTGTCGGACGCGGAGTGGGATCGCTGGCAGGCCCGCAGCGATGCGCTGTCCGCGATCGGCGCACAGCCCGGGCTGCCGGTCGGCGTGCGCCAGGGCCTGGCCGGCAACCTGGCGTGGCAGGCCACGCCCTTCGCCGCACCCAATCTGCGGCGCGACAACCTCTTCGTGCGGCTCGCCTGGCAGCCCGACCATTGGCTGTTCACGCTCGACGCGCTGGTCACGCCCGCCGATCGTGGCCGCATCGTGACGGCCGGCCTGCAGTGGCAGGGCAACCGCGTGCGCCTGAACGCCGCCTGGCGCACGCATGGCGGCCCGGCCGGCGCGCTGTTCGCGCAGCTGCCGCAGCGGCGCAGCGGGGCGGTCTCGATGGCCTGGGCGTTCTGAATCAGACCCGGCCATCAGCGGCCGCGGCAGCGTGCGTGCCTGACCCGGGTCAAATCCCTGGCAGAGTGGGGCCTCGAAACTGGCCTGACAAGAAGAACCGCCATCACCGCGCCCATGCCCGACTCCCCCTCGACCCCCTCCGCCGCAACCTGGCACGCGCTGGAGGCCGACGACGCATTGCACGCGCTTGCTGCCGACCCGCAGCGCGGCCTCACCTCCGCCGAAGCCGAACGCCGTCGCGCGATGCACGGTGCCAACACGCTGCCCGAAACACCGCCGCGTCCGCTGTGGCGCACCTTCGTGCGGCAGTTCAAGAGCCCGCTGATCTACATCCTGTTCGTCGCCGCCGTGCTCGCCGCCGCGTTGGGCCACCGCGGCGATGCGCTGGTGATCCTGCTCGTCGTGGTCGTCAACGCGCTGATCGGCACCTTCCAGGAAGGGCGCGCCGAGCGTTCGATGGCGGCGCTGCGACGGCTCTCGGCTCTGCGCGTGCGGGTGCTGCGCGACGGCGGCGAAGCGATGCTCGAGGCGCGCGAACTGGTGCCGGGCGACATCCTGCTGCTGGCCGCCGGCGACGCGATCGGTGCCGATGCGCGCCTGCTCGAGGCGGCGCAGCTGCAGGCCGCCGAGGCGGCGCTGACCGGCGAGTCGATGCCGGTGGTCAAGGCGGCGATGGCGCTGCCCGAGCCCACGGGCCTCGCCGACCGCCACAACATGCTCTATTCGGGCACCTACGTCACCGCCGGACGGGCGCGTGCGCTGGTGGTGGCGACCGGCACGCACACCGAGGTCGGCCGCATCGCGCACCTCACGCAGACGGCCGTCGATGCGAAGACGCCGCTCGAGCAGCGCATCGAGCAGTTCGGCCGCTGGCTGGTGGGCGCGGCGCTCGGCCTGTTCGTGCTGGTCGTGCTGCTCGGGCTGTGGCGGCGGCTGCCGCTGGCCGAGGTGCTGATGGTGGCGATCAGCCAGATGGTGTCGATGGTGCCGGAGGGCCTGCCGGTGGCGATGACGATCGCGCTGGCCGTCGGCATGCAGCGCATGGCCTCGCGTGGCGCGATCATCCGCCGCCTGTCGGCGGTCGAGACGCTGGGCTCGACGACGGTGATCTGCAGCGACAAGACCGGCACGCTCACACGCAACGAGATGACGGCGACGACGCTGTGGCTGCCCGCGCACGGCGATTGCGGCGCGCGCGAGATCACCGCCGGCGGCATCGGCTACGCGCCGGAAGGCGAGTTGCGCGAGGCCGGGCAATGCGCCGATGTGCACGAGAAGACACTCGCCACGCTGCTGCAGGCCGCAGCGCTGTGCAACGACGCCGAGCTGCTGCCGCCGGCCGAAGGCGGCGCCGGCTGGACGGTGCTCGGCGACCCCACCGAAGCGGCCCTGCTGGTGCTCGCACTGAAGGCGGGCATCGACCCGGCCGCGCTCAGGCAGGGCGCGCCGCGCGAGGCCGAACTGCCTTTCGATTCCGACGCCAAGCTGATGGCCACGCGCCACCGCCGCGAAGGCGCGCCGCGCCAGGTGCTGATCAAGGGCGCGCCCGAGGCGGTGCTGCGCCTGTGCACGAGCGACGGCGCGGCCGCCGTGCAGGCCGCGCGCGCGGCGGCCGAGGCGATGGCGCTGCGTGCGCTGCGGGTTCTCGCCTTCGCGGTGGTCGACGACGACGAGCTCGATCCCGCCGCCGGCTTCGACCTGCTGGCCGGACGCGCCCGGCTGCTCGGTCTGATCGGCGAGATCGACCCGCCGCGCGAGGAGGTCAAGCTGGCGGTGGCCGAATGCCGGGCGGCCGGCATCCGTCCGGTGATGGTGACCGGCGACCACCGGCTCACGGGCCTCGCGATCGCGCGCGAACTCGGCATCGCACGCGACGGCGACCGCGCCGTCGACGGGCTGGAACTCGAGCGCATGGGCGAAGAGGAGCTGCGCGACGAACTCGAACACATCGCGGTCTTCGCGCGTGTGCAGCCGGCGCAGAAGCTGCGCATCGTGGAAGCGCTGCAGTCGCGCGGCGAGGTGGTCGCGATGACAGGCGACGGCGTCAACGACGCGCCGGCGCTGGCGCGTGCCGACGTGGGCGTGGCGATGGGCATCACCGGCACCGAGGTCGCCAAGAGCGCGGCCAAGATCGTCGTCACCGACGACAACTTCGCCACCATCGTCGGCGCGGTGGAGCAGGGGCGGGTGGTCTACGGCAACCTGAAGAAGGTCATCCTGTACCTGTTCGCGACCTCGATCGACGAGGTGGTGATCCTGCTGCTGGCGCTGCTCGGCGGCTACCCGCTGCCCTTGGCGGCGGTGCAGATCCTGTGGATCAACATCGTCACCGAAGGCACGCTGACGGTGAACCTGGTGATGGACCCGCCCGACGGCGACGAGATGAAGCGCCGCCCGGTGCCGCGCGACGATGCGCTGGTCGACCGCTCGATGCTCGGCCGCGTGATGCTGATGGCGCTGTCGGCGGTCGGCGTGTGTTTCGGCTGGTTCGCCTGGCGCGTCGGCGCGGGCGTGGACATCGCGCAGGTGCGTGCCGAGACCTTCACGGTGCTCGCGATGTGCCAGTGGTTCAACGTGATGAACTGCCAGTCGGCCACCCGCTCCGCGCTGCGCCTCGGGCTGCTGAAGAACCACTGGCTGCTCGGCGGGCTGGCGCTGTCGGTGCTGCTGCAGGGCGTGGTGCTCTACCTGCCGCTCATGAACGAACTGTTCTACACGGTGCCGCTGCCGCTGCCGGTGCTGCTCACGCTGGCGGCGCTCGCCAGCGTCGTGCTGTGGGCCGAGGAGCTGCGCAAGCTGATCGTGCGCCGGCGCATGAAGGAGCCGGCGTGACGCTCGCCGCGCTGCTGCTGCAGTTCGTGGTGTGCGCCGCGCTGATCGCGCGCGCCGGCTACGAACTGAGCCGCAGCGCCGACTTCATCGCGCGTGCCACCGGGCTCGCCGGCGGCTGGGTCGGGCTGGCGCTGCTCGCCACCGTGACCTCGCTGCCCGAGCTGGCATCGGGCGTGAGTTCGGTGGTGTGGGTTGACGCGCCCAACCTCGCGGTGGGCAATGCGCTCGGCGCCTGCCTGTTCAATCTGCTGTTCCTCGTCGTCGTCGACGTGATGCAGCCGCGCCAGCCGATCTATCGCCACGCGAGCCCGACGCACCTGCTGTCGGCGGCGTTCGGCGTCGTGATGCTCGGCTTCGTCGCGATGAGCCTGTTGATGGGCGAGCGCGCGCCGGCGCTGCTGCACCTGGGGCTGTACAGCCCCGCGTTGCTGGCGCTGTACCTGCTGGCGCTGCGCAGCGTCTACGAACACGAGAGGGCACACCACCATGCCGCCGACGACGCGGCGCCGCCTGGCGGGCCGCCCTCGCTGCGTTCTGCCTGGGGGCGCTTCGGCCTCGCGGCATGCGTGGTGCTGGCGGCGGGCAGCTGGCTGCCGTCGATCGCCGACGGCCTGGCGCACACGCTCGGCTGGAACCGCAGCTTCGTCGGCACCTTGTTCATGGCGCTCGTGACGACGCTGCCGGAGATGGCGGTCACGCTCTCGGCGCTGCGCCTGCGCGCGCTCGACATGGCGATCGGCAACCTGCTGGGCAGCAATCTCTTCAACGCCACCATCCTCGTGGTCGACGACGCCTTCTACACCCGTGGCCCGCTGCTGGCCGTCGCCGCGCCGGTGCACGCGGTGACGGCCGTGGCCGCGGCGGTGATGAGCGCGCTGGTGATGATCGGCCTGCTGATGCGGCCCCAGGGGCGCGTGCTGCGCGTGTCGAGCTGGGTCAGCGTCGGGCTGCTGAGCATCTACCTCCTGAACGCGTCGCTGGTCTTCCTGCAAGGCGGTTGAGGCGCGCGGCGTCCGCGGGCCACGTTCTTCATGTTGGGGATGGCGGCCGGCCGGGCGAGGGCTACCCTTGCCCGACGAGTCGCCCTCAAGGAGCTCCCATGCACCGGCTCACCATCCCCTGCGACGAGTGCGCCACCGTGCGTGCCCGGCTCGAGCAGCACGGCTACCGTGTCGCAGACTGCGCGCCGGATGCCGCGGCCGGCGAAGGAAACTGCGCCATCGCCTTCGAGCAGCCGCCCGCCACCGCGCGTGCGCGTCGCTCGGCGCGTGCGGCGGCCCCCGCGCTGACGCCGTCGCAGGTGGCCGCCGCCGAGGCCATCGTCAACATCTTCGAGACCGGCGAGGTGCTCGGCGTGTACGGCCAGGTCACCGTCATCCCCGGCGACACCGGCCACCTGACCTACGGCCGCTCGCAGACCACGCTCGGCTCGGGCAACCTGCACGAGCTGCTGCAGCGCTACTGCGCCCATCCCGGTGCGCGCTTCGGTGCCCGGCTGCGGCCTCAATTGCCGCGCTTCGCCGCCAAGGACCTGACGCTGGACCACGACACGCGGCTGCACAACCTGCTGCGCGCCTGCGCCGACGACCGGGTGATGCGCGAGCTGCAGGACGGCTTCTTCGACGAGGCCTACTGGCGCCCGGCGCTGCGCGGCGCCGAGCGCATCGGCGTGCACACGCCGCTCGGCGTCGCGGTGGTCTACGACAGCCACGTGCACGGGTCCTGGGCAAGGATCCGCGACAGCGTCGACACGAAGTTCGGCAAGGTGGCCGCGATCGGCGAGCAGGCATGGATCAGCGCCTACGTCGAGACCCGGCGCGCCTGGCTGGCCGACAGCCCGCGCGCCGACCTGCGCGCCACCGTCTATCGCATGGACGCCCTGCGCCGCCTGGTCGACCTCGACCAGTGGGCGCTCGACCCGCCGCTGGTAGTGCGCGGGCGCGAGATCTCGGCCGCTGCGCTGGCCGCCGCGCCGCCCGGCTGCTACGACGGCCCGCAGCCGGGCACGCGGCCGATCGCCTTGCAGCAGCCGCTCGCCCGCGGGCTCGACGTGCGGCTGGTGCAGCTCGGCCTGTCCGACCGCGGCATGGACATCCGCGCCGACGGCGTCTACGGCCCCGGCTCGTCCCGCACCGTGAAGGCGTTCCAGGTCGCGCTGGGGCTGCCGGCGACCGGTGTGGCCGACGTCGCTTTGGTCTCGTCGCTGGCAACCGGCGCATGAACCTGCTCGCGTGGGACGGCGATGCACCGCCGAACGACGCCGAACGGGGCGCGCTCTACGAGATCGGCGGCGGCTGATCGTTCGCCCGCCAGCCGGTGTCGAGCGTGCTCGTGCCGGCGGGGCCAAAGCCGCCGGCCGCTGCCGAGTAGTCCCAGCGTTCGATCACGCAGCGGCCGCTCGGCAGCGCATCGCCCCATCGGATCAGGTTCACCGAATTGGGCGCGCCCTCGCGCACCCGCCGCGACACCGCGGTGCCGGCCTGCACCGCCCAGAGGCGCCGCGCGAGGCCGGGCAAGCGTTCGTGCAGCGCCAACACGTAGGGCAGGTGGATGTGGCCGCCGAGCACCAGGTCGGCGCCGGCCGCCGACCAGGCTTCGATCGCCGCGGCGTGGCCGCGCAGCAGGTTGTGTTCGTCCTCGGGTCGGGTCACCGCGATCGGCTGGTGTACCACGACCGCCCGCAGCTGGCCGTGCTGCGCCGCACGCAGGCGACGCGCGACGCGCTCGATCTGCTCGCGCGACAGCTCGCCGTTCTTGTGCCGCCGCGGCCGCGTCGTGTTCAGCGCGATCAGCAGCAGGCGCGCCGACTCGTGCACCGGCTCGAGCTCGGCGCCGAAGGCGCGCTCGAAGTTCGCATAGGGCGCCAGCAGCCGCGCCGCGAGGTTGAACAGCGGGATGTCGTGGTTGCCGGGGATCACGAGCGTGGGGATGTCGCCCAGGCGATCGACGAAGCCACGCGCCGCGCGGAACTGGCTGCGCCGGGCGCGCTGGGTGATGTCGCCCGACAGCATCACCAGTTCGGGGTGCTCCTGGGCCGCCAGGCGCAGCAAGGCCTCGACCACCGGCGGCTGCTCGGTGCCGAAATGCGGGTCCGAGATGTGCAGCAGCATCGTCAGGCGCTGCCGGCGGCGGCAGCAGCGATCGTGTCCGCCGCCGGGGCGGCCTGCCGCGCGGGCTTGAGCAGGTACAGCGGCCGGCGCGAGACGCGAAACTCCAGCGGCGATCGCATGCGGCGCACTTCGCCGTCGAGCGCGACTTTCACGCCGCGCGCGCCGTAGGGCAGCCAGGGCGCGACCGTCATGCGCTGGAACTCGAAGCTCACCACCCGCTCCGCATCGCCCAGCGTGCCGAGCGCGCCGCGCAGCAGCAAGGCGAGCAGCGCCGCGGTGCCGACCGGCCGCAGCATGACGGCGGCGATGCGGCCGCGCTCGATCGCGCCGGCCTGCGCGAGGCCGACCTGCTCCAGTTGCAGGCGGTTGTTGCCGACGAACAGCGTCGGCGTGCGCAAGTCCCGTACCACGCCGTCGAGCTCGATGCGCAGCCGAAGCTGGCGGTGCGCACGTAGCAAGGTCGCGACGGCGGCGGCCAGCGCCACCACGCGATGGCGGCCGAAGCGTGCCTTGAACTGCTCGCGGTCTTCCAGCAGCTCGGGGTAGAGGCCGAGGCTCGCATTGACCAGGAACACCTGCTCGTTGACCAGGCCGACCTGCACCGGTTCGAGCCGGGCGTCGAAAAGCGCGCGTATCGCTTGCGCCGTGTCGAGCGGGATGTCCTGGGTGCGGCTGAAGTAGTTGAAGGTGCCCTGCGGCAGCACGCCCATCGGGCAGCCGGCATCGTGCGCCGCCTGCGCGACGGCGTTGATCGTGCCGTCGCCGCCGGCGGCCACCACCACGCCGCCCGCGGCCATGGCCTGCGACACCATGCGGCGCGCCAGCTCGGCGATCGGCTCGCCCGGCTGTGCCATGACCAGCCGGTGGCGGCGGCCCGACTCGGCCAGCAGCCGGCTGATCAGCGCGTGGGTTTCCGCGGCGTCGTGGGAGCCTGAGGCGGCGTTGAGAACGACGAACAGCGAGGCATCGGCAATCGGCGGAACCGGCATATTCCCGGGACAGAGGCAAGAACGGTGCCGGCCCCCGGGGAACCGCCCGGTTTCACAAGCGCGCGGGAAGGGTGCCCATCAAAAGCAGGGCGTCGGCGTAGTGGTCGGCGAGCAGCACCGCGAACAGGCCGAACAGATAGGCGATCGACTGGCGGAAGGTCGGCATCGCGAGCTGCACGTCCTGCCGCAGCCGCCACGCGAACCAGAGGAATCGCCCGCCGAGCAGCAGCGCGCCGGCGAGGTACAGCAGCCCGCTCATGCCGATCGTGTACGGCAGCACGCTCACGCCCACCAGCGCCAGCGTATAGGCGAGGATGCGCCCGGTCGTGAAGCGAATGCCGTGCGTCACCGGCAGCATCGGCACGGCGGCGCGTGCGTAGTCGTCGCGGCGGTGGATGGCGAGCGCCCAGAAATGCGGCGGCGTCCATATGAAGATGATGAGGAACAGCAGCAGCGCGCCGGGATCGAGCTGGCCGCTGACGGCCACCCAGCCGAGCAGCGGCGGCGCCGCGCCGGCCGCGCCGCCGATCACGATGTTGTGCGGCGTGGCGTGCTTGAGATAGAGGCTGTAGACGCCGGCATAGCCGATCAGCGACGCGAAGGTGAGTGCAGCGCACAGCGTGTTGGTGAAGGCGAGCAGCAGCGCCATGCCGGCCGCGCCGATCAGCGCGGCGAAGGCGGCCACCTGCGCCGTGCCGAGCGTGCCACGCGGCAGAGGGCGCCCGCGTGTGCGCGCCATCAGCGCGTCGATGCGCCGGTCGATCAGGTGGTTGAGCGCGGCGGCCGAGCCGGCCATCAGCGCGATGCCGAGCAGGCCGAACAGCATCACCCGCCAGGGCACCGCCCCGGGCGTGGCGAGCAGCATGCCGACCACCGCGGTGAACAGCATCAGCGCGACCACCCGCGGCTTGGTGAGTTCCAGGTAGGCGCGCCAGCGCGGGCGCGATGACGCACGCACACCGTCATCCCGGCGAAGGCCGGGATCCACGGGGGGGAGCGGCGTCTGGATCCCGGCTTTCGCCGGGATGACGTGTGCGGGAGGACTGTGTTTCATCTCATCGGAAGAACAGCAGCCGGCTGAGCAAGGTGTAGCCGGCTTCCGAGGCCATCATGCCCACCAGCACCAGCAGCGCGATCGGCGGCACGAGGATGGCGCACACCAGCGCCATGCGCTCCCACGCCATGTGCATGAAGATGGCGACGATCAGGCCCGCCTTCAGCAGCATCAGCACGACGATCAGCGTCCAGCGCAGATAGCCCTGGAAGTGCAGCACGTCGACCATGTAGGAGAGCGCGCTGAGCACGAACAGCAGCAGCCAGACCTTCAGGTACAGCCCGATCGGGTGCTGTTGATGCTGCTGCGGCGGCGCATGTGGTTGTGCATGCGACGGGGCTTGCGCGGTGCCTTCGGTCATGTGTGCCTCACCAGAGATAGAAGAACGCGAAGATGAACACCCACACCAGGTCGACGAAGTGCCAGTACAGGCCGACGATCTCGACGATCTGGTAGTTGCCCGTGCGGTCGTAGTGGCCGCGCAGCAGCTTGATGGCGACGATGATCAGGAAGATCACGCCGCCGGTGACGTGCAGGCCGTGGAAGCCCGTGATCATGAAGAAGGTCGAGCCGAACTGCTCCGCGCCCATCGGGTTGCCCCAGGGGCGCACTCCTTCCATGATCAGCTTGGACCACTCGAAGGCCTGCATCGCGACGAACATCTCGCCGAACGCCGCCGTCACGAACATCAGCGCGGCGGCGTTGACGCGGTCGCGGCGGTAGGCGAAGTTGACCGCCATCGCCATCGTGCCGCTGCTCGTGATCAGCACGAAGGTCATGATCGCGATCAGGATCAGCGGAATGTCGGCGCCGGCGATGTGCAGCGCGAACACCTCGCTCGGGTTGGGCCACGCGACGGTGGTCGACGCGCGCACCGTCATGTAGCTGGTCAGGAAGATGCCGAAGATGAAGGTGTCGCTGAGCAGGAAGATCCACATCATCGCCTTGCCCCAGGCGACGTGGAAGGTCTGCTGGTCCGACGACCAGTCGGCGACCAGGGTTCGCCAGCCGCCCGGTCCGGCAGCGGCTGGCACGTCGTGGGCGGGGATGGCAGTCGCGCTCAATCTCGTGTCCCTCAAGTCGGTTGCTCCATCGTGTTGCGCGCGGCACACCGTTTCATGCGGACCATCATCCCGGCGAACACCGGGATCCACGCGCCGCGACCGTCCGTGGATCCCGGCGTCCGCCGGGATGACGTGGGTGGAAGGGCATGTCTCCAATTCACGCTCAAACACAATCCGTCATCCCGGCGAATGCCGGGATCCACGCGCCGCGACTGTTCGTGGATCCCGGCGTCCGCCGGGATGACGTGGGTGGAAGGGCGTGTCTCCATGTCAAGCCGTTCGGCAGATCACACGCGCCACCTCGGGCGTGATCCAGGTGAAGGTCGCGAACAGCGCCAACCAGGCCAGCAGCAGGAAGTGCCAGTAGCGCGCGCACAGGGCGATGCGCCACGCGGCGCCCGCGGGGTCGCTCCTGCGCCACGCGGCGCGCGCGGCCAGCCACCAGCCCGCCAAGCCGCCGAGCAGGTGCAGGCCGTGCAGGGCGGTCAGCAGGTAGAAGAAGCTGCCTGCCGGATTGCCGACCGCGCTGACCTGCTGCGCGAGCAGGGCCTGCCAGGCCCACGACTGCGACAGCACGAACGCGAGCGCGCTCGCGGCCGCCGCGAGCAGCAGCGTGCGCGAGTGCGCCATCCGGGTCGCCGCGGCGCTCGCGGCCGCCTGCTGCAGCAGCACGCTGCCGAGCAGCAGCAACGAGGTGCTCAGCCACAGCTGGCGCGGCATCGCGATCGCCACCGCGTCGGCGTTGCTCATGCGCATGACGTAGGCGGCGATGAACAGCGAGAACAGGGTCGTCGCCACGCCGATGAACACCCACAGCGCGACGCCGCTGACGGCCTCCGGCTGGCGGCGCCGGCGCGCCGCCGAGAGCGCAGGGCGCCCGGGCACGTCGCCGCCGCGGCCGGCGGCGTCGGCTCTGAAGTCGGCGGTGCTGCCGTTCATGCGAGCGCCTCCTTCTTGCCGTAGTGTTCGTCGGGCTCCTGGCCGCCGTCGCCCGGCGGCGCGTTCTGCGCGATGAAGTCCTCGGTGGCGCCCGGCACGCTGTAGGCGTAGGCCCAGCGGTGCACCACCGGCAGCGCCGGCCCCCAGTTGTTGTGCTTGGGCGGCGTGTCCGGGGTGAACCACTCGAGCGAGGCGGCGCGCCACGGGTTGGCCGGGGCCTTGGCGCCGCGCAACGCGCTGTGGATCAGGTTGTAGACGAACACCATCTGCACCAGGCCGGTGATCAGCGCCGCCACCGTGATGAACACGTTGAGCGAAAACGCCGACGGCGGAATGAACTGGTAGCCGTCCCAGTTGTAGTAGCGCCGCGGCATGCCGAGCACGCCGAGGTAGTGCATCGGAAAGTAGATCGCGTAGGTGCCGAGGAACGTGACCCAGAAGTGGAACTGCCCGAGGCGGTCGTCGAGCATGCGGCCGGTGATCTTCGGGAACCAGTGGTAGATCGCGCCGAACACCACCAGCAGCGGCGCCACGCCCATCACCATGTGGAAGTGCGCCACGACGAAGTAGGTGCCCGACAGCGGGATGTCCACGCTCACGTTGCCGAGGAACAGCCCGGTCAGCCCGCCGGCGAGGAAGGTGAGGATGAAGGCCAGCGTGAACAGCATCGGCACCGTGAGGTGTATGTCGCCGCGCCACAGCGTGAGCACCCAGTTGTAGACCTTGATCGCGGTGGGCACCGCGATGATCAGCGTGCTGGTGGCGAAGAAGAAGCCGAACCACGGGTTCATGCCCGAGACGAACATGTGGTGCGCCCACACCACGAAGCTCAG
>DASWVR010000162.1:0-25509 GCA_036401155.1 Piscinibacter sp. | reverse complement strand
TCGGCGATGTTGCGCACCTGGGAGGTCAGGTTGCCGGCCATGAAGTTCACCGACTCGGTCAGATCCTTCCAGGTGCCGGCCACGCCCTGCACGTCGGCCTGGCCGCCGAGTTTGCCTTCGGTGCCCACTTCGCGCGCCACGCGGGTCACTTCGGCCGCGAACGAACGCAGCTGGTCGACCATCGTGTTGACGGTGTTCTTCAGCTCCAGGATCTCGCCCTTCACGTCCACCGTGATCTTCTTCGACAGGTCGCCCGCGGCCACCGCCTTGGTCACGTCGGCGATGTTGCGCACCTGAGAGGTCAGGTTGCCCGCCATCGAGTTCACCGAATCCGTCAAGTCCTTCCAGGTGCCCGACACGCCTTCCACGCGTGCCTGCCCGCCGAGCGATCCTTCGGTGCCCACCTCACGCGCCACCCGCGTCACCTCCGACGCGAAGGAGCGAAGCTGGTCCACCATCGTGTTGATGGTGTTCTTCAGCGTAAGGAATTCGCCCTTCACGTCGACATCGATCTTCTTAGACAGGTCGCCCTTGGCGACCGCCGTCGTCACGTCGGCGATGTTGCGCACCTGGTCGGTCAGGTTGCCGGCCATCGAGTTCACCGAGTCGGTCAGGTCCTTCCAGGTGCCCGCCACGCCTTTCACCTTGGCCTGGCCGCCGAGCTTGCCTTCGGTGCCCACCTCGCGCGCCACCCGTGTCACCTCGGCGGAGAAGTTGCCGAGCTGGTCGACCATCTTGTTGATGGTCTTGGCGGTGCGCAGGAACTCGCCCTCGAGTTCGCGCCCCTCGACTTCCAGCGCCATCGACTTCGACAGGTCGCCCTGGGCCACCGCGCCGATCACCCGCGCCACCTCGGAGGTGGGGTGCACGAGGTCGTCGATCAGCGAATTGATGCAGTGGATCGATTCGGACCAGAACCCGCGCGCGTCGGGCAGCGACGCGCGCTGCTTCAGCTTGCCTTCCTTGCCGACCACCTGGCGCAGGCGCGACAGCTCGTCGGCCATGCCGGCGTTGAGCTCGACGACCTCGTTGAAGACGTCGGCCACCTTGCCGGCGAGCCCCGACCAATGCGCCGGCAGTCGCACCGACGCGTCACCCTTGCGCAGCGCCGTCAGCGCGGTGAGCAAAGCGGCAAGCTCCTCGAACGGAGCAGACACCGTCGAATCGTCGTAGGCAATCATTGAGTTTTCCCGTTTGGTGAGCGCCCCTGGCACCCGGCGGCCGAAGGCGCACAGAATTCTTCAGATCGGAAGCAGCCCGACTCCCCCGAGAGCGCTTGGTTCCTGACCTCGCAGGTCGCATTCGCGACCGCACGAATCCATCGCACGCGCAGGCGGCGAGCACGCCTCGTGCCACCGCGGGGCGGGTTGTTCCCGAGGACGGCGCCAAGGGGTGTAACGGGAAGAAGTCACGATCCGCGCGGGAAAACCTGTTCGTGCTCGAAGCCGGGCGGAAAATCTTGCGGCCTGCTTTGCAGCCCCGAAGCAATTCCGCCAGCGGAGCACAACTCGCCGGCTGTCAACGCGACGCCGCCTCTTCGGGGGCGCGCACCACGGCGTGCCGCCGTGCTTCATCGGCCTGCCGCGCCACGTCGTGCGGTGGCAGATGCTTGAGCCGGTGATCCGACCACACCTGCCGCCAGCGCCGCGCGCCGGGCGAACCGTTCCACAGGCCAAGCATGTGGCGCGCCACCCGCGACCAGGGTTCGCCCTGGGCGGCGCAGCGCTGCATGTACTCGACCATGCGCCGCTCGACCTCGGCGCGGTCGTGGGGCTGCGGCGCATCGCCGAAGAAGCGCTCGTCCCAGCCCGCCATCAGCCAGGGATTGTGATAGGCCTCGCGCCCGACCATCACGCCGTCGATGTGCCGCAGCTGCTCGCCGATCTGCAGCTCGTCGGTCACGCCGCCGTTCAGGCAGATCACCAGCCCCGGAAAGTCGCGCTTGAGGCGGTGGACCGTCTCGTAGCGCAGCGGCGGCACCTCGCGGTTCTCCTTGGGGCTCAGCCCCTTCAGCCAGGCGTTGCGCGCGTGCACGATGAACACGCCGCAGCCCGCCTCGGCGACGGCGCCGACGAAGTCGCGCACGAACTCGTAGCTCTCGTCGCGCTCGATGCCGATGCGGTGCTTGACCGTGACCGGAATGCCGACCGCGTCGCGCATGGCCTTCACGCCATCGGCCACGGTCTGCGGTTCGGCCATCAGGCAGGCGCCGAACGCGCCGCGCTGCACCCGTTCGCTCGGGCAGCCGCAGTTGAGGTTGACCTCGTCATAGCCCCATTCCTGCGCCAGCCGCGCGCCGTGCGCCAGCGCGTCGGGCTCGCTGCCACCCAGCTGGAGCGCGACCGGGTGCTCTTCGGCGTTGTAGTCGAGGTGGCGCGGCACGTCGCCGTGCAGCAGCGCACCGGTCGTCACCATCTCGGTGTAGAGCCGGGTGCGCCGCGTCAGCAGGCGGTGGAAGTAGCGGCAGTGCCGGTCGGTCCAATCCATCATCGGCGCGATGGAAAGCCGCCAGGCTGCGGTGTCGAGGGGAGCAGTCACGCCCTCGATTGTCGCGGACGGCCGCTCCAGGCTCAGGCGGCCGGGACTTGCCGGCGCTGCATCGCTGCCCATCCCCAGGTGGCGAGCATCGCGCCCAGCGCACCGAACACCCCCAGGGAGAAGGCGACGCCTGACCCTTGCGTGGTCCACAGCCATCCGGCGAGCGACGCGCCGGCCAACTGGAACACGCCGGTCAGGAAATGGAAGGCGCCGAAGCCGGTGGCGCGCAGGTGGGGCGGCGACGCCTCGGCCACCGCCGCCGACAGCGCGCCCTGCGTCAGTCCCATGTGCAAGCCGTAAAGCGCCACGCCGAGCCACAAACCCCACGGGCTGCTCCACCAGCCCACCGCGGCGTAGGCGGCGGCCAGCACTGCGAGGCCCGCATAGAGCCGCCCGCGCCGGCCCTCGTCCGCGCCCAGCAAGCCGGCGGGATAGGACGACAAGGCGTAGGCCAGGCTCATGACGATCATCACCAGCGGGATCATCGCCAGCGGAATTTGCAGTTCCTGCGCCCGCAGCACGAGGAAGGCCTCCGACAGGCGGGCCAGCGCGAACAGCGCGGCCATCGCCATCAGCGCGCCGAAGGCCGGCGGAAAGGCACGCAGCGTGCGCCATTGCAGTGGGTTGGTGCGCCGACCCGCCGGCAGCGCCTGGCGCGGCGGCTCCTTCAGGCCGACGGCGAGCATCGCCACGGCGATCAGCGCGGGCACCGACGCGGCCCAGAGCACCGAGCGGAGGTCGCCGTCCCACAGCAGCAGCAGGCCCGTCGCGAGCAGCGGCCCGAGCACCGCGCCCACCGTGTCCAGCGCCTGGCGCAGGCCATAGGCCACGTCGCGTTGCGCGGGCGGCGTGACGTCGGCGACGACCGCATCGCGCGGCGCGCCGCGGATGCCCTTGCCGATGCGGTCGATGAAGCGGGCGGCGACGACGACGCCGGCGCTCGTCGCGAGCGGAAAGAGCGGCTTGGTGAGCGCGCCCAGGCCATAGCCGAGCAGGATCCACGGCTTGCGCGTCGCAAAGCGGTCGGACAGTGCGCCGGACACGAGCTTCATCATCGATGCCGTCGCTTCGGCGATGCCTTCGATCACGCCGACGGCCAGCACCGACAAGCCGAGCACCGCAGTCAGGTAGACCGGCAGCACCGCGTGGATCAGCTCGGACGACATGTCCATGAACAGGCTGACGAAGCCCAGCACCCACACCGCACGCGGCAGCGGTGAGGCTCGATCGCGCTTGCGATGCGGTGCGCCAGGCTCGATCGGCATGGTGGCGGGAATCGTACCCGAGCCAAGACGAGCGGCGCCGGCTCGTGCGTCGACACGAGTGGCGGTCCCGGCGCATGTAGGCGACAGCCGACAAGCGGACGCGCGGATCGCCGAGTGCCGCGCGCCGGCCGGCTCCGTACGATGGTCCCAACCTTTGGAGGCACACCATGTCAGAACACGACACCAGCAACTCATGGGTCAGGCGCTGCGCCCAGCGTCTTCAATGGCGGCACGGCATGGCGCCCGACGTGGCGACCGAGCTCGCGACCGAGGCCTTTGCCTGCGTCGGCGCCGAGGGCGGATGCCCCGAACGCACCGCCGACGACATGCTTCGAATGCCGCTGGAGGTGTGAATCATGATCGCCTGGACCAGCTTCCCCAGCATGCCGCAGGCGCCGTGGCAGGACCTGTTCGCGCGCTACCTCGAGACCTTGCGGCCCGACATCAGCGAACGCGTGCTGCGCGAGCTGGCGGCCGTGGCCTGGACCGAGGCCTGCGACCTGTCGCCCTTCGAGGCGGCGGAGTTGGAGGCCGCGTCCTGGCGCGAGTACCGCCCGCACTGAGCGGCGGCAACGGACTCCCCCGCCACCACTCTCGCCGTGGCCGGCAGAGCTTCCATGACGTCCACCCCAGCGTCTGCACGCATGTGCATCGCCGCCTGCGCGATGGTCGCGCTGCTCGGCGGCTGCGCCTCGTCGCTCGGCAGCGGCCCGTCGAGGATCGCGCTGAGCGGCAGCCACGAGGTGCCGCCGGTGACGACGGACGCTTCAGGCGAGGCGCTCTTCCGGGTCGAGCGCAACGGGAGCATCCAGGGCAAGGTCACGACGCAGGGACTCGCCGCCACCGCCGCCCACATCCACGAGGGCGCTGCGGGCAGCAACGGCCCGCCCATCGTGCCGCTCGCAAGAACTGCGGAGAACGAATGGTCGGTGCCGCCGGGCACCCGCCTGAGCGACGCACAACTCGAAAGCTATCGCGAGAGCGGCCTCTACGTGAACGTGCACAGCAGCGCCTACCCGGGCGGCGAGATTCGCGGGCAGCTCGTGCCGTAGCGCAGTCACGCGCTGTCGTGGCGCGTTCGCCTTTCAGCCGTGGTCGGCCTTCAGTGCCACCGCTTGCACCACCCGCAGACGTCCATCGCGCAAGCCCCGCAGTACGTTGTCGAATTTCGTGCGCGCCGTCGCGCCCATGAGCAGATGCACGCCGAGCGGCGGCGGCCCGGGTTGGCTCAGGCGATCGGCGAGCCAGTCGGCTGACAGGCTGGTGCGATCGTCCCACTCGGCCAGCCGCAGTCCGGCGCGCGCGAGCGCTTCTCGCAGGGCTTGCGGCTCGACGAGGAAACTGATCGAGGCGTCGTCCGCCCATGGCACCGGAAAATCCGGCTCGCCGGTTCCTCGAAGAAAGTCGTGGAACGCCAGTCGCCCGCCCGGAGCGAGCACGCGTGAGATCTCGGCGTAGAGGCGGTCCTTGTCGCCGATATTCATCTGCACATGCTCGGACCAGACGATGTCGAACGATGCATCGTCGAAGGGCAGGGAGAGAGCATCCGCCGCCTCGAAGGCGACGCCCCCGTCCAGGCCCACCCAACGCGTGAGTTCGCGGGCAGCGGCAACGTAAGCATGCGTGAGGTCGATGCCGGTGACAGCGCAGCCATGCTCGGCGGCCAGGAAGCGCGCCGATCCGCCGAGTCCACACCCCAGGTCCAGCACCCGCTCTCCCCGACGAGGCGCGACTCGCCTCGCCAGCTCCAGCGTGGCGTCACGCCCCCGGATGTGGAACTCGTCCACGGGCGCCAGGTCTGCCGGCGCGAGAAACGCCGGATCCTTGCCGGCTTCTCGCAACGCGGCGGCGATGCGCAGCGGAATGTCGGCGTCGCGAGCGTAATGGCTCTCGACCTTCTCGATCGTCGTGGCTGACATGACAGTCTCCTGAAAACGTCGGGATGCCAGACTAGGAAGACGCCGGCCGGCGGTCGAGTGCATGAGATGGAGCAGCCCACTACACTTCGTGGAGTTCATCGTCGGCGACTCCGCCCATGTTCCGCTACGGCCAGTTCTGCCCGATTGCCAAAGCCCTCGAGGTGCTGGGCGAACGGTGGACACTGCTCGTCGCGCGCGAGCTGCTGATGGGCAGCACGCAGTTCAGCCAACTGCAAAGGGGTCTGCCCAAGATCTCACCCACCACCCTGAGCAAGCGTCTGGCGGAGATGCAGGACGCAGGCCTGGTCGTGCGAAGGCGCATCCCTCAGCAGGACGGCCACGAATACCGGCTTACCGCCGCCGGCCGCGAATTGCAGCCGCTGATCGGCGTCATGGCCGAATGGGGCATGCGCTGGGCGCGCGCCCAGATGGCCGACGACGAGCTCGACGTGGGCGCACTGATGGCCGACATCGAGCGGCGCCTCGTTCCGGAGGCGCTTCCCGGTGGGCGCACCGTGCTGCACTTCCGATTCACCGACCTGGACCGCTTCGGCGCCTGGTGGGTGCGCATCGACGGCGGCGACGTCGAGGTGTGCCTGCACGACCCCGGTGACGATGTCGATGTCTACTTCACCAGCACGTTGCGCACGCTGACCGAGGTGTGGATGGGCGACGTCGCGCTCTCCGACGCGCGGCGCAGCGGGGCGCTGAAGGTCGTGGGGCACGACGCGTGGTTGCGCACGCTGTCGGCATGGTTCCCGCTGCACGTGCTGGCAGCGCACCCGCGCCCGGGGCGCGGGTCGTCCTAGCGCGACCAGGCCTGCAGGTGCTGCGGAATGCGCGCCTGGAACTGCGGCAGGTACGGTCCCTCGCGGTGCACCGTGACGCCGTGTTTCTGGTAGCCGAAGATCGGGTAGGACCCGAGCTGCGACGCCGTGTCCGGACAGGTGATCGTCAAGCGTACCCCGCGTGCGCGGCCGAAGGCGAGCGCCTTGTCGAGGCGGACGATCGAGCCTTCGGGGTCGCCGCTCACGTTGCAGCTGGTGCACAGCGGCGCGCTGTAGTTGTGCCCGCCCCACAGCGGGTCGGGCGGCGTCCACAGGAACGACGCTTCGATGCGCTCGAACAACGCGCGGTGAATGCCGTCGAGCAGCAGGCCCTGGTGCGTGCCGTCGCGGATGCAGGCCGACCGGAAGTCCGGGCTGCGGAACTGAACCCTGATGAAACTGCCCGCCATGCGCGCGAACTGCGCCGCGGTGCTGAACTCCTCGGGCAGCCGGCTCGGGTCGGTCTGGTGCAAGAAGCGCTCCATGGAGCCGATCGCCGTGCCGTAGTTCTTGCCGGCCAGCCGCATCTTCGCGTCGTTGAGCTGCTGCGCGCCGGCGCTCGTGGGCGCGGCGAGCAGCACGAAGACGGTGGGCAGCTGGACGATGATCGGATGGAGGTGCACTTCGCCGACCGCCAGGTCGAAGGCGTCCCGATGGCGGATGTCGATGATCTTCATGCCGGCACCTTCAGCATCTCGACGCGCGGTCGCAGCAGGCTGCCGGCGTCGCCGATGTCAGGCTCGATGTCCAGGCGCTGCAGCAGCTCGAAGGCAGTGGCGGTTGCCGCGCTGATCACGGGCAGGCCGAAGCGCTGCTCCGCTTCATCGATCACCGGCAGCGACGGCATCTGCACACACGCCGAGAGCACCAGCGCGTCGGAGCCCGAGTAGTCCATCTGCGACGCCAGCGCGAGCAGCTTGTCGGGGTCGAGACGGCCGACCTCGACGTTGTCGACGACCTCCAGCGAGCGGCTCTGCACGACCGTGATGCCGAACTCGCCCAAGGTCGCCGCCACGCGCTCGGTCAACTGCCTGTGGTAGGGGGCGATCATGGAGATACGCGCTGCGTTGAGCCTGCGCAGCGCGTTGACAAGCGCTCCGGCGCTCGTGACCACCGCCGGCGCCCTGCGACCCGACAGCGCGGTCATGCAGCGGCGGGCGAGGCGCGCCTGTGTGCTCAGGATGCCGTTTCGCCCCTTCGACATCAGCGCCACCAGGCAGGCGTAGACGACGGCGTCGACGCGCGCGTCGCACAGCTCGTCGACGGCATCCTCGGCCGACTCGTTCATGCGCTGCAGCGCCTCGGGCGTGACGTGCTGCAGCCTCAGGCGCGAGGAGTGGCAGGTGAACCGGTAGCCCGCGCCCGCCTGCTGCCGGCGCAGCAGTTCGGGAATCTCGCTCTCCATGGTGGTGTTCGAACTCGGAACGATCAATCCGATCCGATGCGGCTGCGTGGTCGAGCGCATATGGGAACTCCTCCGGTGCGATGTTTCGCCAGGGCGGCCGGGCCATTCCGGCGCCGACTCCCGAACACATACGCAAAGGCGTTCCAAAACCGGACATCGGCAGGTGGCAACCCCTCGAATCAATGCCCTTGATCGGGCGGTAGACCCCGGGCGCCCTCTCGCCTGTAATGGCGTCGGGTGGGGCCGTACAGGGATTCCGAATGAAACTTTCGCTCTCCGCTGCGCCGCGGCGCGCGTTCTCCAGGCGGATGGAATGGAGCTGGTGCGGGTTCGGGGCCGGCCTGCTCGGCTATGTCGTCCTGTCGGCGGTTTTCGGCACCGTGCCCGAGGACGCGTCGCTGAAAGCGATGTGGCTGGTGGTGGGGCTGGCGCCCGCGTCGATGGGTCTGTTCGCGGGGTTCACGCTGGCCAGCCTGCTGGACTGATCCTCTGCGCGCCACAGGCGCCGAGCCTTCGGGCGCTGACGCACGTCAAAGCGCCATTGTTCCTCCTATAGGATGCGCAGTCCGCTGACACGCACGACACCTCGTCGCCCGCCATGGTCCTGCTCTACCTGACCGGCCTCGCCGCCCTCGGGCTCTTCGCCGGCATCGCCTGGTACCTCGCGCCGCTCAAGCCCAACGTCATCGCCCTGCAGTTCGCCTTCACGCCCAAGGCGTTCGGCGAGGTCGTGCACTTCTGGTCGGCCGACCTGCTGCTGCGGTTCAGGGCACATCTGCTGGTCGACTATGCGCTGTTGTCGAGCTACGGCGCGTTCGGCTACCTGCTCGCCTCGCGCACGCGGGTCTTCGATTCGCTGCCGCCGGCGCTTCGCCACTGGGCCACTTGGGCACTGCCGCTCGCTGCGGGCTTCGACGCCGCCGAGAACGCGCTTCATTGGTGGCTCACCGATGTGCCGCGCTTCGGTCTGCATGGGGTCTACCTGCTCGCCGCGTCGTGCGCGTCGATGAAGTGGCTGGTGCTGCTGGCCTACCTGTGCACGCTGGTCTTGGCGCTGGCGCGACAGGAGCGGTGAACCTGAGCCAGCCAGCGTCTCTGCTGGGGCTCAGCCCGCCTCCAGCCGCCTCAGGAAAGCACGCACGCGCCGCGCGTTGGCGCCGATGTCGCTGCCGCCGACGCGCGACAGCGACCGCACGTCGACCACGCTGCCCGCGCCTTGCGGGCGCACGCGAATCACGATGTCGTCCTTGAAGCCGAAGAACGGCGTGCTGTCGGTGGCCTCGATGCGCAGGGCATCGGGCGACGCGGCCACGATCTGCCAGCCCATGGCCCGCGCCGCGCGCTCGGCGCGTTCGAAGGCCTCGGCCGGGGCGACGCCGAGCTGCAACGGCACGATGTCGGGATAGCCGCGCTTCTGTTCGATCGCGGTCGCCGGGTCGTACTCGACCGGGTTGCGCGCGCCCAGGCGTTGCGGCAACACGTCGACGAATGCAGGCGGGTCGCCGGTGTCGGTGCTGATGTCGTGGATCCGGGGCAGCCGCTGGGCCTGGACGTAGAGGTACACCGGCGCTGCCGCCACCAGGATGCCAAGCAGGGCCGCGGCGGCGGCGAGCACACGGCCGCGCGCGGCCCCGGCCACGCTCAGCCACACCCAAGCGACGCCAGCAACTGCGGTTGCTCCGAGCGCGCCGAACGTGGCCCAACGAAGCACGAGGAACGCGGTGGCGAGCGGCAGCCATTGCATGCGGTATGCGGGGCCCGCCAGCAGCGCCGCCAGGCCGCTCGCGACAGCGGCCGCGAAGGCGATCCATGCAAGCTTGTGCGCGACGCTCGGGCGTCGGTGGGCTGTGCGCATGCCCGCGTCGGCCACGCCGCGGGGCGTCAGTCGCGCTGCCCCGAGATGTAGTGTTCGAGCTGCTCGATGATGAACTGCTGATCGGAGATGGTGGCCTTGACCACGTCGCCGATCGAAACGAGCCCGATCAGCCGGCCGCCGTCCAGCACCGGCAGGTGGCGCAAGCGGTTCTCGGTCATGAGCGCCATGCATTCGTCGCTGGTCTGGTGCGGATGCACGTACATCACCGGGGTCGACATGACCTCCGCCAGGCGCGTGTCCTTCGAGGATCGCGCCATCAGCACGACCTTGCGGGCATAGTCGCGTTCCGAAACGATGCCCACGACCTTGGCGTCCTCGACTACCACCAGCGCGCCGATGTTCTTCTCGGCCATCAGCGCGACGGCGTCATACACCGAGGCTGTCGGCCCCATCGTGTAGACGGTTTGATGCTCCTTGGATCGGAGTATCTGTGCCACGGTCTTCATGTCTCGCCTCCAGAACGGTCGACAGGTGCAGCGCTCACCAAAGCGGTCTTGGCCTGGGCGAACCCAGCCTGGATGACCTCCCCCGTACCCGTCGTTGGTCGTCCGCGCCGATGCCGGTCAATCTACCCCATTTCCCGGCTCAGTCGGCCCATTGAGAGGGGCCGCTGGGTTGCGCGCGAGCAATGAATGGCGCCGGAGCCGTCTCGACGAACTGCCGGCGCAGCAGCTCTTCCATCTCCGAGCGGGTTCCCGTGGGACCGATGAAGCTCCAACCCTCGGGCAGCCTCCACTGCGTCGGCCAGACCCCGAATTCGTTCGAGCCGTTGACGATGATCGCGAAGCTGTCCATGGGCGGCGAGCATATCGGTCGTTCGCATGGGCGAGGGAGGTACGAATTGGCGCATCCCTGAAGTTCGATGGCCACCCCCAACCGGCGGGGCGCATCGCGTGCCGTGCGTCCGCCTCAGGCGACAGACATAACCGGAAATATGGTTGCATTTACGGGCCATCGCCCTTAGAGTCGCGCACCATGGATCTCGAAGGTACCGCCCGCTGCCTGGCCGAACTCGGCAACGCGGCGCGCTTGCGGCTGTTTGCGCTGCTCGTGCGTGCCGGCAGGGACGGCCTGACGATCACCGAACTGCGCAACCAGCTGGGCATGCCCGCGTCCACGCTCGCGCATCACTTGCGCGGCATGGTCGAAGGCGGCCTCGTGACGCAGGAACGCCAGGGCCGCGAGGTGCGGTGTCGGCCGGACTTCAAGCTGATCGAGTCCGCCTGGGCGTACTTCCGCGACGAGTGCTGCAAGGGCGCACCGTCGACCGCGATACGCGTGGCCCCGCCGGCGCGCCGTGGCGTCGCGCGCTGACACCCCCACCGCTTCGATGCCCACCTTGCACGAGTCGATCCGTCATCGGCCTACAAACAACCACTTTACCGGCTTTATGGTTTCTTTTCGAGGTACCGCATGAACCCCAACCCCTCTTACGGACGGCTCGCGCCATGACGCGGCCATGGCCGCATCCGGCCGCCGGCGGCGGCCTGCTCGAGCGCCGGTCGTTCCTCGCCAGCGGCGCGCGTTGGGCGCTCGCCCTCCCGCTGGCAGGCGCGGCCGGCGCCCCGGCACACGCGCAACCGCCCCTCGGTGCCACGCGCCCCACTTGGATGAAGACGCTCGGCGCCGCCGATCAGGCCTACGGCGACCCGTCGCGGCATGAGGCTGACGTCGTGCGCCGCACACACGCCGGCACCGCCGGCACCGCCGGCTTCTCGGTCTGGCGCTCGCCGATCCAGGATCAGCGCGGCATCATCACCCCGAGCGGCCTGCATTTCGCCGTGCACCACAACGGCCTGCCCGACATCGATCCCGCGCGACACCGCCTCGTGCTCCACGGCCTCGTCGAGCGGGCGCTGCAGTTCGACGTCGAGCGGCTGCTGCGCTATCCGATGGTTTCGCGCGTCCAGTTCCTCGAATGCTCGGGCAACACCGCAGCCAACGCGATGTCGCCGACGGCGATGGACGCGAGCGCGCAGGAGCTGTCCGGCGAAGTGTCGTGTTCGGAATGGACGGGCGTGCCGCTGGCGCTGCTGCTGCGCGAGGCGGGCGTGAAGCCGGCGGCCTCGTGGGTCGTCGCCGAAGGTGCCGACGGCGGCTCGCATCAGCGCAGCCTGCCGATCTCGAAGCTGATGGACGATGCGATCGTCGCGCTCTACCAGAACGGCGAACGGCTGCGCCCGTCCCAGGGCTACCCGATGCGCCTGTTCGTGCCCGGCTGGGAAGGCAACGTGAGCGTCAAGTGGCTGCACCGGCTCGAGTTCGCCGACCAGCCCGCCTACACCAAGGATGAATCGGGCTTGTACAGCGAAGTGCTGGCCGACGGGCGCATCGAGCGCTTCAGCTTCGCCATGGACGTCAAATCGGTGATCACCCATCCGTCGGGCCGGCAACTGCTGCCCGAGCCCAAGGGCTTCTACGAGCTGGGCGGGCTCGCCTGGTCGGGGCACGGCCGCATCGTGCGTGTCGAGGTGTCGGCGGACGCCGGCCGCAGCTGGGCCGACGCTGCGCTGCACGGCCCGGCGCTGCCGAAAGCGTTCACCCGGTTCACGATCCCCTGGCAGTGGGACGGCAAGGCAACAACGCTGATGAGCCGCGCCACCGACGAGCACGGCCGCACGCAGCCCACGCGCGCCGCCTGGAAGAAGCGCTACGCGGCGCACGCCTTCAACCACTACAACGCGGTGCAGGCCTGGCGCGTGCGCCGCGATGGCACCGTCGAAAACACCTATGCATGACTCGCGCGTGGCACTCGCCCTCCTGATGGCCGGCTGCATGGCGGGCGCCCCGGCGCTGGCGCAGCCGTCGCCCGGTCTCGGTCTGCCCGTCGATGGCACCGAGCTCGCCCGGCTGTCGATCACCGTCTACCCCGACGGGCGCGGCCTGCCCGCGGGCTCCGGCAGCGTGCGCGACGGCAAGCGCCTGTACGCGCAGCAGTGCGCCGCGTGCCACGGAGCGGGCGGCATCGAAGGGCCGGCCTCGCGGCTGGCCGGCTCCGACGGTTTCATCGCCTGGAACGATCCGCTGCGCATCCTGCGCATCCGCAAGCAGCCGCTGCTGGTGCTCTCCGTCGGCGCGCAGTGGCCCTACGCGACCTCCTTGTTCGACTACGTGCGCCGTGCGATGCCGCACCACGCGCCGAAGAGCCTCGGCAGCGACGAGGTCTATGCCGTCACGGCCTACGTGCTGCACCTCAATGGCCTGGTGGACGACGACGCGACACTCGACCGGGCCAGCCTGCCGCGTGTCGTCATGCCGGGCCTTTCGCGGGGTGTGTCGGCCTGGCCCATGAGGCGCGCCGTGGGCACCGTACAAGGCGCCGAACTCCGCCCCGGCCTGCCGCCGCGATGATCACGCGGCCCGCGACCTTGCGAAGCCGCAGCGGACGGACTATCGTGATCTGAGCCCATCCGAACAAGCGCAAGAAGGGAGGCCAAGGTGTGGAACGCCGAGATATTCACCCGCATGCGGCTGCCCGAGCCCGGCGACCTGGCCGGCGCCGGGCGCCGCTTCCTCGCCGAAGGTGATTCATGGTTCACCTTGGGGACCTTGAACCTGAGCCAGGGCACGAACGTGCTGCTCGAGCTGAAGTTCAAGCAGCGCAACGCCGTGATGAGCTGGGCCTACCCCGGCGACACGCTGCAACGGATGGTCGACGCGATCAACGATCGCGACTTCGACCGGTCGCTGTGGGACAGGCCGGGCAGCAACCTGGCCAGCTTCTGGGAAGGGATCATCATCTCGGCCGGCGGCAACGATCTGATCGCCGCGGCCGAGGTGCCGCCGGTGCTCGACAACCAGCCGGTGCCCCTGAACAAGCGACTGTTCCTGACTGCCGCGGAGGCCGGTCCCGGCGGTCCGCTCGCCCGCATCAGCGAGCCCGGGTGGTCGACCCTGAGCGGGTACCTGTTGAACAACTTCGGGGTCCTGGTCGAGCGCAAGGAGCGAGGGCCTTCGAGACAAAGCCCTTTGTTCATCCACACCTACGCGATTCCGGCGGCGCGGCCGTCGGGCGTGAGTTCGTCGTCGCGCGGCTGGCTGTTCGCCGCCATGGAGGCCTACGGCATCGCGCCGGACGACATGCAGCCGGTGTGCAGCGAGCTGTTCGAACGCCTGCGGCGCCTGCTGCTGAGCCTGGACAACGACAGCGGCGACCCCCGATCGCTGAAGACGGTTCATGTCTTCGACTCGGCGGCCTTGCCCGACATCGTGCCGGCCACGCCGGGCGCCACCGGCGTCTCGGGCGACTGGGTCAACGAGATCCACCTCACTGCCGGCGGCTACCGCAAGATGGGACGCGCTTTCGGGCAGTTCATCGACGAGACGGTCGACCGCTACTTCGGTCCCCTTTGACGGCACCGCGGCGGGCCGGCGTGCATTTGGCGTGAACAGGCCCTACCCTTGCGTCTGCGCCGCGCCGCGCGCTGACGGGATGCTCCATGGAGTTCAAGGACTACTACGCCACCCTCGGAATCGATCGATCGGCCAACCCCGATGAGATCAAGCGGGCCTATCGCAAGCTGGCGCGCAAGTACCACCCCGACGTCAGCAAGGAAGCGGACGCCGAGGCACGTTTCAAGGAGGTGTCCGAAGCGTACGAGGCGCTGAGCGACCCCGAGAAACGGGCTGCCTACGACGAGGTCGGGCGGCGCTACCAGCGTGGGCAGGAGTTCCACCCGCCGCCGGGCTGGGACAGCGGCTATGAATTCAGCGGCCGAGGCTTCGGGCCCGAGGAGGGCATGGACTTCAGCGATTTCTTCGAATCGCTGTTCGGCCGTGCCGCCCGCGATGGCGGCGGCCCGCGCGGCCCGATGCAGGCGGCCGGAGGCGACCACCACGCGAAGATCCTCATCGACCTGGAAGACGCCTACCGGGGCGCGCGCCGCACCATCTCGCTGCGCGTGCCGGTGACCGATGCGCAAGGCCGCACGACGCTGCAGGAGCGCCAGCTCGATGTGAACATTCCCAAAGGCGTGCGCGAAGGGCAGCACCTTCGCCTGGCCGGACAGGGCGGGCCTGGTTTCGGCGGGGGACCCGCCGGCGACCTCTATCTCGAGATTGCGTTCCGGCCGCACCGGCAGTTCCGCGTCGACGGCCGCGACGTCTTTCTCGATCTGCCGGTTGCCCCGTGGGAGGCGGCGCTCGGTGCGACGGTGGCAGCCCCCACGCCCGACGGCGGCGTGCAGCTCGGCATCCCCAGCGGCTCCACCTCGGGCCGCAAGTTGCGGCTCAAGGGCAAGGGCCTGCCGGGCAACCCGCCCGGCGACATGTATGCGGTGCTCAACATCGTGGCACCGCCGGCCTCCACCGAGGCCGCGAAGGAGGCCTACGCGGCGCTTGCGCGTGCCTTCCCACAGTTCAACCCACGCGGCGCATGGGAGGCGTGACCAATGGCTGAAGACTCGCGCTTTGTCATCGACAGCGTCGTCGTCGAAGAAGACGTCCGATTCACCCTGGTCGACTTGTGCCGCGCCTGCGCTGCCGAGCGGACCGAGTTGATCGCACTGGTGGACGAAGGTGTGCTCGAGCCCGCCGGCGGCACGCCCGACGACTGGGTCTTCGGCGGCAGCGCGCTGCTGCGTGCCCGTGCCGCCCTGCGCCTGGTGCACGACCTCGACGTGGGCATGGCCGGCGCTGCCCTCGTGCTGGACCTGCTGGACGAGATCGAGGCGCTGCGAGCGCGCTTGCGGCGCGCCGGCATCGGCCCGTCGTGAGCAACGGCGGGCCGGACCTGGCGGCCGCAATGCTCGGTCCCGCCCCGCCCTGCGCCCGCAACTTCTACACGGCGTTGCGCGCGACTACAACGCATGCGCATCGGTCGGCTGCCGAACGGCCCGCATGACTCGCCGGAGCACGGGCACGCGACGTGCTCGGCTCCATCCACACACCGCGCATACGTTCGGCGCGGCCGACGCGACAGCAAGGAGTCACGCATGGCACGCTGCGACATGTGCGGAAACGACTACGACAGGACCTTCCAGCTGATCAAGGAAGGCAAGACCTGGACCTTCGACAGCTTCGAATGCGCGATCCACATGTGCGCCCCGACCTGCGCACGCTGCGGCTGCCGCGTCGTCGGACACGGCGTCCAGGATGGCGAAACGATCTACTGTTGCGTGCACTGCGCCGAGAATGCCGGCTCGCAAGGGTTGAGCGATCGGGTGTAGTGCCGCGCCTCACTAGCACTGCATCCCTACTGCGGGCTCGATCGGCCGACAAGCCATCGCGATGCGCTGCCGCGATGCATCGCATACCGGCCGAGCACTTGACAGTGCCGCACTTCGCGACCAAGGTCTGATGGTCGGAAAACCCGACGGCATCTTGTCGGCTCTTTCGACAAGCCCCCCGACCTTGGAGGCCTCGTGCTCAAAGGATCCTGTCAATGTGGCAGTGTGCGCTTCGAGTTGACCGAGTCGCCAACCTCGCCATCAGCCTGTCACTGTGTTCAGTGCCGAAAACAGTCCGGCCACTACTTCGCATCAGCCAACGTCCCGAAGTCGTCGGTCTCCGTCACCGGCGCTGACCACCTGACCTGGCATCGCTCGTCAGAAAAGGTCAAACGCGGCTTCTGTTCAAAATGCGGCTCGTGGCTGTTTTGGGAGCCCGTCTTCCACGATTGGACATCCGTCGCGCTCGGATCGATCGACGGAGAAACGGGCGTGAAGTTGGAACGGCATATCTTCGTCAGCGAAAAAGGTGACTACTACGAACTCAACGATGGGTTGCCGCAGAACCAGCTTTGATGCGCCCACGCCAGAGCATGCCGCGTGCGGTGCGTGTGGCCTGCGTCCATCGAGGGGGCTTGGGAACCGGAGATGCAGCCGTCATGCGACACAGCGAAAAACATAGAACTCACCGCACAGGCTGGCTCCGTGCTGCCGTACTCGGCGCGAACGACGGCATCGTCTCGACTGCCAGTCTTGTCCTGGGTGTCGCCGCGGCAGGCGCAGACACCAAGGCCATTCTCGTAGCAGGCGTCGCCGGTCTGGTCGCCGGTGCCATGTCGATGGCCGCGGGCGAGTATGTCTCGGTGAGTTCGCAAGCTGACACCGAGCGCGCCGATCTCGCACGGGAAGGCAAGGAGCTGGCCGCGAATCCCACACAGGAACACGCCGAACTCATGGCCATCTACGCCAAGCGTGGACTGGATGAAGACCTGGCGGCGCGCGTGGCCACTCAACTGATGCAGCATGACGCACTGGCTGCACATGCACGAGATGAGCTGGGCATCTCGGACACGCTGGCCGCGAGACCAGTGCAAGCCGCGTTGGCGTCGGCGGGTACGTTTGCGGTGGGTGCTGCGCTTCCTCTTCTGATGGTTCTGTTGTTTCCGGTTTCTCTGCTCATGTGGGGTCTCGCCGGCAGCTCTCTCTTCTTTCTTGCCCTGTTGGGCCTTCTGGCGGCTCGCGCAGGCGGGTCTCCCGTGATGGCGTCTGTCGCGCGGGTCACTTCTTGGGGCGCACTGGCGATGGCATTGACCGCGGGCGTCGGGGCCCTGTTTGGCGTCGCCGCTTGATATCCACGGCGCCAGCAACTTCACCGCCTCGGACGCAACGCGACGCGGTTTTCTCGGCTCTAATCCGGCTTCATCCCGAGCCGCGGCTGGTTTTCTTCCTGCCGCCTTCCCACCATGCGTTTCGCCGATCCGCAAGCGGCCTATGTCCTGAAGCACCCGGGCCGATTCGCCCTGCACACGTTGAAGGCGTTTCGCGCCAACCAGGGCTTGCTGCTCGCAGGCGCGGTGGCGTACTACGCGCTGCTGTCGATCGTGCCGCTGCTGATCCTGTTCGTCATCGCCCTGTCTCACTGGGTCGACCAGGGCGAGTTGCTGTTCACGTTGGGCCGTTACCTCGAATGGCTGGCGCCGGGGCAGTCGCGCTCGATCGTGGGCGAGTTGAAGACCTTCCTCGAACACCGCGAAGTGATCGGCTGGGTGCTCGGCATCACGATGATCTTCTTCAGCTCGCTTGCCTTCACGGTGCTCGAGAACGCGATGTCGGTGATCTTCATTCACCGCGTGGCGATCCGGCGCCGCCGCTTCCTGATCTCGGCGCTGCTGCCGTATCTCTACATCCTCTCGCTCGGCTTCGGCCTGCTGCTGGTCACGCTGGTCGCGGGCAGCCTGCAGGCAATGGGGCGGGAAAGCGTCGAGCTGTTCGGGCGCACCTGGTCGCTGGACGGCGTGTCGGGCGTACTGCTCTACCTGCTCGGCGTGACCGGCGAGGTGTTCGTGCTGACCTCGGTGTACCTCGTGATGCCGGTGGGGCGGCTGTCGCTGCGGCATGCATTGATCGGCGGCGTGACAGCCACCGTGCTGTGGGAGATCACACGCCACCTGCTGGTGTGGTACTTCACGACGCTGTCGCAGGTCAGCGTGCTCTACGGTTCGTTGACGACGGCCATCGTGGTGCTGCTGAGCCTGGAGATCGGCGCCACCTTGCTGCTGCTCGGGGCGCAGGTCATTTCGGAGTACGAGCGGCTCGGCAAGGAGCCCGCGTCGGCGCCGCCCAAGGGCATGCATACCACCCCTCCCCGCTGAGCGCCGCGCGCTGCCGCCTCGGCTGCCTCAGCCGAAGCGACCGTGCAGGAACCATCCCTGGCCGTGCTCCGCCACCGCCATCGGGAACCGCGCACGATAGATCCACACCAGCGCCCCGTCGCCGGCCTGCGCGATAAAGTAGTCGCGCTCGGCCAGTGCCGAGTCCCACCAGCCGGACTCGATGCGCTCGGGACCGCACAGCAGCTGCAAGGGCTTGCCCTCGAGCAGCGGACGCTGCTGCCGCTCCGGCAAGGGCTCGGGCTGCTGCAGCAGCCACACGGGTTGGCGAAGCCGGCGCGCACCGGCCGCAGCCGCCTTGCGGTTCGATGACGGCGACGACGCTGCCGTCACGGCCGGCGCCGGCGCGCAGTGCGTGGCGCACTCCGGGCGGTGGTCTTCGAGCGGCACCAGGCGCTGGACCTGCTCGCTGCCCAGTCGCGCCTGCAGCCGCTCGATGAGCCTGGTCAGGCCTTCATGCTCGCTTCTCGCGGTCGGAAAGAGTTCGCTGTTGGGCGGCGCGCGGCGAACGAGCTCGCTGCAGCTCAGGCGCAGCTCGAGGGTCGGCGCCGCGAGCTGCAGGCGGGCCAGCCGCTCGCGCAGCAGCACCAGCAGGTGGGCGATGTCGCGCGAGGGTTCGGCCAGCGCAATCTCCAGCGTGCTGTCGGCCGGGGTCCGGGCATCGTGCCGGTGCCGCGATTCGTGCTGCATGTGCAGCGTGAAACGGCTGATCTGCGCGTGCTGGGCAGAGGCCCATGCCGTCAGGCGTGCCAGCAGGATCGATGCGCCGTGCAGCACCTGTTCGGTTGTGTCGGCCCGCGCGAACAGCTCTAGCCGGCTGTCGAAGCTGTCGGGCACGCTGATCCAGTCGCGCGGGTCCGGGCGCACGCCGCGTGCGCGGTCGATGTCGTCGAGCAGTGCTTCGCCGAAGCGCCGCGCCAGGCCGCTGCGCGGCAGACCGTGCAAGTCCGACAGGCTGCGCAAGCCCATGCCCTGCAGGGCTTCCCAGTGTTCGCGTCCGGGGCCGAGCAGCCACACCGGCACGGTATCGAGCATGCGGTTCAGGTGCGGCAGGTCGGCGGCATGCCGGCCGTCGGCCGCTTCGGGCCAACGCGCCAGCAGCGCCGCCCCTTTCGGCGTGGGGGCGCTCGCGCAATGCACCTGGTGCCCGAGCGGCGCCAGCGCGGCCTGCAGGCGGCGCAGCAGCTTGTGGCGGCCACCGAAGTAGCGCAGGCTCGCCTGCACCTCGAGCAGCACGGTGTCCGCGGCGGCATCACGCTCCTGCGCAGGCTCGAGCGTGACCGAGGGCGTGAAGGCGAGCGCCGCATGCGCCACGCCGATGGCGGCCTGCGCATCGCGCAGCGGGTCAGCCTGGCCCAGCGTGATGTGCGGCGCGAGCGCAAGCGCGGTGGCCCGCTTGAGCCCCGGCTTCACGCCGAGGGTCTGCGCCGCGCGGTTGGCGCTGACGATGTGGTGGCTGTCCATCAGCGCGATCGGCGCCGCCTGATCGGTTGGCTCGCCGCTCGCCGGGGCCTGCGGCAGCGTCGCCGCGAAGGATTCCAGCGACAGCTGCGGCAAGTGCAGTGCAATCCACAACATCGGGAATGCTCACGCAACGATGGGGGTCGTCAGGACGCCAGATCGATGAAGGTCGCTTCGTTCAGCGCAGACGGCGAGCCGCTCGGCACGGGACCCGGCATCGGCACGCCCAGCGGCCGCGCCCGGCTGCGCGCCGCCTCCGACAGCACCGGCGGCAAGGCCAGCTGCAACGGCGTTTCCAGCGGCGGGCCGCGGCGCTTGAGCACACGCAGGTCGAGCATGTCGGCCCCGCCCGGGCGCAGCGCGAGGCGCAGCGGCGCCGAGGTGGGACGCTGCTGCGCGGCCATCTCGCGCAGCACGAAAGCCGGACCGTCGTGGGCATGGGCGGCGAGCTGCAGGCGGCGCAGCCGCTCGGTGCGCAGGCGCGGCGGCAGCCAGGCGAGCACCGCGCCCACGTGGCCGCTCTTGAGCGCCTGCTCCAGCGCCCACAGGCTGTCGCTGCCGGCGATCACCTTGCACCGGGTGTGAACGACGAGCAGCTGCGCCACGTCCAGCCCCAGCTGGGCCAGCGCCCAGGCCGAGAGCTGCTGCGGCGGGTCGAACAGCATCACGAGCCGCCCGGCCTGCTGGATGCCCGCCAGGCAGCGGCTCAGCAGACGGATCTCGCCCACCCCCGGATGCGGCAGCAGCAGCTCGCTCAAGACCCGTTTCGGCCAGCCGCCGCCGGGCAGCTGCGCATCGAGTTCATGAAAGCCGCTCGGCACCACCTGATCGGTGTGGCGGCCGAGCTGGTGGCCGAGCCACAACGCGGGATGCAGGGTTTCGGGGGCGCGTGGCGGAGTGCCTGACTGCGAGCGCCGCGCCGGCGCTGCCGATGCCGGCCCCACGCCGGGGCCGGCGGGTGAAACCGGCCGTGCAACGCAGGAGGGGGTAGCGACAGAAGCCATGGCAGTTCGTCTCGATGACTGTATTTTTATACAGTATCGGGCCGCGCGGGTGAATTTTCTCGGCAAGCCCCCTGTTGGCGTGCTGTATGCCGCAACCTCTCCTCACACCCCTTGGAATTGCCATAAGCAAATACTTGATTGCTTTCAGCAACCAAATGCGGCACCATCGGTGCCTCCCATCGCCCCTCGCGCCATGGCCGCCGCACCCACCCCTGCTCATCCGGACCGGATCGAATCCGTGCGCCGCTTCAACCGCTTCTACACCCGCCGCATCGGCGTGCTGCAGGAGGGCGTGCTGCATTCGCCGTTCAGCCTCACCGAATGCCGGCTGCTCTGGGAACTGGCGCATGCCGGCGAAGCCAGCGGCCTGACCGCCACCGAACTCGCCCGCAGCCTCGACCTCGACGCCGGCTACCTCAGCCGGCTGCTCACCCGCTTCAAGGAACGCGGGCTGATCAAGGCCACCCGCTCGAAGGACGACGCGCGCCAGCTGCACCTGAGCCTCACCGCCGCGGGCCGGCGTGCCTTTGCGCCGCTCGACACCCGTTCGCAGCAGGACGTGCAAGCCCTGCTCGCACGCCTGACCGACAGCCAGCAGCAGGAGCTGCTGCAGTCGTTCGGACGCGTCGAACAGCTGCTGTCCGATACGCCGCCGCAGGCCGCCCGGCCGCCCTACCTGCTGCGCCCTCACCGCCCCGGCGACATGGGGTGGCTGGTCTCGCGCCACGGCGCGCTCTATGCGCAGGAGTACCAGTGGGACATGCACTTCGAGGCGCTGGTGGCGCGCATCGCCGCCGATTTCATCGACCGGTTCGACGCGCGCCGAGAGGCATGCTGGATCGCCGAGCGCGACGGCGTCAACGTCGGCTGCGTCTGCCTCGTGCAGGCGCGCGACGAAGCCACGCAGGAGCCGCTGCCCGGCGTGGCCCAGTTGCGGCTGCTGCTGGTCGAACCCGCGGCGCGCGGCATGGGCATCGGCGAGCGACTGGTCGCCGAATGCACCCGCTTCGCCCGCGATGCCGGCTACCGGCGCATCCGCCTGTGGACCAACAGCAACCTGCTGGCCGCACGCGGCATCTACCGCAAGGCCGGCTACAGGCTGCTCGCGAGCGAGCCGCACCACAGCTTCGGGCACGACCTCGTCGGCGAAACCTGGGAACTCGAACTCGCGTGAACGCCCGCCTGCACACACGTCGGCCGAACTCCGGGCGGACGGCCCCGGCGCCCGCGACACAATGGGCGCCGCCTCCTCCCCCACTGGCCCTCCCTTCATGCATCCCGGCATCCTGAGCGCGGTCCTGGCCTACGTCTGCTGGGGCCTGTTCCCGCTGTACTTCAAGCAACTGGCCCAGATCGCGCCGCTGGACGTGCTGGTGCACCGCGTCGTCTGGTCGCTGGTGTTCCTGCTGGTGGTGCTGGCCTTGCGGCGCCAGTGGTCGTGGCTGCGCGACGTGCTGCGCCAGCCCAGGCTCGTCGGCGCCTTCGCGCTGAGCGCCCTGCTGCTGTCGGGCAACTGGCTGACCTACATCTGGGCCGTCACCAACGATCACGTGGTCGACGCGAGCCTCGGCTACTTCATCACGCCGCTGGTCAACGTGCTGCTCGGCTACACGGTCCTGCACGAGCGCCTGCGCCCGCTGCAGTGGACGGCCGTCGCGCTGGCCGCCGCCGGCGTGCTGTGGCTGGCCGTGCTCGGTGGCCAGCTGCCGTGGATCGCCCTCGTGCTCGCCTGCACCTTTGGCGCTTACGGGCTGATGCGCAAGATGGCCGCCCTCGGTGCGCTCGAAGGGCTGACGCTGGAAACCATGCTGCTGGCCCCCGCGGCACTCGCGCTGCTCGCGTTCGCGGCGATGCAGGGCACGAGCAGCTTCCCGGCCGAGAGCGGCTGGGTCAACGCACTGCTGATCGGCATCGGCCCGGTGACCGCAATTCCGCTGCTGCTGTTCGCCGCCGGCGCGCGGCGCATCCGCATGAGCACGCTGGGCCTGCTGCAGTACCTCGCGCCGAGCATCCAGCTGGTGCTGGGCATCTGGCTCTACCACGAACCCTTCGGCGGCACGCGCATGGTGGGCTTCGCCCTGATCTGGCTGGCGCTCGCCGTCTACAGCGCCGAGAGCTGGCTGCAAAGCAGCGCACGCCCTGCGCCGGTGCTGGAACCCGACTGAAAGACCGCTACCCGAATCGAACCGCGTAGATCGGCGGCAGCAGGTTGGAAACCGTCGACCACGAGTCGCCGCCATCGCCGCTCGCCCACAGGCCGCCGGTGGTGCTGCCCATCAGCAGCTGCTGCCCGTCGCCAGACACGGCGAGGCCGTGCCGGTAGACGAGGTCGTAGCAGCCCGACTGCGGCAACCCGCTGCGCAGCGTCTCGAAGCTGCGGCCGCCGTCGCGGGTGCGGTTGACGGCCAGCGCGCCGTCCACCGGCACACGCTGCTGGTCGGCCACGCCCGGCACGAACCATGCCGTCTGCGGCTCGCTCGGATGCACCGCCACCGCGAAGCCGAAGCTCGACAGCGGAACGTCGGTCACCTCCTGCCAGCTCGCGGCGTTGTCGCCCGATCGCCAGATGCCGTTGTGGTGCTGCGTCCACAGGGTGTCTGGGGCGCCGGCGCAGCGCACGACGCGGTGCGGGTCCTGGATGTTGGGGTCGTCCGCCTGGTCGGGCGGCATGTAGGCGGCGCGCATGCCCTTGGCCTGCAAGGTCCAGCTCGCACCGTCGTCACGGGTGCCCCACACACCGCCGCAGCTGATGCCCACCAGCATCTCGCCGGCCCGCGACGGGTGTGGGCAGATCGAGTGGATGCCCGGCACGTCGTAGCCGCCGCCGAACCAGGCCACGCGGCCGGGCTGGTGCCACAAGGCCTCGTTGAGCTGCCATCTGGCGCCGCCGTCGTCGGAGCGGAACAGGCCGCCGGGCAGCGTGCCGGTCCACACGACGCTGCCCTGCGCTTCGAGGGACCAAATCTGCACCAGCTTCCAGGCGGGGCCCTGCGCGTCGGCCGGCTGAGCCGGATAAGCGGGCGTGGCGACTTCGGTCCAGGTCTTGCCGCCGTCGTCGCTGGCGTGCACCTTGACGCCGAAGTGACCGAGGTTCAGTGCCGCCAGCATGCGGCCCGAGGCCATCGGCGGCAGCAGCATCGACACCGGCTCGCCGAGAAAGGAAACGTTGGCGATGCTCCACTGCGACGCCTGCCGGCGCAGCTCGAACAAGCCCTTGCGGGTGGCGACCCAGGCACGATCTGTCATGGCAAGGCTCCTCGAAACGTTCAGCCGCCGGACAGGGCCTGCAGTACGTGCACGCGGCTGTCCTTGTTCAACGGCTCGCTCAACATGATGCGGTCGCTGCTGCGCCGGCCGTCGACGAACACGACGACGTTGGCGCGCAAGTGGCCCTGGTCGTCGAGAACGTAGCCGCGCAGGCGCGGGTTCACGGCAAACGCCGCCTCGAGCGCCGCACGCAGTGTGGCCGCCCCGGTCTCGACCACCGGTGTTTCGGTGAAGCGCCGCAGCTGCGGCGTGAACTCGATGCGCGGCACGACGCGGATGGCGCCGCAGCACCCCTACTTCAGGTCGCCTGCCAGGCTGGCCAGCGTCTCCGGCGCAATGACGACATGCGCCGGGTAGTTGGTGTGGTCGCAGCCCAGCTTCACGGCGGCACCCGCGCGCACCGCCTCGCGTGCGGCGGGCGGAAACTCGAAGCGCAGGAAGTGCACCGACGACGTCTTCTCGGCGTTCTCGCGCTCCAGGTCTTCGTCGGCGATCGCGTAGACGCGGGGATGGCCCTCGACCTCGACGAACATGCGGTCCTCGATGCCGATCAGCCGTGCCAGCTCGCGCTTGCGTTCGTGCGCGTCGGGATACTCGATCAGCATCGTCGCCTTCCAGTTGCTGCCGTCGGGAACCAGCGGCGCATAGGCGTCGATCTCGCTCTGGATGCCCTCCTCGTCGAAGATCTTCTCGATGTGCAGCATCTCCTGGATCTGCCGGCGTATCGTCTGCTCGTCCTCGAACTGCACGCTCACGTGCTCGCCCAGGTGCACGGTGCGCAGCTTGCGGTGCGCGATGACCTGCGGTCGCACGGTCTTGCGCACCTTCGAATAGGCTTCCAGCGTCATCAGGCTGTCGCGGGTGATGGTGGCCATGTGGGTCTCCATGGGTTCAGAGCTCAGAGCCCGTAGGCGATGCGCACGAGGCTCAGGGGATGTTGCAGCTGAGCGTCCGGCAGCGAGTTGACCTGCAGGCCCTGCTTGATGTGGTGGCCGGCCAGCTGGCAATCCGAACTGATGTAGTCGGGCTGATCCTTGGCCATCATCTTGAACACGGGCTTGCCGATCTTCATTGCGATCGGATGCGTGGGCGTCTTCACCCCGTAGGTGCCCGCGTGGCCCGAGCAGCGCTCGACGGTGTTGAGCTGCAGCGTGACCTTCTGGCCGATGAGCTTGAACATCTCTTCGGTCTTTCGACCGATGTTCTGCACCCGGCCGTGGCAGGGGATGTGATAGCTCACCTTGCCGAGGTCCTGCTTGAAGTCGGTCTTCAGTAAGCCGTCGCGATTGCGCGCGATGAAGTATTCGAAGGGGTCATACATCGCCTCCTTCACCGCCTGCGTGTCGGCACAGCCGGGAAACATCAGCGGCAGCTCCTGCTTGAACATCAG
>DASWVR010000161.1:0-30806 GCA_036401155.1 Piscinibacter sp. | reverse complement strand
GGCGCCCTTGACCGCCAGCGCGGCGACCTGGTCGCGCAGCACCTCGCGTGCCTTCATCGCTTCCTGCTCGGCCTCGGCCTTGGCGGCGGCGATGATCTTGGCGCCCTCCTCGCTCGCGCGGGTCTTGGCCTCCTCGATCAGCTGCTGCGCCAGGCGCTCGGCATCGGCCAGGCGCTGGCCGGCGTCGGTGCGCGCCGCGGCGAGCTGCTCTTCGACACGCTTGTTGGCAAGCGTCAGCTCGGCCTTGGCCTTGTCGGCGGCCGACAGGCCGTCGGCGATCTTCTTGGCACGTTCGTCGAGCGCCTTCGTGATGGGCGGCCACACGAAGGTCATCGTGAACCACGCCAGGATGAAGAACACCGCGAGCTGTGCCAGCAGGGTTGCGTTGATGCTCACGGCAACACCTTTCTATGCAGCTTGGGGTTGGTCGGTGCGGGCGCTTACTGCAGCACGAACGGGTTGGCGAACGCGAACATCATCGCGATACCGACGCCGATCAGGAAGGCGGCGTCGATCAGGCCGGCCAGCAGGAACATCTTGGTCTGCAGTTCGTTCATCAGCTCGGGCTGACGCGCGGCGGATTCGAGGTACTTGCTGCCCATGATGCCAATGCCGATGCAGGCGCCGACGGCACCCAGGCCAATGATCAGACCGGCGGCCAGAGCGACAAAACCAAGAACGTGTTCCATGGAAAAACTCCTAGTAGAGAAGAGATAAAGCGTGGTGGGGGAAGAAAAACGGCGTGCGATCAGTGCTTGTCGTGCGCCTGGCCGACGTAGACCAGGGTCAGCATCATGAAGATGAAGGCCTGCAGCGTGACGATCAGGATGTGGAAGATGGCCCAGCCGGTGCCGGCGAGCACATGTCCGATCCACAGGAAGATGCCGGTGGCCGAGGCGAAGCCGACGGCGCCCATCAGCGCGATCAGCATGAAGATCAGCTCGCCGGCGTACATGTTGCCGAACAGCCGCATGCCGTGCGAGACGGTCTTGGCCACGAACTCGATCATCTGGAACACGAAGTTGAACGGCCACAGCAGCGGATGCGCGCCGAACGGCGCCGACACCAGCTCGTGCAGCCAGCCGCCTGCGCCCTTGATCTTGACGTTGTAGTACAGGCACACCAGCAGCACGCCGATCGACATGCCCAGCGTCGACGACAGGTCGGCGGTCGGCACGACACGCTGGTAGGCGTGGTGCGGATCGCCGCCGGCGGCGCCGTAGATCCACTCCCAGATGCGCGGGATCAGGTCGACCGGCAGGAAGTCCATCGAGTTCATCAGGAAGATCCAGATGAACACAGTCAGTGCGAGGGGGCCGACGAACTTGCGCGACTGGGCGTTGTGCACGATCGACTTGGCCTGGTTGTCCACCATCTCCAGCACGATCTCGACGGCCGCCTGCATCCGCCCGGGCACGCCCGACGTGGCGCGCTTGGCGACGCTGCGCAGCAGCCACAGGCCCAGCACGCCCATCAGGATCGACCAGAACATGGTGTCCAGGTTGATCACCGAGAAATCGATGATGTCCGTCTGCTCCTTCGAGCGCAGGTGCTGCAGGTGGTGCTGGATGTATTCACCAGCGGTGGGGCCTTGTGTCGCGTGATCAGCAGCTTGAGCGTCGGCAGCCATCTCGTTTTCAGACTCTCTTGTTCGTTTCATCGACCGGACGCCGCTGCCACAGCAGCGCCAGCCAGTTCACCTTCGCGCACACGATCATGGCCACCAGCAGCGCAGGCCAGCTCAGATCGGGCACCACTCTTGGAGCGGCCACCAGCATGGCAACCGCCACAGCAATCTTCACCATCTCCCAGAACATGAACCCGACCACCGCAGCGCCCGGGTTGGAACTGAGACGCCGGGTCATCCCGCGCGCCAGCAAGGCGTTGGGGAGGACCATGGCGGCCGCACCGTACAGCGCGGACCATGCAGCACCGCTGCGCTGGCCGATGGCCCACGCGACGACAGCACACAGTGCGCCGGCCACGACCTGCGCCGCGACCACCCGCCACGGCGACAACGGCGGGTTCTTCTCCCTCAAGGCCTGCGCTTCCTCACGCGTCAGGGGCTTGAAAGGGGGATCCTCCGCCGCATCTGCATCTTTTGCGTGGCCTCGGGAATCGCCCAAGCGGTGTTGGGCTGCGCCCGATCGCGATTCCACGGCAGAAGTTACAGTCGGTTTCGGCAAAGCCTCGGGATTATATACGTACTAACCCGTGCGGCTTGGTGCGCCCCGGGCGGCAGTGTGTGCGCGGTGCCTGTCGGCGCGCTGACGGCGTGCACGCGTCAGGGTAGGCGCAGGTACTGCGCCGCCAGTGCCTTGAATGCTGTGGCGGACGCGTCCGCATCGAAGCCCGCGCCCAGTTCTTCGCGCAGCAACCGGCCCACCTCGTCGGCCAGTGCGGCAGCTTTGGCTGCGTCGAGAAACAGCAGCCGACAGCGCCGGGCAAGCATGTCTTCGACCGTGCGCGCCATCTCGAAGCGCGCAGCAAAGCGCACCATGGCTTCAGTAAGGCCGCCGCCGCCGTCGCGCCACAACCAGCGCTGGGCGCCGGGCAACGCGTGCAGCGCCTCGACCTCGGTGCCGTACAGATGTTCGCCGGGAGGCTGGGTTAGCGATTCGCCGCTGCGCTTGGGTGCTCCAGTCAAGGGCAGGAACGCAGTAGCGGACGCGGGCCGATCCGGGAGCAGATGCGCTTGCATGCAGCGCTGCAGCACGTCCTCGGCCATCGCGCGGTAGGTGGTCCACTTGCCGCCGGTCACGGTGACGAGGCCCGAGCGCGCGACACGCACGCTGTGCTCGCGCGAGATCGCCTTGGTGTCGCCCTCGCTGTCGATGTCGGTGCGCACCAGCGGGCGCAAGCCGACCCACACCGAGCGCACGTCGGCGCGTGTCGGCGCCCGTGTCAGGTAGCGGGCCGCCTCGGCGAGGATGAATTCGACCTCGTCGTGGAAGGGCATCGGCTCGAGCGGCAGGTCGCTGCGTGGCGTGTCGGTGGTGCCCAGCAGCGTCTTGCCGAGCCACGGCACGGCGAACAGCACGCGACCATCGCGCGTCCTGGGCACCAGCAGGGCATGGTCGCCGGGCAGGAACTCGCGGTCGACCACCAGGTGCACACCTTGGCTCGGCGCCACCATCGGCGCGCGGGCCGCCGCACCAGGCTCGGCGTCCATCGCACGGATCGCGTCGACCCAGACGCCGGCCGCATTCACGATGCAGCCCGCGCGCACCGTGAACGACTCGCCGCCCTCGTTGTCCTGCGCGATCACGCCGCGCAGCGTGCTGCCCTCGCGCAGCAGCGCCGTCACGCGGCAATGGTTCAGCACACACGCCCCCTGCGCATGCGCCGTGCGCGCGAGCGCCAACGCGAGGCGCGCATCGTCGAACTGCCCGTCCCAGTATTTCACGCCACCGCTCAAGCCGTCGCGGCGCAGCGCCGGCAGCAACGCGAGGGTTTGGGCGGCACTCAGGAACTGGGTGTCGCCCAGCCCACGGCGGCCGGCGAGTGCGTCGTACATCTTCAGGCCGATGCCGTAGAAGCTGCGCTCCCACCACTGGTAGCTGGGCATCACGAAGGCGATCGGCTGCACGAGGTGCGGCGCGTTGGCGAGCAGCTTGGCGCGCTCGCCCAAGGCTTCGCGCACCAGCGCGATGTCGCCCTGGGCGAGATAGCGCACGCCGCCGTGCACCAGCTTGGTGGCGCGCGACGAGGTGCCCTTGGCAAAGTCGACCGCCTCGAGCAGCACGACCTCGAGGCCGCGCGCCGCCGCGTCCAGCGCCACGCCGAGGCCGGTGGCGCCGCCGCCGATCACGGCGAGGTCGAAGGCCTTGTCCTCGCGCAGTCGCTGCAGCTGCTCGGCGCGGTTCAAGGCCTGCCCTCAACAGGCCATGTTGACCGGCAGGCCGGGCACGTCGACCCGCAGCTTCAGCACGCACCCGGCCAGCGGCTGCTCCGCCAGCTCGGCCGGCGGCCGGTTCTCACGCGAGGTGGTGATGTACAGCGTCTTCAGGTCGGCATCGCCGAAACACGGCATGGTCGCGCAGCGCACCGGCAGCACCACTTCGCGCAGGACCTGGCCCTGCGGCGACAGCCGCAGCAGCCGCTGGCCCTCGAACATCGCGACCCAGTAGCAGCCTTCCACATCGACCGCCGCGCCGTCGGGCCGCCCGCCGTAGTCGGCGAGGGCCTGGCCCGGCTGCTTCACGGCAAACCGCGCGAACACGCGGCGCTGCGACAAGCCGCCGCTGGCGGGGTCGAAGTCGAAGGCGTAGATCGTGTGCGCCTTGGTGTCGCTCCAGTACATCGTGTGGCCGTCCGGGCTCCAGGCAAGCCCGTTCGACACCGTGATGCCGTCGGCCTTGCGCTGCAGCTCGCCGCCGTCGAAGCAGTAGAGCGCGGCCAGCGCAGGGTCGCGCGGCTCGTAGATGGTGCCGACCCAGAAGCGCCCCTGCGGATCGCACTTGCCGTCGTTGAAGCGCTCCTTGCCGGTCTCGTAGGGTGCGGCGGCGAGGCGGCTGCGCTCGCCGCTGGCCGGATCGAAATCCCACAGGCCGTCGCGCATCGCAAGCAGCAGCCGGCCGTCCAGGCGCGGGGCGCAGCTCGCCGGCTCGCAGTCGAAACGCCAGTGCGACAAGGCGCCGCTGGCCGGGTCGAAGCGGTTGAGCTGCTTGCCGGGGATGTCGCACCAGTACAGCACCCGCTCGCGCGGATGCCACAGCGGCGACTCGCCGAGCAGGCTGGCCGACGCCACCGCGAGCTCGACGCCCGGATCGCTGTCGCGCATCACAGCACCACCACGTCCAGGCTCATCGACGCTTCGAAGCTCTCGCCCGGCGCGAGCGCGCGGATGCCGTGCGCCAGCGGATCGGCCATGTGGATCGCATTGCCGACGTGGCTCACCGGCTCGACGCAGAAGTAGTCCTTGTCCTGCGGCGTGTAGACGACGAGGTAGGGCAGCGAGGAGCGCAGCTGGAGCGAGAACTTCTCGTCGCGGATGCGCGCCGGCCCCTTCCAGCCGCCGAAGCCGTGGTCGAAGGCGAGATGCGACACGTCGGAGTCGATGCCCGACTGCGCGACCTTGCGCACGGGCAGCTGCGCCGCGTCGCAGTCCCAGCGTTCGCTGCATTCGATGTGCAGCCGGCTGCGCGCGCGCTTGGGGAAGTACGGGTGCCAGCCGAGGCCCACCGGCTGAACCGCGTCGGCGGTGTTGGTGATCACGAGTTGCGCCACGAAGGACTGCGGCGTCAGCGAGAAGAACTGGGTCGCCTCGAAGGCGAAAGGCCAGTGGCCGTCGGCCTGGTGCTCGAGCTTCAGCGCGAGGTCGATCGCGCTGTGCGAGGTGACCTGCCACGGGCGCATCCAGCCGACGCCGTGCACCGAATGCGGGCTGTCGCTGAAGTTGGCCTGGGTCGTGTAGTCGTGGCCCTTCCAGCGAAAGCGCCGGTAGCCGAGTCGATTCGAATACGGCACCAGCGGGAAGGACGCCGACCGTCGCGCCTGCGCCAGCTGCGCCGGTTCGGTGGAACGCAGGATCGGCGTGTCCCGGTGCCACAGGCCCGCGATCGAGCCGCCCAGGTCGGGTCGGATGGCCAGGCGCAGGGCGCCCGCATGCAGTTCGAAGACGTTGTCAGCAGATGTCGATGGTCCAGTCATGACCCTCCCGTGAGTTCAGAAGACGGCCGCTGCGGTGCGGGCGCCTGCGCAGCGGCGACGGCCCATCCTACGCCGGCAGGGCGACCTCGCGCCCGAGCGGCCGGCGTCAATGACTGCTCGCCTGCGTTCCGCTGGCGAGCGTGTGCACATGCTCGGTGTCGCGGGTGTGCAGCGCCGCGATCGCCGCCTGGGCACCGCGCATGATGAAGCCGATGTCGGACGACACGGCGACGAAGTTGAAGCCGATCGCGCGGTACTGCGCCACCACCTCGGGGCTGCTTCCCAGCGTGCCGATCGGCACGCCGAGCGCCCGGCAGCGCTGCACCGCCAGCGCCATCAGCGCCATCACCGCCGGGTGGGTGAGCTGGCCGATGTGGCCCATCGCCGCCGACAGGTCGGCCGGCCCGATGAACATGGCGTCGACGCCGTCGACCGCGGCGATCGCCTCGATCTGCTCGATCGCCTGCGGCGTCTCGATCTGCACGATGACGCCGAGGCTGGCGTTGGCGGTCTTGAAGTAGTTCGTCGCCGTGCCGAAGCGTGTCGCGCGGCTCATGCCGGCCATGCCGCGCACGCCCTCGGGCGGGTAGCGGGTGGCGGCCACCGCGCGGCGCGCTTCGTCGGCGTTCTGCACGAAGGGAAACATCAGCGTCCCCGCACCGGCGTCGAGCACCCGCTTGACGACCACCATGTCGTTCCACGGCACGCGAACCACGGGCAGCATCTTGGTGCTCGACAAGGCCTGCAGCAGCGCCACCACGCCGGCGACGTCCAGCGGCGCATGTTCCATGTCGACCAGGCCCCAGTCGAACCCGGCGCAGCCGATCGCCTCGGCGACGAGCGGACTGGCCGAGGTGATCCAGGTGCCAACCGGCGGGTGCGCTCCCGAGGACTTCAGCATCTGTCGGAAAGCATTCATGGGCGAGTCCTCGGTGTGCGGTGGTCAGTACTGCGATGGTGTCACGCCCAGCGTGGCCTTGAGGTAGTGGGCGCCCGGAATCGGGTTGTAGTAGTACGGCGGAATCTCTTCGAAGCCGAGCGAGGCGTAGAGGCTGCGCGCCGCTTCCATGTCGTCCAGCGTGTCGAGCAGCACCTCGGAGTAGCCCAGCCGCTGGGCCTCGTCGAGCAGCGCCTGCGCGAGCACGCGGCCCAGGCCGAAACGGCGGAAGGCCGGCCGCACGTAGAGGCGCTTCATCTCGCACGCATTCGCGTAGTCGGCGTCGGTCATGCCGCGCAACGCGCCGCACCCGGCCAGCGCCGAATCGACGAAGGCGAGCAGCAGGCAACCCGAGGGCTCCGCGTATTCGCCCGGCAGCGAAGCGAGTTCGGCGTCGAAGTTCTGGAAACACAGGTCGACGTCGAGGCTTTGCGCGTACTCGCGAAAGATCTCGCGCGTGGCTGCGAGCAGGTCGGGCGTGTCCGGGATGACCAGACGAATCTCAGGGGCGTCCATCCGCAAAGGCAGAACCTTGGGACGGAACAGTTTATCCCCCCAGGCCGATCAGCCAAGCGACCGCGGCGGCGCACAGGGAAAGCACCAACAGGGCGAGCCCGCGCGTGGCCCAGCCGTCGGCCGCCGCCGGCACCCCGGCGGGCAGCAGCTTGTCGCCGACCAACATCGGCCGCACCAGGTTGCGTCCGCGCGCAATGGCGTAGAACAGGATCGCCGCGACATGCAGCGCAGCCAGACCGATGATGAGCCACTGCCCCCAGTTCTTGTGCCAGCCGGTCAGCAGGCTGCTCGTGCGCCCGGAGACGAAGCCGATCAAGGGTCCGGTGTTGGAAATCTCGTCGTCGGCGAACAGGCCGCTGCCCACCTGCAGCGCGAGCACCGCCAACAGGCCGAAGACCGACAGCGCCCCGAGAGGGCTGTGGCCGACCTCGTGCTGCTCGTTGCCGCCGCTGCGCCGGCGCAGGTAGCGCCACACGGTCGCGGGCGAATAGGCGAACGTGGCGAAACGCGACCAGTGCCCGCCGATCACCCCCCACACCAGGCGGAACGCAAGCAAGGTGAAGATCGTGTAGCCGAAACGGAAATGCCAGGCCATCGCGTCGCCGCCGATCTTCGCCGTGATGACCGAGCCGACGACACACGCGGCCAGCAGCCAGTGGAAGACGCGGGTGGGCAGGTCCCACACACGCGTGGGCAGCAAGGGAGCGCTCATCGGCGCTCCCTCGCGCGTTGCAGACGCGAACCCAGGGTCGGTCGGGCGGTCGTCGGGCTCATGCGAACGATGCTCCTCGCGTTGGCGAAGGCGCAACGATAACCGCGGGGGACCGCCATCCGCCCGCTGGCGCAGCGTGCATGGGATTTACCCGCGAGCCTGGAATTCCGGCATGCCGCGCTGCGTACACTTCGCGACGTTTCGTCAGCGGCCGGCCGCGCGCCGAGCCGTTGCACATGTCGATCCGACACACCTATCCCGGAGAAGCCGAATGAAGAAATTGATTCTTGGCGTGGCCGCAGCAGCCGGCCTGATGGTGGCGCTGCCCGCCGCGGCGCAGTTCGCCAAGCCCGAAGACGCGATCAAGTACCGCAAGGCCGCCTTCAATGTGATGGCGGCGCATTTCGGGCGGGTGGGCGCCATGGCGAACGGCAAGGTGCCGTTCGACGCCAAGGCAGCGGCCGAGAATGCCGAGATCGCCACACTGATGTCCAAGCTGCCGTACACGGCCTTCGGCGAAGGCACCGACAAGGGCGAGACACGCGCCAAGCCGGAAATCTGGAAGGAGAGCGACAAGTTCCGCGCCGCGGCGACGAAGATGCAGGAAGAGATGGCCAAGCTGAACGCCGCGGCCAAGACCGGCAGTCTGGACCAGATCAAGGCCGCCTTCGGCCCGGTCGGCCAGGCGTGCAAGGCCTGCCACGACGAGTACCGCAAGGACTGAGTCCGTTGTCCCCGAGCCCCCTGCGCAAGGGGGCTCCAGCATGAATCACGAAGTGGCCCGCCCTTCGTCCTGCGGGTCGAAACCCAGCACGACGCGGCGCGTCATCGCCGACTTCTTCTCGATCTTCGTCACCACCACGCCGCCGATCTCGGCGGTGTTGGCGACATGCGTGCCGCCACAGGGCTGCAGATCCACGCCGACCACTTCGAGCAGGCGCACGCGACCCGTGCCGCGCGGCGGCTGCACGCTCATGCTGCGCACCAGGCCGGGGTTGGCGTCGAGTTCGGCGTCGCTGATCCAGCGCTGCGACACCGGGTGCGCCTGGGCCACCAGCCGCGCCAGGCCGGCGTTGAGCGCCTCCTTGTCCAGCGGCTCGCTCATGTGGAAGTCGAGCCGCGCATAGGCGGCGGTGATCGAACAGCCGTCGACCGGATGCGGCACCAATGCGCACAACAGGTGCGTCGCCGTGTGAAAGCGCATGTGGCGGTGGCGCCGCGTCCAGTCGATGCGCGCCGTCACGAGGTCGCCGGGCCGCAGGGCGGCGAGCACCGCGCCCTGGCCCGACGCCGGCACGTGGATGATCTCGCCCGGCGTGTCGCCCTTGCGCGTGTCGGCGATCGTGACGCAGCGCCCTTCGGCAAAGTGCAGCTCGCCGCTGTCGCCGGCCTGCCCGCCGCCGTGCGGGTAGAACACCGTTCTGTCGAGCCGGATGCCGCGTTCGTCCAGCGCCGCGATGCGTGCTTCGCACTCGCGCAACCGGGCATCCTCGCGGAACAGTTCGGCGGTGGGCGGCGTCGCCGTGGTGTCGGACATCGCGAAAACCTCCGCTGGAATGATAGGGCCGCCGGCCCCCGAGCCGGGCCGGGCGGCGAGGCCGGTCCGCCGCATCCAGTACCATCGCGGGCTGCGCGCCGTCGCCGCACGCCGAGTGCCGCAGGGCCCGCGTGCACCGTTGTTCCATCACGGCTACTTGCCCCACCTCAGCATGCGCCCTCTTCATTTCCTGCTAGCCCTGAGCCTCGCCAGTGGGCCCGCGCTGGCGCAGTCGCCGGTCGACAACAGGGCGCCAAGCGGTGGCACCTTCGTGACGCCGGGCTACCAGCCCCCCGCCGGCGTTCAGCGCCCGGGCACCGGCACGCCACCGCCGGGAACGCAGCCCTCGGAGCAGCCCGGACAAGGCGCCACGGACCCGAGGCCCAGCCTGCGTTCGCCGCAAGACGGCGGCATGCGTGCCGGCGAGGAGTTCGACCGTGGACCACGGCGCGTGCAGCTGCCGCCGCCACGCCCCAGCGAATTCCAGAAGTTCGTCGAGACGGCGACCGGCCGCCTGCTGCCGGTGTTCGGCGCCAACTTCTTCGCCGATGCGGCGGCGACGGCGCAAGGCCCGCTCGACAACGTGCCGGTGTCGAGCGACTACGTCATCGGGCCCGGTGACGAACTCGTGATCCGCGCCTGGGGATCGATCGACGTGGACTACCGCGCGACGGTGGACCGCAACGGGCAGATCAACCTGCCCAAGGTCGGCAGCTTCAACGTCGCCGGCATCAAGGCCTCGGACATCGAACGCCACCTGCGGGCGCAGATCGGCCGCGTGTTCACCAACTTCAGCCTCAACGTGACACTCGGGCATCTGCGCGGGCTCAAGGTGTTCGTCGTCGGCCCGGCGCAGCGGCCGGGCGTCTACACCTTGCCCAGCCAGTCGACGATCCTGTCGGCCGTGGTGGCCGCGGGCGGCCCCGGTCCGAACGGCTCGATGCGCAAGCTGAGCCTGCGCCGCGACGGCAAGGTCATCTCCGAACTCGACGTCTACGATTTCCTGGTGCAGGGCGACAAGTCCAAGGACCTGCAGCTCGCCGCCGGCGACGTGCTGGTGTTCCAGCCGGTCGGCCCGCGTGTGGCGCTGACCGGCGCGCTGGAGACCCCCGCGATCTACGAACTGAAGCAGCCGCAGGAACCCCTGGGCGAGCTGCTGCGTTATGCCGGCGGGGCGCCGGTGCTCGCGAGCCCGCACCGCGGGCAGCTCGAGCGCATCGACCCGACGCAGCCCAAGGCGGCGCGTGTGGTCGAGGGCTTCAAGCTCGACCCCGCGGGGCTGCAGAAGCCGGTGCGCGATGGCGACATCGTGACGCTGCTGGAAATTTCGCCGCAGTTTGCCAACGCCGTCACCTTGAAGGGCCACGTGGCGCAGCCGCTGCGCTACCCGCACACCCCCGGCATGCGCATCAGCGATCTGATTCCGGACCGCGACGCGCTGATCTCGCCTGACTTCTACCGGCGCAAGAACCTGCTGGTGCAGGTGATCGAGGACGAGGAGGAGTTCGCCGGCACACGCGATTCACGGGCCTACCGCGATTCACGCGAGACACGCGACTCGCGCATGCAGTCGAACAACGGCCTCGCGCGCGACGACTTCCCATCGGGGGCGGCCGATGGCGCCACGCCGCGACGCACCCGCCGTTCGAGCGAACAGCAGGAGGATCGAACGGCCGCCGAGCGCGCCAAGAAGACACCGGCGGCGCTGTTCGAGGAACTCAACTGGGACTACGCCGTGGTCGAGCGCCTGAACATGAAGGACCTGTCGACGCAGGTCATCCCGTTCAACCTCGGCCGCGCCGTGCTGCAGCGCGACCCGGTGCAGGACGTCGAGCTGCTGCCCGGCGACGTGGTGACGGTCTACAGCCAGAAGGACATCCGCGTGCCGGTGGCACGCCAGACGCGCCTGGTCTCGCTCGAGGGCGAGGTGGCCGCGCCCGGCGTGTACCAGCTGCTGCCCGGCGAGACATTGAAGGGGCTGATCGACCGCGCCGGCGGGTTCACCGCGCAGGCGTACGTCTACGGGCTGGAGTTCAGCCGCGAGGAAACGCGCCAGCGCCAGCGCGAGAACCTGAACGCGGCAATGACGCGGCTGCAGGCCCTGTCGGCGACGCAGACTGCGCGCGAAGCCGCCAACCGGCGCGACGACGTCTCGGCCGACCGCAGCGCCGCCGTCAGCAACGCGGCCACCCAGGCGCAGCTCGCGCGGCTCGCCCAGCTGCAGCCCAACGGCCGCATCGCCCTCGAACTCGACCCCGCCGCCCGCAGCGCCGACGCGCTGCCCGACGTGCCGATGGAGCATGGCGACCGCGTCACCGTGCCGGCGCGGCCGGGCTTCGTGACGGTGGCGGGCGCCGTCGTGAACAGCAACGCCTTCCTGTGGAAGCCGGGGCGAACCGCGGGCGACTACGTGCGCCTGGCGGGCCTGGACGAAGCGGCCGACATGTCGAACATGTTCGTGCTGCGCGCCGACGGCACCGTCACCAGCGCCAACGAGCGGCGCGGCTTCTTCGGCTACGGCGGCGTCGAATCGCAGGAGCTGCAGCCGGGCGACGCGGTGGTCGTGCCGAACCAGCTCGACTACGAAACCTGGGGCCGTGCGCTGGTGCGCAACCTGAAGGACTGGTCGCAGATCTTCTCGCAGTTCGGCCTCGGTGCCGCGGCCATCCAGACCCTGCGCAACAACTGAGATCGACATGAAGTCATCCGACATGGCGCCGGTGCAGGAGCCGCTCGCCGACGATACCGAAGACGACGGACCGCAGGTCGGCCTCGTCGACCTGCTGACGTGGATCGGCGAGGGCAAGCGGCTGATCGGCCTCGCGACGCTGGCGGCGGCCGTGCTCGCCACCGCAACCGCCTTCCTGATGACGCCGATCTACACCGCGCGGACGTCGATGCTGCCGCCCGGTTCGCAGCAGCAGAGCAGCTCGGCGGCGGCGCTCGCCGCGCTGGGTCAGCTCGGCGGCCTCGCCGGGGGGCTGGGCGCCAAGACGCCCGACGAGCTGTATGTGGCCCTGCTGAAGAGCGACAGCATCACCCGCGCGCTCGACCAGCGATTCGACTTGAAGGCGCACTACGAGGCGCCCAGCCATGAAGCGCTGCGCAAGAAATTGCCGTCCTACGTTCGCGCGTCGTCGGACAAGAAGAGCGGCGTGATCTCCGTGGAGGTCGACGACAAGGACCCGAAGTTCGCCGCCGAACTCGCCAACGCCTACCCCGACGAACTCGCCAAGGTGCTGAGTCGCCTGGCCGTCTCCGAGGCGCAGCAGCGCCGCGTGTTCTACGAGCAGCAGCTGAAGGACACCAAGGAACACCTGATCAAGGCCGAGCAGGATCTGCAGCAGGTGCAGGAGAAGTCGGGCGTCATCGTGCTCGACAAACAGGCCGAGGCCTTGATCGGCGGCGCGGCGCAGCTGCGCGCGTTGATCGCCGAGCGTGAGGTGCAGCTCAAGGTCCTGCGCACCTCGGCCACCGAGCAGAACCCCGATGTCATGCGCCTGAACTCCGAGCTGCGTGCGTTGCGGGGCGAACTCGCGCGCATGGAGTCGACCCAGGGCGGCGCCGCCGGCAGCGCCGTCGACATGCCGGTCGGCAAGATCCCAGCCGCCGCGATCGACTACGTGCGTGCCCGCCGCGAGCTGAAGCTGCAGGAGACACTGCTCGAAGGCATCGTGCGCCAGTACGAGATCGCCAAGCTCGACGAGGCGAAGGAAGGCACCACCCTGCAGCAGGTCGACCGGGCGCTGCCGCCGGACTACAAGTCCAAGCCGTCGCGTGCGCTGATCATGCTGGCCGGCACGCTGCTGGGCCTGATCGGCGCCAGCGTCTTCGTCATCTGGCGCCGCTACAGCGCCTTCGTGCGCGACAGCGATCCGCAAAGCGCGGCCGCCTGGGCCTCGTTGCGCAACGCCTGGCGGCTGCGCCGCTAGGCCGGCTCCGCCGCCAGCGCCCGCGTGGCGGAGGTGCCATCCGCCAGCACACGCGCAAACACATCGCTGTCGACGTTGCCGCCGGTGAGCGCGACGCCGATCACCCGGCCGGCCCAGCGCTCGCGCTGCTGCAACGCGGCGGCGAGCGATGCCGCACCCGCTCCCTCCGCCACGTTGTGCGTGTCGGCGAACAGCACGCGCATCGCCTGCGCGACCTCGTCGTCGCTGACCGCCACCACGTCGTCGACCTCCTGGCGGATCAGCGCGAGCGCCTGGGCGTCGGGCACGCGGCAGGCCATGCCGTCGGCCAGCCGCGTCGTCACCGGCGACTCGGTCAGCCGGCCGCTGCGAAACGACTCGAGGTAGGCCGTTGCATGCGCCGACACGACGCCGACGATGCGCGTGCGCACGCCGCTGTGGGCACGCGCCGCGATGCAGGCGCAAATGCCCGACCCCTGGCCGATCGGCACGAAGACCACGTCCGGCTGCACCGCCTCGAACAGCTCCAGCCAGTACGTCGCCACGCCGCGCACCAGGTCGTCGTGGTAGGACGGCACCATGTGCAGGCCGTCGCGCCGGGCGAGCGCCGCGGCATGTTCGCGTGCCGCCTGGAAGTCGTCGCCGTGTTCGATCAGCTCGACCCCGAGCGCGCGCATCGCCGCGTTCTTCTCCGGCGAGTTGCCGCGCGGCACCACGATGCTCGCCTGCAGTCCGGTTCGCCGCGCCGCGAAGCCCACCGACTGGCCGTGGTTGCCGCGGGTCGCGCTGACCACGCCGCGGCACGCCGGTTCGCGCCGGCGCAGGCCCTCGAAGTAGGTCAGCCCGCCGCGCAGCTTGAAGGCGCCCACCGGGGTGTGGTTCTCGTGCTTGACCCACACGCTGGCGCCGAGCCGCCGGTCGAGCAGCGGCCAGCGCTGTTGCGGTGTCGGAGCGAAAACCTCGCCCACGATGCGCCGGGCGTCGGCGAGTTGCTCAGCGTTGAACATGGGGCGACTCCAGGGAAGGGGCTTGCAGGATGAGGGGCCCGCGCGGCGTCGACAGCCGGGCGAGCAGGGGCGCCCCGGCATCGACCATTGCCACCCCGGCGACGTGGCAGGCAGGCCGGGCGGCCGCCGGCAGCCCGGCCACGCTCAGCGACTCGAGCGTCACGCCGCTCGCGGGGAGCGTGTCGGCCGGATGGCGCTCGCCCCAGGCGATCAGCGTCGGCAGGGCGCCGTCGAACAGGCGCGATCCGTCGTCGCGCACGCTGATGCGCCAGCGAAGCAGTCCCTGCGGCGTGTCGCGCTCGGCGGCGAGCACCTCGCCGCGGTGAATGCCGGCGGCGCGCAGGCGCGCGCAGCGCTCGTCGATGTCGTCGCATCGCAGCACCCAATGCACGAGGCGCGGGCCTTCTTTCAGTGCCTCCTGCAATGCCGGCGAATCGAGGTCGAACCAGCGCCGGCGCGGCGGCGCTGCGGCCTGCGGATCGATCGCGATGATCTCGAAATAGGCGCGTGGAAACAGCGGCGACGCCAGCGAGAAGACGCGGTTGTGCGTGCCCATCAACCCATGCCGGCCGCCCGGTCCGGGCGTGACGCCGAGCGTCGCCTCGCACCAGGACACGCCCTCGTCCAGCGTGCGGGCCGCCACCACGAGGTGGTCGAGGTGCGCGCTCACAGGGTCAACTCGCCGCGAATGCAGCTGACGCTGCCGCCGCCGACCCACACGGTGTCGGCCTCGCGGCGCACGTGAACCCGCCCCGAGCGATCGAGCCGGGTGCCCTGCGCGGCCACGTACTGCGCCGGCGCGATGCCTTCGTGCATCAGCCACTGCGCGATGCTGGCGTTGAGGCTGCCCGTGACCGGGTCCTCGTTGATGCCCACCGGCGCGGCGAAGGCGCGCACCTCGAACTGGCATTCGCCGCCGGCCGGATGCGGCGCGACGACCCCCACCTTCGCCAGCCCCCTCAGGGCGGCGTGATCGGGATCGAGCGCCAACACCGTCGAAACGTCGTCGAGCAGCAACGCCAGCCAGCGGGGTCCGTTGTCCAGCCACCGGGCCAGTCGAACGGCCGAGGCCGGCAGGCCCAGTGCCGCGAGCACGGGCGCGAGTTCGGCGGCGCCGACGGGTTCGCGTGTCGATGGCGGTGCGGCGAACGCGGCGCGCTCGCCGTCGAGCCGGATCGGCACCAGCCCGATGCTGCACTCCTGCACCACCCGCCCCGCCGTCTTCGGCGCGCCGCCCTGCTCTCGCCAGGCGTGGCAGCTGCCCAGCGTCGGATGCCCGGCAAAGGGCAGTTCGCCGCCCGGCGTGAAGATGCGCACGCGGTAGTCGGCCTCGGCGCGCGTCGGCGGCAGCAGGAAACTCGTCTCCGACAGGTTGGTCCAGCGCGCGAAGGCCTGCATCTGCGCCTCGCTCAGGCCCTCAGCTGCGTGCACCACCGCCAGCGGATTGCCGCGCAAGGGAACCTCGGTGAAGACATCGACCTGGGTGAACCGGAATGTCATCGTTGATGCTCCTTCAGCGTCTGCGCGAGCGCGGCGATGCCTTCGGCGATGCGCTGCGCAGGCACCGTGACGAACGACAGCCGCAGCGTGTTGCGCTTGGGGTGGTCGGCATAGAACGCCGCACCGGGCACGAAGGCCATCCCACGCTCGACGGCGTGCGGCAGCAGCGCCATCGCGTCGATCTGCTCGGGCAGTTCGATCCAGAAGAACATGCCGCCGACCGGAACGTTCCAGCGGCAGCCGGCGGGCATGTACCTTTCGAGCGCCTCGCGCATCGCGTCGCGCTGCGCCTTGTAGCGCTGGCGGATCGTCGGCACATGCTCGCGCAGGAAGCCGTCGCGGATCACCTCGTGCACCAGCCGCTGGTTGAAGCTCGGGGAATGCAGGTCGGCCGCCTGCTTGGCCTGCAGCAGCTTGGGGTAGAGCGGCTTGGGCGCGACCACATAACCGAGGCGCAGTCCCGGCGCGAGCACCTTGGAAAACGAGCCGAGGTAGACCGTGCCCTCGTGCCAGCGCGAGGCGAGCGGCGCCGGCGGCGGCGCGTCGAACCAGAGGTCGCCGTAGGGGTTGTCTTCGACCACCGGCAGGCCGATCGCCTGCGCCTTGGCCATCAGCGCGTCGCGCCGCGCCGCGCTCATGCAGCGGCCGCTCGGGTTCTGGAAGTTGGGCAGCGCGTACAGAAAACGCGCACCCTTCGCAGCCTCCAGCGCCTGCGGCAGCGGGCCGTCGTCGTCGCAGGCGATCGAGACGAACTCCGGCTCGTAGGGGTTGAAGGCCTGCAGCGCGCCGAGGTAGGTCGGCGACTCGACAGCGACGCGGCTGCCCGCATCGATGAGGATCTTGCCGACCAGATCGAGCCCCTGCTGCGATCCGGTGGTGATCAGCACCTGCGCGGCATCCACCCGCAGGCCTTGTGCCTCGAGCTCGCCGGCGACCCACTCGCGCAGCGGTCCGTAGCCTTCGCTGGCGGCGTATTGCAGCGCTTCGCGCGGCGAGTCGCGCAGCACCCGCTCGGCGGCGGCACGCATCGCGTCGACGGGGAAGGTCTCGGGCGAGGGCAGGCCGCCGGCCAGCGAAATCACGCCCGGGCGCTCGGTCACCTTGAGGATCTCGCGGATGATGGACGGATTCATCCGCTCGGCGCGGCGGGCTTGCTGAAAGGGCATGGGCGTCTCCGGTGGAAGGGTAGGTGGCGCGCGCTCAGGCGGCAGCGCGCAGATCGGTGGGCATGCGCTTGCCGATGAGCACGGTGGCGATCACGGCAAGCGAAAAGACGACGGTGGTGGCGTCGAGCCGTTCGCCGAGCACCGGCACGGCGAACAGCAGCGCGAGGAAAGGCTGCACGAGCTGCACCTGGCTCACCCGCACTGTGCCGCCGAGCGCCAGGCCGCGGTACCAGGCGAAGAAGCCGAGCCACATCGAAAACAGCGTCACGTAGGCGAAGCCGAGCCACGCGCTCGCACGCGCCGGCTGCGCGGGCCAGGTGGCCAGCGCGAGCGGCAGCGTGACCGGCAGGCTCAGCACCAGCACCCAGCAGATCACCTGCTCGGCGCGCCAGGCAAGCGACAGCCGCGCGCCTGCGACGTAGCCGATCGAGGCGCTGGCCACCGCCAGCAGCAGCAAGCCGTCGGCGGCGCTCAGCCGGCCGCTGCCGCGCTGCGCGGCAAAGGCCAGCACCAGGGCGCAGCCGGCCAGCGCGCAGATCCAGAAGCCGTTCGAGGGGCGCTGTCGGAAGGCGATCGCCGCCGCGACGGCCGTGCCCAACGGCAGCACGCCGGTGATGACCGCGGCATGCATCGCGTCGACATGGCGCAGCGCCAGGGCGAGGAACAGCGGAAAGCCGACCACCGTGCCGAGCGCGCACAGCGCGAGCGCCGGCAGCTTGTCGCGCGTGGGCCGCGGCGCGCGGGTCAGCATCAGGTAGCCGATGCTCAGCAGCCCGGCGAACGCCGCCCGTCCCGCCGTGACGAACAAGGGCGGCAATTGCGGGTCGGCGGCGGGGCCGACGGCCAGGCGCGTCATCGGCAAGGTCATGGCGAAGATCACCACGCCGAGCAGGCCGAACCACAACCCTTTCGCCTCGTCGCCGCGCGTCATGCGCCCACCATCCACACGGCGGTGGCCAGCAGCAGCGCGGCCATCACGCGGTTGAACCACAGCAATCGCCTTCCGTGCACCAGCCACTCGCGCAGCACCGCGCCGACCACCGCATACATCAGGTTGCTGCAGAGCGCGAACACCAGCATCACCGCGCAAACGATCGCGAGGCGTTCGCCAGGGTTGCTGGCAGGCTGGCCGGCGGCGCTCGTCACCCAGCCGGCGGCCAGCGACAGCGCGAGCATCCAGGCCTTGATGTTGACGAACTGCAGCGCGACCCCTTGCCAGAAGCCCACGTTCAGGCGTTCGCGCTCGGCCTCGCCGAGGCGCGAGGACCCGGCCAGCTTCCACGCCAGCCACACGAGGTAGGCGATGCCCAGCGTCTTCACGCCGACCCGCAGGGCGGGGAGCGCCAGCACCAGCGCGCCCAGGCCCAGGCCGCTCGCGACCATCATCAGCGTCCAGCCGGTGGGCACCGCCACGATGAAGGCGGCCGCGCGGCGCAACCCGAAGTTGGCCGCGAGCGCGGTCGACAGCGTGGTGTTGGGGCCGGGCGTGAAGCTCATCGCAGTCGCGAATAGCAGCAGTGCGCCGAATTCTTCGAGCGACATTCGGCGCAGTCTACGGACGACGCCAACACAGAGCCAGTACACTTTGCCCTCACATTCCTCGTTCTGTATTGGTCGCACCGCCAGCACATGAAAGACACCCTGAGCCCGCCACCCGGCCACCTGTCGCGCGGGTCGGACACCACCTTGACCGAGCAGCTCTCGGCGCGCTTTTCCGAGCGCATCCGCCAGCGGCTGCTGGCGCCGGGCGCGCGGCTGCCGTCGGTGCGCGAATGCGCAAGGCGCCATGGCGTCAGCGCCTACACGGTGGTCGCGGCTTACGACCAGCTGCAGGCGCAGGGACTGGTCGAGGCGCGCCGGCAGCGCGGCTTCTTCGTGCGCGAGCCGGCGCCCGAAGCCGCGCGCTCGCCCGCCGCCAAGGCGCCGCCGCTGCCCTTGCCGATCAGCGCGACGACGCTGATGCGCGGCATGTTCCAGCCGCCCGGAGCGCATCCGATGCCCGGCCTCGGCACGCTGCCGGTCGAGTGGCTGGACCTGCCGATGCTGAGCACGGCGCTGCGCCGCGTCACCAGCGGCATGCAGCTCGCCTCGCTGGCGCTGCAGTACGGCCAGCCCGCCGGCGACCCGCGGCTGCGTCGGGTGCTGGCGACCCGGCTGGCCGACCACGGCGTCAGCGCGACGCCGGAGCAGATCATCACCACCGTCGGCGCCACCCATGCGCTGGACGTCGTGACGCGCAGCCTGGTGCGCGCCGGCGACAGCGTGCTGGTCGACGAGCCCGGCTGGTCGGTCGAGTACGCGCGCCTGGCCGCGCTGGGGCTGCGAGTGCTGCCGGTGCCGCGCGGCGAAGACGGGCCCGACCTCGAGGTGATGCAGCGGCTGATCGAGGCGCACCACCCGCGCCTGTACGTGACGGTGTCGGTGCTGCACAACCCGACCGGCGCGTCGCTCTCGCTCGGCTGCGCGCACCGCCTGCTCAAGCTCGCGCAGGCGCACGATCTGCACATCGTCGAAGACGACAGCTACGCCCATCTTGCGCCGGCGCACCTGCCGCGCATGGCGGCGCTGGACGCGCTCGAACGCACGATCTACGTTTCCGGCTTCTCGAAGATCCTGGCGCCGAACTGGCGCGTCGGCTTCATCGCCGCGCCGGCGGCGCTGGTGGATCGCTTCGTCGACACAAAGCTGCTGAGCACGCTGACCACGCCCAGCCTGACCGAGCAGGCGCTCGCGCATTGCCTGGAGCACGGCCTGCTGCGCCGCCATGCCGAACGGGTCAGCGCCAAGCTCGATGCCGCACGCGCTCGCGCCGTCAAGCTCGCCGAACAGCACGGCTGCCGCTTCGCCGCCCCGCCGCGCGGCCTGTTCGGCTGGGTCGACGTCGGCGTCGACACCGAGCGGCTGGCGCGCGCGATGATCGACGACGGCTGGCTGCTTGCGCCGGGCGCGCTGTTCCATGCGAGCCACCGCCCGACCTCGCTGATGCGCATCAACTTCGCGACGACGCAGGACGCGCGCTTCTGGCGCGCCCTGGAGCAGGCCCGCGCCGCGCTTGGCAGAATCTGAGCGGCGCCCGCTTCCCAGCGCGCCGTCCAGGGTCTCAGGTTGTTTTGCGCAGTTCAACCGCTACAGTTCGTGACAGATGACCCCACCGCGACATGTTCGAGTCCACCATCCCCTTCGGTGAACCGGAGCTGATGCGCGCCAGCGCCTACAAGCTCTACCTGAAGGAGTTGGAGGCCGAGGCCGCGCAGAACGGCATGAGTTCCCGCATCGCGTCGCTGAGCCCTTCGCTGCGCGCCGACCTCTACCGCTTCGAAGCCGACGGCGGCAGCTCGGAGGTGCTGGAAGTCGTCGCCGCCTGCGTGCGCCACGCCAAGCGGGTGACGGTGCACCTGCAATACGGCGAGCGCGTGGTGCCGCTGACCGTGTTTCCCGACGAGCGCCTGGTGCACTGCCCGCTGGCCCTTCCCCAGCTGCTTGCCGATCCGCTGGCGCTGCTCGTGCTGCACGTCGAGCCGGCGCTGCTGCGCCCGCCCGGCAACGAAGACAGCGGGCTGGTCGGCGAACAGCGCCTGCATGCGCCGCTCGCGCCGCTGCTGTGGGAGCTGGCGATGCGCGGCGCACGCACCGACCTGCTGCCCGAGATCTCCGGCCCCGCGGTGTACCGCGTGGCGCCCGGACTGGAGCTCGGCAGCCTGCCCGTGTCGAGCACGCTGCTGTCGGCGATCTACCGGATGCGGCGCGAAAGCGCCTCGCTGCGCGAGATCAGCGAATGGGCCGGCATGGACCGCGAGCGCGCCGTGCGGCTGCTCAACGCGCTTTACCTGCAGGCGGGGCTGATCGTCAGCCGCTCGCACCCCGACGCGATCAACGACGGCTGGTTCACGCGCTGAGCGGCCTCGTCAGCGCGTGCTCAGCGCTTCCCAGCGTTCGAGCGCCGCCGTCAACTCGTCGTCGATCTGAGCGAAGCGCACCTGCGCCTCCGCTGCACGCTTGGGTTCGCTCGCGTACAGCTCGGGCCGCGCGAGCAGGTCGCCGAGTTCCTTCTGCTCCGCTTCCAGCGCTTCGATGAGCCCCGGCAGTTCGTCCAGCTCGCGCTGCTCCTTGTAGCTCAGCTTGCGCGGCTTGGCCGCCGGCACTTCCTTGGCCGTTGCCTTCGGCTTGTCCACCGGCTTGGCCGGCACCTGCTGCTCGCGCAAGGCCTTGGCGCGCGCTTTCTGCAGCTTCCAGTCTTCGTAGCCGCCTTCGTACTCGCGCCACAGGCCCGGCGCCTCGTCGCCCTCCCAGGCGATGGTGCTGGTGACCACGTTGTCGAGAAAGCGCCGGTCGTGGCTGACGAGGAAGACGGTGCCGGCGTAGTTCTGCAGCAGCTCCTCCAGCAGTTCGAGCGTGTCGATGTCGAGGTCGTTGGTCGGCTCGTCGAGCACCAGCACGTTGGCCGGCAGCGCGAACAGCCGCGCCAGCAGCAGGCGGTTGCGCTCGCCGCCGCTGAGCGTGCGCACCGGCGAGTGAGCCCGTTCGGGGGAGAACAGGAAGTCGTTCAGGTAGCTCATCACGTGCTTGCGCGCGCCGTTGAACTCGACCCATTCGCTGCCGGGGCTGATGGTGTCGGCGAGCGTCGCGTCGAGGTCGAGCTTGCTGCGCATCTGGTCGAAGTAGGCGACCTCCAGCCGTGCGCCCTGGCGCACGATGCCGGAGGTCAGCTGCAGCTCGCCGAGGATCAGCTTCAGCAGCGTCGTCTTGCCGGCGCCGTTCGGCCCGATCAGGCCGACCTTGTCGCCGCGCAGGATGGTTGCGTTGAAGCCTTGGACGATGAGCTTGTCGCCGAAGCTCATCGACACGTCGCGCAGCTCGGCGACGATCTTGCCGCTGGGCACGCCCGAGTCGATGTCCAGCCGCACCTGCCCGAGCGATTCGCGCCGCGCCTGGCGCTGCGCGCGCAGCACCTGCAGCCGCTGGATGCGCGCGACGCTGCGCGTGCGGCGCGCCTCGACGCCCTTGCGTATCCACACCTCCTCCTGCGCCAGCAGCTTGTCGGCGCGGGCGCTGGCGAGCGCCTCCGACGCGAGCTGCTCTTCCTTGACCCGCTCGTAGGTGCTGAAGTTGCCGGGATAGCTGCGGATCTGCCCGCGGTCGAGCTCGAGGATGCGCGTGGCCACGCCGTCGAGGAAGGCGCGGTCGTGGGTGATCAGCATCACGCTGCCCTTGAAGCCGCGCAGCAGCTCCTCGAGCCAGGCGATGGAGTCGAGGTCGAGGTGGTTGGTCGGCTCGTCGAGCAGCAGCACGTCGGGCACCGCCACCAGCGCCTGGCCGAGCGCGACACGCTTCTTCATGCCGCCGGAGAGCTCGTCGATGCGGCGCTCGCCGTCCAGGTGCAGATGGTCCAGCGTGGTGGCGACGCGCTGCTCCCAGTTCCAGGCGTCGAGCGCTTCGATGCGGGTCTGCAGCGCATCGAGATCAACCCCTTCGGCATGTTCCTCGTACTGCTGGCGCACGGCCCGCGCCTCCGCCACGCCCTCGCTGACCAAGTCGAACACCGTCGCCTGCGCATCGAACACCGGCTCCTGCGGCACGTAGCGGATGCGCAGCCCCTGCGTCATCTGCAGCAGCCCGTCATCGGGCTTCTCGAGGCCCGCGATGATCTTCAGCAGCGACGACTTGCCCGCCCCGTTGCGCCCGATCAGCCCCAGCCGCTCGCCACTTTCCAGCGAGAAGCCGGTGTGGTCGAGCAGCGCGACATGGCCGTAGGCGAGGTGGGCGTTGGAAAGCGAGAGGACAGCCATGGCAGGAGCGCGACGAAAAACGAGCATTGTCGCGCCCCACCAGCACCACCGCTGCGAACGGTCAGCGCCACCGCCGCAAAGCCGGCTGCCCAGCCGGCTCGTCAATCAAACTGGAACCCCCTCCTGGAGGGGGCAGGGGAGCCCCACGATCGCGCCCCCAAGGGAGGGCGGTACATCCGCGTTCAGCGGATGTACCGCCCTCCCGGCCCGATGATCATCAGGTCGACGAAGCTGGAGCCGTGGTGGTTGTTCGGGCTGAAGTTCAGCGTGTAGCCGCCGATGTCGACCTTGCCCATGCCTTCCAGCGCCGCCACCAGCCCTTGCGGCGTCAGGTTCCTGCTGGCGCGCCGCAGGCCCTCGAACAGCACCCGCATGTTCACGTAGCCGAAGAAGTGGTCGAAGTCGACCGGCAGCTGCGCACGGTCCATCGCGGCGCCGTAGTCGCGTGTCAGGGCGGTCGTGCGCTGCATCGGGTAGGGCAGGATCTGCGTCATCGCCAGGCCGCGCACCTCGTCGCCGAGCGCCGCGATGAGCGCCTTGGAGTTGGCGATCGACAGGGCGTACACCGGCACGCCGATGTTGGCCCGCGCCGCCTTCACGAACGGCACCAGCGCGGGCCCGAAGGCCATGAAGATGACCCCCTGCGGCTTGGCCGCGGCGAGCGCCTGGCAGACCTGCACGGAATTCTGGCCGCCGATGTCGAGCGCCTGCTTGGCCACCAGCGTCGCGCCCTGCTCCTTCACCACCTCCTCCACCACCGGCAGCATCAGCTGGCCGAAGGGGCTGTTGTGGTAGGCGAGCGCGATCTGGCTGCGCTGCACCGTCGCGAGGTTCTTGACCATCTTCACCACCTCGTCGCGGTAGCTCGCGATGGCGGTGAAGAAATACGGGTGCTGCCGCACGCGCAGCGCCGGTGCCCCGGTGTAGACGCCCACCAGCGGAATCTGCTTGTCGGCCAGCAGCGGCAGCACCGCGCCGACGTTGGCGGTGCTCGCCAGCCCCGTCAGCGCGAGCACCTTGTCGCGCTCGATCAGCGCAGTGACGTTCTCGACGCAGCGCTTCGGGTCGTAGGCATCGTCGAGCGTGATCAGCTTGACGCGCCGGCCGGCGATGCCGCCCTTGCGGTTCAGCTCGTCGATCGCCAGCTCCTGCCCCTTGAGCACCGCCGTCAGCGTCGAGGCCAGGGGCCCGCTCAGGTGGGCGCTCTGGCCGATGACGATGTCGTCGCCGGCGGCCTGGGCCACCCTCGTGCCCGCGAAGGCAGCCGCCGCGGCGGCGATGCTGTGCAGGCATTGGCGGCGTGTGAAAGAGATGCTCATGGTGTTCTCCTGTCGAGTGGTCGCGCCGATGGCTTGATGGCCGGCCGCGGGGCGGCCGAGGGCCATCGGGGCGGAACGTAGCGGGCGCTCGCGCGATGCGGTGTCGCCTTCGCGATAGACGCTGTGCCTTGAGGGGTCGAAACCGCGATTGCGTCACGGCACGAAAGTGCCGACTGCGCGTTAACCCGAGCGCCAAGGGCCCAGCTGCGCCGCCGCAGGGGCCTCAGCCGCGCAGCGCCGCCTCGAGCGCGTCGACGAACATCTTGGCGACCTCGAAGCCGGTCTGCTGCGCGATCTCCTGGAAGCAGGTCGGGCTGGTGACGTTGATCTCGGTCATGCTGTCGCCGATCACATCCACGCCGGCGAGCAGCAGGCCGCGCGCCGCGAGTGTGGGCCCCAGCGTCTCGGCGATCTCGCGGTCGCGCGCGCTGAGCGGCTGCGCCACGCCTTTGCCGCCCGCGGCGAGGTTGCCGCGGATCTCGCTGCCCTGCGGAATTCGCGCCAGCGAATACGGCACCGGCTCGCCCCCGATGATCAGGATGCGCTTGTCGCCCTCCACGATCTCCTGCAGGTAGCGCTGCACCATCACCGTCTGCGCGCCGTCGCGGTTCAGCGTCTCGATGATGCTGCCGAGGTTGAGGCCGTCCGGGCCGACGCGGAAGATGCCCATCCCGCCCATGCCGTCCAGCGGCTTGAGGATGATGTCCTGGTGCTCGGCGTGGAAGCGACGGATCGCGTGGGCATCGCGCGTCACGAGGGTCGGCCCGATCAGCTCGGGCCATTCGAGGATGGCGAGCTTTTCCGGGTGGTCGCGCAGCGCCGCCGGCTTGTTGAACACCGCCGCGCCCTCGCGCTCGGCCTGCTGCAGCAGGTGGGTGGCGTAGAAGAATTCGCTGTCGAAGGGCGGGTCCTTGCGCATCAGCACCGCGCCCACGTCGGCGAGCGCGAGCGTGGGCGTGGCTCGCTCGCTGAACCAGTCGTGGGCGTCGTCGGTGAGCCGGATGTCGCGCATGCGGGCGCTGACGCGGCCGCCGCGTTCCCACAGCAGGTCGCGCGGCTCGCAGGCCAGCAGCTCGTGGCCGCGCGCCGCCGCCTCGCGCATCATCGCGTAGGTGGTGTCCTTGTAGGTCTTGAAGGCTTCGAGCGGGTCGGCAACGAACAACAGCTTCATGGCGTGTCGGTTTCAGGCGGTGCGCTTGGGCCGCCACTGTTGCACAAAAAGCGCGGAGGTGCCGGCGGCCCTCACCCCGGACTGAGCTTGTCGAAGGCCCCGCGCATCCTGAGCATGTCGAAAGACCCTCTCCCGGAGGGAGAGGGAGGACGAGGAAAGAACCGACCGCCGCATCCCACGATCAAGCCACGCCCGCGGATCCGGCTCTGCCGGTCCGCTGGGTGGCGCCCAGGGGCCACGAAGGGGCCCCTTCGTGGCCCCTGGGGCAGGAGCGAAGCGACTGGGGGGCCCTATATCTCCAGCTTGGACCCGAGTTCGACCACCCGGTTGGTCGGCAGGCTCAGGTAGTCGGCCGCCGCCGACGCATTGCGGTGCATGCCGGCGAAAAGCTTCTGCCGCCACCCGGCCATGCCGCTGCCGAGCGTCGGCATGACGATGTCGCGCGAGAGGAAGTACGAGGTTTCCATCGGCTCGATCTGGAACGCGCGGTTGCGCAGCAGCGCCAGCGCCTCCGGCACGTCGGGTTCGTTCTTGAAGCCGAAGTGCAGCGTGACCTGCCAGCAGCCATGCCCGAGCGATTCGGCCTCGGCGCGCCGGTCGAACGGGATCCACGGCACCTCGTGCTGCTTGACGGTGACGAACAGGTTGGTCTCGTGCAGCACCTTGTTGTGCTTGAGGTTGTGCAGCAGCGCGTTCGGGGTGATGCCCTGCTCGCTGACCAGGAATACCGCGGTGCCGGCCACCCGCACCGGCGGGCTCACGAACACCGCCTCCAGAAAACTCTTCAGGTCGATGGCGTCGTCGCGCAGCCGCTCGGCCATCAGCCGGCGGCCCTGCTTCCAGGTCATCATCAGCGTGAACATGGCCGCGCCGATGAGCAGGGGGAACCAGCCGCCGTCGAAAACCTTGACGATGTTCGCGCTGAAGTAGGTCACGTCGATGATGAAGAAGAACACCGTCGCCGCCAGGCTCGGCCACAAGGCGTACTTCCAGCCGTGGCGGATGACGAAGAAGGTCATGATCGTGGTGATCGTCATGTCTATCGTGACCGTGATGCCGTAGGCCGAGGCCAGCCGTCCGCTCGAGCCGAAGCCGACGACCGCGCCGACGATGCACAGGTACAGCGCCCAGTTGACGAACGGCACGTAGATCTGCCCGGTCTCGCGCACGGAGGTGTGCAGGATGCGCAGGCGCGGCATGTAGCCGAGCTGGATCGCCTGCTTGGTGATCGAGAACGCGGCCGAGATCAGCGCCTGCGAGGCGATCACCGCGGCGCAGGTCGCCAGCGCGATCAGCGGGTACAGCGCCCAGGCCGGCGCCATCTCGAAGAACGGGTTGCCTGCCTTCTCGGGCGCGCGCAGCAGCATCGCGCCCTGCCCGAAGTAGTTCAGCACCAACGCAGGCATCACCAGTGCGAACCAGGCCACGCGAATCGGCCGCTTGCCGAAGTGGCCCATGTCGGCGTAGAGCGCCTCGGCACCGGTCACGCACAGCACGGTGAAGCCGAGCGCGACGAAGGTGATGCCGGGCTGTTCCCAGGCAAAGCGCAGCGCGTGGTGCGGGCTCAGCGCCGCCAGCACCGCCGGGTGCTGCGCCACGTGAAGCACCCCGAGCACCGCCAGCACGACGAACCACATCAGGGTCACCGGCCCGAAGAACTTGCCGATGCCGCCGGTGCCGTGGCGCTGCATCAGGAACAGCACCGTCAGCACGCCCACCGACAAGGGGACGATGAAGTCCTGCAGCCCCGGCGCGGCCACCTCCAGGCCTTCCATCGCGCCGAGCACCGAGACGGCCGGCGTGATGACCCCGTCGCCGAAGAAGATCGCCGTGCCGAAGATGCCCAGCGCCAGCAGGCGGCGGCGCAGCACCGGCCGGTGTTTCACCGCCTGCGACGCCAGCGCGAGCATCGCGATCAAGCCGCCCTCGCCGTTGTTGTCTGCACGCAGGATCAGCATCACGTACTTCACCGACACGATGACGGTGATGCTCCAGAACATCAGCGACAGCACGCCCAGGAGGTTGCCGGGTGTCAGCGGCACATGGCCGGGCGAGAAGATTTCCTTGAGCGCATACAGGGGGCTGGTGCCGATGTCGCCGTAGACGACGCCCAGGGCACCCAGCGTCAGGACAGCCAGGCTCGATGCAGGTCGGTGCTGTATCACGGTCCACCGCGGCGGCTCGGACCCCGCGCGGCGTTGTTTTGGGAGGGAGATTGTGCGCCCGACCCCCGCGCCCCCGACCTCGATCGCCCGCTCGATCGTAGCCGTTCACCGACAATTGTTGCGGTGCAGCAACGCGGCGGCGCCCGAAGCGCCGCGCGCCTATTCGTAGATCTCGGCGTCGGGGTCGGTGGCTTCGAGCTCATAGCTCGCCGCCACCATCGCCAGGCGGGCGATCACGCCGTACATGTAGAAGCGGTTGGGTGCGCTGGCGCCCGGCTTGACGCCCGGTCGCGGCAGCTGGTTCGATTCGGCGAAGGCCAGCGGCACGAAGCTCGCCCCGGGGGAGTTGAGGTTCTCGTCGATGCCGCGCTCCGCATTCACGCGATAGAAGCCGCCCACGACGTAGCGGTCGATCATGTAGACCACCGGCTCGGCCACCGCGTCGTTGACGCGCTCGTAGGTCGGCACGCCCTCCTGCAGGATGACTTCGCTGACCTCCTGCCCGTCCTTGATGATGCTCATCTTGTTGCGGGTGCGGCGGTTCAACTCCAGCAGGTCCTTCGGATCGCGCACCGTCATGATGCCCATGCCGTAGGTGCCGGCGTCGGCCTTGACGATGACGAACGGCTTCTCCTGGATGCCGTACTCCTTGTACTTGCGGCGGACCTTGCCCAGCAGCGCCTCGGCGTTGCTCATCAGGCAGTCCTGGCCGGTTCCGTCGGAGAAGTTGACCTCGCCGCAGCGCGCGAACAGCGGGTTGATCAGCCACGGGTCCATGCCCAGCAGCTTGGCGAACTTCTTCGCCACTTCCTCGTAAGCCTGGAAGTGGTTGGTCTTGCGGCGCACCGCCCAGCCGGCGTGCAGCGGGGGCAGCAGGTACTGCTCGTGCAGGTTTTCCAGCACCTTGGGCAGGCCCGACGACAGGTCGTTGTTGAGCAGGATGGTGCAGGGATCGAAGTCCTTCAGGCCCAGCCGGCCGCGGGTGCGCACCAGCGGCTCGACGGTCAGCGTGCTGCCGTCGGGCAGCTCGACCGGCGTGGGCGCCTTGACGCTTTCGTCGAGCGAGCCGAGGCGCACGTTCAGGCCGGCCTGGTGGAAGATCTGCACCAGCCGCGCCACGTTCATCAGGTAGTAGCTGTTGCGCGTGTGGTTCTCGGGGATCAGCAGCAGGTTGCGCGCTTCGGGGCAGATCTTCTCGATCGCCGCCATCGCGGCCTGCACCGCCAGCGGCAGCATCTCCGGCGTCAGGTTGTTGAAGCCGCCGGGAAACAGGTTGGTGTCCACCGGCGCGAGCTTGAAGCCCGCGTTGCGCACGTCCACCGAGGTGTAGAACGGCGGCGTGTGCTCCATCCATTCGAGCCGGAACCAGCGCTCGATGGCGGGCAGCGACTCGAGGATGCGCTGCTCCAGTTCGTTGATCGGGCCGGTGAGCGCGGTGATGAGGTGAGGAACCATGGAGGGTGACCCGGGAGGAGGCGGCGGCTCGGCCGCCGCGTGGGATGTCCGAGGATTCTAGGCATTTGGGATGCCTGCGGCCGCGCGTAAAGCCCTCGCCGGACGCAACACTGAATTGCATGAAAAAGGCCGCCCGAGGGCGGCCTTCGATGGCAAGGATGTGCCAGTCCTACTTGCTGTAGGCCGTCTCGCCGTGCGAGGAAATGTCCAGCCCCTCGCGCTCTTCTTCTTCGGCCACGCGCAGGCCCACCGTCATGTCGACCACCTTGTAGGCGATGAACGCCACCACCGCCGACCAGACGATGGTGATCAGCACGCCTTCGGCCTGCACCAGGAGCTGGCTGCCGATCGAGAAGTCTTCCTTGCCGGTGCCGCCGAGCCAGGGCGCGGTGAACACGCCGGTCAGCAGCGCGCCCAGGATGCCGCCCACGCCGTGCACGCCGAACACGTCCAGCGCGTCGTCGGCGCCGAGCATGCGCTTCAGGCCGTTCACGCCCCACAGGCAGATGAAGCCCGCCAGCAGGCCGATGATGATGCCGCCCATCGGTCCGACCGAGCCGCAGGCCGGTGTGATCGCCACCAGGCCGGCCACCGCGCCCGAGGCCGCGCCGAGCATCGAGGCCTTGCCCTTGGTCAAGGCCTCGCCGATCGACCACGAGAGCACCGCCGCGGCGGTGGCGAACATCGTGTTGATGAAGGCGAGCGCCGCGCCGCCGGTCGCTTCGAGGTTGGAGCCTGCGTTGAAGCCGAACCAGCCGACCCACAGCATGCAGGCACCGACCATCGTCAGCGTCAGCGAGTGCGGCGTGAAGGCTTCGCGGCCGTAGCCGATGCGCTTGCCCACCAGGTAGGCGCCCACCAGGCCGCCGACGCCGGCGTTGATGTGCACCACCGTGCCGCCGGCGAAGTCGAGCGCGCCCTTGCCGAGCAGGTAGCCGCCGGCACCCCAGACCATGTGGGCGATCGGCAGGTAGCAGAAGGTGAACCACAGCACCGAGAACATCAGCACGGCGGAGAACTTCATGCGCTCGGCGAAGGAGCCGACGATCAGCGCGCAGGTGATGGCCGCGAAGGTGCCCTGGAACGCGATGAACACGTACTCGGGCAGCTTGACGTCGCTGGTGAAGGTGTCGGCCAGCGTGTCGATGGTGACGCCGCGCAGGAACAGCTTGTCGAGCGAGCCGATGATGGTGCCCTCGCTGCCGAATGCGAGGCTGTAGCCGTAGACGGCCCACAGCACGCTGATCAGCGAGAACACCACCAGCACCTGCATCAGCACCGACAGCATGTTCTTGCTGCGCACCAGGCCGCCGTAGAACAGTGCCAGGCCCGGCACGGCCATGAAGATCACGAGCAGCGTGGCCGTCATCATCCAGGCGACGTCGCCCTTGTGCACCGTCGCGGCGGGGGCAGCCTCGGCCGCTTCGGGCGCGGCAGCCGCGGAGGCTGCTTCGGCGACGGCCGCCACGGCTTCGGGTGCCGAGGCGGCCTGCGCCCACACGGCCTGCGAGAAGCCCATGACCCCGAGGCCCAGGGCAAAGGTCGCAACGAGTTTCTTCAACATGATGGTTGTCTCTCTAGGTGGACGTCAAAGCGCGTCTTTGCCGGTTTCGCCCGTGCGGATGCGGACGACCTGTTCCAGCGCCGAAACGAAGATCTTGCCGTCGCCGATCTTGCCGGTGCGCGCGGCGGCTTCGACGGCTTCGATGACACGGTCGACGATGGCATCGTCGACCGCCGCCTCGATCTTCACCTTGGGCAGGAAGTCGACGACGTACTCCGCGCCGCGGTACAGCTCGGTGTGGCCCTTTTGGCGGCCGAAGCCCTTGACTTCGGTCACCGTGACACCCTGCACGCCGATGGCGCTCAGGGCTTCACGCACTTCATCAAGCTTGAACGGCTTGACGATGGCAGTCACCATCTTCATGGTCATCTCCAGTCAGGGGAAAAATCAGAAGCTCTTCTTGACGGC
>DASWVR010000160.1:0-6077 GCA_036401155.1 Piscinibacter sp. | reverse complement strand
GTAGTGGCCGGTGGTCAGCAGGATCACGATGATCGGCACCGCCGCGATGACGACCACGATGCCCGACTGCCTGAAGCTCAGGTAGAGAAAGGTCGCCACCGAGGCGTTGCCGGCGTAGGCGATGCCGAGCCAGCCGAACGCGTCGAGGAAGGCGCGCAGGTTCAGCGGCTCGTCGCGCTTGAGGCGCGGCACCATCGTCACGAGCACGGTGCTGAGAACGAAGTAGGCAAGCGCAAAGCCGATCGCGCCGAGCAGCAGCAGCCCGTCGTGCTGCAGGCCGGCGGCGCGCAGTGCGGCGAGGCTGGAATGGAGCAGCGTGCCGGCGCAGAATATCGCCAGCGCGGCGATGGCGGGGCTCACGATGCGGCTGGTCCAGCGCTTGGAGCTGCGCCACGAGCCGACCAGCGCCTCGCAGGCCGCGGCCAGCGCCGCCGCCTCGGCGCCGTGCATCAGCAGCAGCAAGAAGATGAAGATCTCGCCGGCGGTGAACGAGTTGGTCGAGCGCGGGATGCGCACCGGCACCATGCCCGCGACCATCGCGAGCAGCGTGGCGACGACGATCTGCGCCCAGGCGGTGGGCGCAAGCCCCGCGACGTGATGTGCCGACAGCGCGAGCACGCCCGCGCCGAGCGCCACCATCGTCCACCAGTAGGCGGCGGCCTTGCGGTTGTAGTCCGGCATCAGTTGCCGGTGCAGGCGCAGCCACCACGGCATCGTTGGCTCGTGCATGTTGGGCGCCAGCAGTTCGCTCATGGTCGCGTCCGATGTACCGTGCGGCGCGGCGCTACGGCTCGCCCATCAGGCTGGACTCGCCTTCGCTGAGCACCACGCCTTCGCTCAACACCACGCCCTCGCTCAGCACGACCCCTTCGCTCAGTACCACGCCTTCGCTGAGCACCACGCCCTCGCTCAGCACGACCCCTTCGCTGAGAACCACGCCTTCGCTGAGCACGACCCCTTCGCTCAGCACCACGCCGCTGCCCACGCCCAGCCAGTCCGACAGCGTGGCGGTGGGGATGAACAGGCCCGTCATGCCGTGCCACGACGTCGCGCCGGCGAGCGACGTGGCCGCGATCACCCCCGGGGTGACGAACACCTGGCTCGGCGCCGGCCGCGCGACGATGGACCTGATCCATTGCCGCGGCGCTTCGCCGCGCTCGGCCGGCCAATAGCCCAGCGTGTAGCGCTGCGCGCCCTGGCGCACCCACACCAGGCGCGGGTCATAGATCGGCTGGTAGCGGGTGAACAGCGCCGAGCCGCTCAGCAGGTGGCTGCCGCCGGCGAACACGATGCGGCCCCAGCGCACGTTGGCGCCGTTGATCACCGTGAACGGCGCCGGCATGGCCTTGCCCGGGGCGAGCAGGTCCATGCCCGCCTGGAGCCGGCCCGCTTCGATGGCCGCGGCGATGTCGCCGCGCAGCGCGCCGGCGAGCGTGACGGCCCCGCCGACGTTGAGCAGCCCCGCGCCCTGCTGCAGCAGGTTGGCGCCCGCAAGCGGCTGCGCGGTGTACTGCAGGATCGCCTTCACCAGCGGCGGCGTGAGGCCGGGGTTGGCCTGCAGCATCAGTGCGACGGTGCCCGACACCGCCGGCGCGGAGATCGAGGTGCCGCTCAGGTTCATCAGCTGCTGCAGGCGGCGCTGCGCGCTGCCGCCGAACGGGGCTGCGAGCTGCGGGTAGGTGCTTGCGAGATGGCTCCAGCCGCGATTGGAACCGTGTTTGTCGGAAGCGAGCACGCCGACGATCTTGTTGCCGGGCGCGACCAGATCGGGCTTGAGCAGGTTGTCGGCATGGCGCACGCCGTGTGCGTCGACTAAGCCGCTGCGCGTCGGACCGCGCGAGCTGAAGAAGTTGACGCTGTCGTCGCCCCGCGGGGCAGTGCCCCTGGTGTTGACGGCACCCACCGTGATCACCGACGGATCGTTGCCCGGCGCGCTGATCGTGCCGTAGCGCTCGCTGCCATCGGCCGCCTTGCCGTAGTTGCCTGCCGCCACCACGACCGTGATGCCCGCGGCGACGGCGCTGCGCACGGCGCGGCACAGCGGGTCGGTGAGGTAGGACTCGGTCGAATCGGCCGCCAGGCTCAGGTTGAGCACGCGGATGTTGTATTCGCGGGCGTGGTGGATCACCCAGTCGATGCCGGCCAGCACGTCGCTCAGCTGGCCGCTGCCCTCGGCGTCGAGCACCTTCACGTCGAACAGCGAGGCGCCGGGGGCGATGCCGGTGGAATCGACGGCCTGGTAGTCGCCGCGGCCGGCGGCGATTCCGGCGACATGGCTGCCGTGGCCATGCAGGTCGGCCTCGTCGCCGCGGTCTGCGGCGATGAGGCGCTCGAAGCGCGCCGTGCGGCCGCCGTCGCCGCCCTGGTAGAGCGCCTGCGACAGGTCGAAGCCGGGCCGCCAGTCGCGCACCCCGACGGCACGCGCGTCGCCGACGCGCAGGAAGTCCACCGCGCGCTGCACGCGGCTGTGGCGCCCGCTCGCGTCGCGCAGGTTGTGGTGGTTCCAGGCGATGCCCGAATCGAGCACCGCGATGCCGACGCGCGAGCCGTCGCGCCCGGCGCCCCGGCCGGTCACCGCGGACCGCAGGTCGGCCGCGCCGGTGGACAGCTCGAGCGTGCTCGCGGTGCGCCGCGTCGGCCGGTTCGGCGAGATCGTCTGCACGTCGCTGCGCTGCGCGATCTCGTGCACGCGATGCGCCGGCAGCATCACCGACAAGGCGGTGACCGACAGATAGCGGTAGTAGACCGAGCCGCCCACGGCGAGCACGTGGGCGCGCAGGTCGCTCAGCTCGGGGTCGGCGGAGTTGCTGACGATCAACGCCTTGACGTAGCGCACGCCGTGCTGCTCGCGGGCCCAGCCCTGGCGCGGCGCCGCGGCGCCGATCGCCTCGCGCAGGTCGGCTGCGAGCTTGGCGTCGGCGAGCCACTGCGCGCGCTCCGGAGTGGCCACACCCAGCGTGGCCAGCGCGGCGAGCACCAGCAGCGTTCCGGCGAGCGCACGCAGCATGCGCGACTCGATCAGGACGACGAAGCGGGTGAGGGCTTGCATGGCGACTCCTTCTCCGATGACGGGGCCCGGCATTGGCCAAGGGAAGGAAGAGTCGCTGAGCGACCGGCAACAGGCAGGTTGCCGTGCCGCTGCACGCGGCAGACGACGACATCTCGGCGAGAGCGGCCGAGTCCGTCCATCAGGCAACCCCGCTGTCATCGCCCCCGCAGGGGCCTTAGACCGGAAGCTTTGCGACCCCGGCTTTCGCTCGGGTGTGCCTTTGTCTCGATGCTGACTGTATCGACTGGAAACAGCCGCCGCTGCAGCGTTCGCGCCGCGGTGTTACACGCCCGCCGCGCTCGCCGTGAAGAATGTCGCGCCCTAGAACGGCGGGACGCCGATCAGCCACCGGTGCAGGCCCATCACGAAGGCAGCGTAGACGGCCAGGCCGCCGACCACCGCGATGACGTCGTTCAGCGGCCGCGGCGGCGCGCCGGGGATGGCGCGCGGCGGGCGGCGCTTGAGCGAGATGCGGTCGACCACCGCCCAGGCGAGAAAGCCGCCGAAAAGCAACACGTCGGCCAGCGTGCCGTTGGCGAGCAGGTGGGCAAAGGCCCAGATCTTCACCGCCGCGAGCATCGGGTGCTTGGTCGCGCTCTTGATGCGCCCCGGCAGGTAGGCAGCGAACAGCAGCGGGAACACCGGCACCATCAGCAGCAATGCGAGGTGGCGGGTCCAGATCGGCGGGTTGTACAGCAGCACCGGCGACTGCCGGGCAAGGCCGTAGCCGACGATCAGCATCACGAAGCCGGCGATCGCGACCACCGAATAGATGCCTTTCCAGGCCTTCTCGCCGCGCTGCATCACCTGCACGTCGCGCCAGCCCGGCGCGACGATGGCCACCGAATGGATGCCAAGAAAGAGCACGAGTCCCAGGACCAGCCACGTCATCGCCAATTTCCTCCCGCCGGGTGTTCGGCCAGCGGCAGTGTCGTGAGCCGCGCCCCAAGCGTCAAGCGGGCGATGTCAAGGCATGCTACGGTTGAAGGCCTGGAGACGCGACATGACAGACGCCCTCTCCCCGCTGGCCGCGACGGTGTGCATCGGCCGCTTCCAGCCCTTCCACCACGGGCACCTCGCGCTGCTGCGCCGCGCGCTGGACAGCGCGCCGCTGTGCGTGGTGGTGCTCGGCTCGGCCCACCAGGCGCGTTCGCCGAGGAACCCCTTCACCTGGGAGGAACGGCGCGAGCTGGTGCGCCTGGCCCTCCCGGCGGCCGATCGCGAGCGCCTGCTCTTCCTGCCGGTGCGCGACTACTACGACGCCGATCGCTGGGCCGCGGTGCTGGCTCGCGGGGTGGAGCAGCTGCTGGCCGGACACGGCGTGCCCGCCGGCGCCGACATCGCGCTGGTGGGCCATTTCAAGGACGCCAGCAGCGCCTACCTGCGCAGCTTCCCGCACTGGAAGCTGGTCGACGTCGAGCCGCTGCCCGCCGTGGGCGCCGCGGCCATGCGCGATGCCTACTTCCACGTGGCCGCGCGCGACGTGGACGCCACGCTCGCTGCGCTGGTCAGCCAGGCGCCCGCCAGCACGCTCGAATTCATGCGCGCCTGGGCGGTGCAGCCGCACTTCGCGGCCGTCGCGCGCGAGTGGCGCGCGCTGCGCAGCAGCCGCGAGCAATGGGCCGACGCGCCCTACCCGCCGGTGTTCGTGACGGTCGACGCCGTGGTGCGCTGCGCCGACCACGTGCTGCTGATCCGCCGCGGCCACCCTCCCGGCGAAGGGCTGCTCGCGGTGCCGGGCGGATTCGTCGAGCAGCGCGAAACGCTGTACGAGTCGGCGGTGCGCGAGCTGACCGAGGAAACTCGGCTGCACCTGCTGGAGACGACCATGCGGCAATGCCTGAAGGCGGTCGCGGTGTTCGACCATCCCGACCGCAGCCAGCGCGGCCGCACCATCACGCATGCGCACTACTTCGACCTCGGCGACCGCGCGCTGCCCGACGTGATGGCCGGCGACGACGCGCGCGATGCGCAATGGGTGGGCATCGATCGCCTGCTGCAGCTGGAAGACCGCTTCAACGAAGACCACTTCCACATGCTCGACCACTTCCTCGGCCTGACAGCTACGGAGTGGCCGACTCCTTGACCATCCGCCCGGCAGCCGGCTGCACCGGCCGCGCGTTCATCGGGTACAGCCGCGCGAAGATCGACAGCTGGTCGGCCGAGATCGGCACCGGCTGCTTCATCACCATCCACAGCACGCCTTCGCTGCACGGCGGCGTGGTCAGCGACCCCATGTAGGTGAAGTAGCCGCGCTCGGCGGGCAGCAGCTGGTTGAGGTCGATCCCGACCTGCGCCGCCTGCTCCTCGCCCTTTTCCAGCGGCAGGTTGTTCCACACCGCCTGCACCACCGGTTGCGCGCCGCCGCGTTCGAGCAGCACCGCGACGATGGCGAGCCGGCCCTCGGCGTCCTGATGCACGAGGTGGGCGGCCATGTCGGATTGCCGGCCGTCGATGCGCTCTTCGGAAGGGCGATGGAAGTGGAACTGCCGCAGATGGAAGCGCCGCCCCATCGTCTCGATGAAGTTGCCCGGCGCGACGTTGACCTGCACCGTGTGGCCGTTGTCGATGACGCCGAAGCGGCTCGCCGGCTGGTAGTCGAAGCGGATCGGCTCGAGCTGGACCTGGATGCCGTCGCGCAGGTCGATCGGGCTTTGCCGCTGGCCGCTGGAGCACTTGGCGAACTCGGGCCTGAGCCTGCCCCACGCGTCGGGCCCGCCGGGGCCTTCGTAGGACCAGTGCACATGGGCCGTCGACGCGGCCCGCGTATCGTGCGAGCGGGTGGGCCGCGGCTTGTCGGGCAAGGTGCCGCCCGGCGCTGTCGTGTGGCGCGCGGCGGTCGCTGTCTGGGCGGCGCCTGCCGCGGCGGGGGAGGACGTGCGCGTGGTCAGGCGCAGTTCGCCGGGGCTGTCGGCCTGCAGACTGCCGCCGCCCATCGCCTCGCCGAGCCGCCGCCGCAGCTTGTCCATCGGGTCCTCGGACGCGCTCGCGGCCTGCGCCGGCGCTGCCGGCGGGGCTGCGGCGCGGG
>DASWVR010000159.1:0-3266 GCA_036401155.1 Piscinibacter sp. | reverse complement strand
GGCGGCGCCTGCGGCCGCCGGTGCGCCGGCCGTGGCGTTGGCGGGCTGCTGTTGCTGCGGGGGATCGGCCTGGCGCTGGGCCGGTGCCGGGCGCTTCATGCCTTGCGACATGCCGCCGCCCAGGCGCTTGGCTTCGACCGGCTCGGCGGCAAAACCGAGGCCCAGTGCAGCCACGAACAAGCTCAACAGAAAATTCTTCATCAACTCGACTCCTACGGGCGGATGCGGTAGACCATGCGGCGCGGCGTCGGTTCCGCGCCAACGCTTGGGATATGGGGGCATTGTGAACGAGGGCAATGCACGTGCCGTCGTGCGGGTCTCGCGCCGGGTCAATCGCCGGCCACGAAGCTGCGCAACTCCTTCTTCTGCAGCGCCGACAAGCGCCCGGTGGTACTCGTCGGTCTCGGCCATTCGTTTGCTCGGTAGAGTGCGGGGAGCCGACTGTACCGTTGCCGATGACCGACGTTTCCACGCATCCCCACGCTGGCCCGCACGCCGTGGCGGGCGTCGACTTCACCAGCCGTCCGACCCGCCGCAAGCCGATCACCGTGGCGCTCGGGCAGGCGAGCAGCGGCGTGGTCCGCCTCGAGCGGCTGGAGGCGCACCCGAGCTTCGAGAGTTTCTCGGCCTGGCTGCACACGCCGGGGCCGTGGGTCGCGGCCATCGACATGCCCTTCGGCCTGCCGCGCGAACTGGTGACGGCGCTCGGCTGGCCCACCGACTGGCTGCCGCTGATGCGCCACTACGGGGCACTGAGCCGCGAGCAGATCCGCGCCGAGTTCGCCGCCTTCTGCGACGCGCGGCCGGCCGGCGGCAAATTCGCGCACCGCGCCTGCGATGCGCCGGCGGGGTCGTCGCCGTCGATGAAGTGGGTCAATCCGCCGGTGGCGTACATGCTGCACGCGGGCGTGCCGCTGCTGATCGACGCCGGCGTGCACCTGCCCGCCTTGCACGCGGGCGACCCGCAGCGGGTGGCGCTCGAGGGCTACCCGGGCCTGCTCGCGCGCGAGCTGATCGGCAAGCGCTCGTACAAGAGCGACGAGGCGGCCAAGCACACGCCCGAGCGCCTGATCGCCCGCAAAGACCTGATCGAGGCGCTGGCGCAGGGGCGCGGCCGGCTCGGGCTGCGCCTGCGCGCGAGCCACGCGCAGCGCGATGCGCTGGCAGCGGACGCCTCGGGCGACCGTCTCGACGCCGTGCTGTGCATGCTGCAGGCCGCGTGGGCGAGCATGCAGCCCGGGCATGGCGTGCCGCAGGGGGTCGATCCGCTGGAGGGATGGATCACGTCGGCGGTCCGCGGCCGAGCCGGCTGATTCCGGACCACCGCACACGCAGCAGCCGGGGACGGCTCTGCTATGGTGCGGCACAGATGCAAGAACCTCCCTCGATACCCCGCCGATGTTCGTCGTCTGGTGCCTGATCATCGGCGTGCTGCTGGTCGTGATCGGCTTGACCGACACCTGGCGCCAGCAACTGCCGTTCAGCACGTCGGCGCTGTACCTGCTCGCCGGCTATCTGCTGGGGCCCGAGGTGATCGGCCTGCTCGACCTGCGGCTGAGCGAGAACGCGGTGCTGCTCGAGCGGCTCGCCGAAGCGGCGGTGCTGATCTCGCTGTTTGCCGTGGGCCTGCGGCTGCGCGCGCCGCTCGACGACCCGCTGTGGAAGACGCCGCTGCTGCTCGCGACGTTGGCAATGGTGCTGACCATCGGCGCGATGGTGGGCATCGGCCTCGCGCTCGGCCTCTCGCTCGGCGGCGCCGTGCTGCTCGGCGCGGTGCTCGCGCCGACCGACCCGGTGCTTGCCTCCGAGGTGCAGGTCCAGCACAGCGAGGACCGCGACCGGCTGCGCTTCAGCCTCACCGGCGAAGGCGGGCTCAACGACGGCGCGGCCTTCCCGTTCGTGATGCTCGCGCTCGGTCTGCTTGGCCTGCATGAACTCGGCCCCGGCGGCCTTCGCTGGTGGGGCGTCGACGTGCTGTGGGCGGTGGCCGGCGGCATCGGCATCGGCTGGCTGCTCGGCTTCGCGTTCAGCCGTGCGGTCGTCTACCTGCGCCATGAGCGCGAACAGGCGCTCGGCATGGAGAGCTTTCTGACGCTCGGGCTGATCGCGCTGACCTACGGCGTCGCGCTGACGATCCACACCTACGGATTTCTGGCGGTGTTCGCGGCCGGTCTGGCGATGCGCCAGGTCGAGCGCGAGGACAACCTCCAACCCGGCGCTGCACCCGACGCGCCGCCGGCATCGGCCACCGTGTCCGACGCCGGGCCGCCGCCTGCCGCGAGCCCCGCGCAGGCGTCCGCCTACATGACCAAGGCGGTGCTCGACTTCACGCTCGACATCGAGAAGCTGGCGGAGCTGACCGTGATGCTGCTGATCGGCAGCCTGCTCACCTTCGAGACCTTCACACCCAGCGCGCTCGCGGTGGCGGTCGGGCTGATATTCGTCGTGCGGCCCCTTGCCGTGCTCGTCACCACGTGGCGGCTGCCGCTCACGCGGGCGCAGCGGCGGCTGGCAGGCTGGTTCGGCATCCGCGGCATCGGCTCGATGTACTACCTCGCGTACGCGGTGGCGCAGGGCGCGGACAACGCCGACACCGCGCGCGTGGCCGACGCGGTGCTGGTGACGATCGCGTTGTCGGTGCTGCTGCACGGCTCGACCGCGACGCCGATCATGCGGCTGTACCGCCGCGCCCGCGGCCGGCTCTGAGCGGCAGGAAGGCAGCGATGGACGAGACCGCCGCCTTCGAGCGCTGGTTCGCGGGCCAGGGCTGGCAGCCCTTCGAGTTCCAGCGCGAGGTGTGGGCCGCGATGGCGCGCGGCGAGAGCGGCCTGCTGCATGCCACGACCGGCGCGGGCAAGACCTATGCAGTGTGGTTCGGTGCACTCGCGCATGCGCGGCGCGGCGCGCCGCCCGCGCGGGGCGCCGCGCCGCCGTTGACGGTGCTGTGGATCACCCCGATGCGCGCCCTGGCGGCGGACACCACACGTGCCATCACGCTGCCGTTGACGACGCTCGCGCCGCAATGGAGCGTCGGCGCACGCAGCGGGGACACGCCGAGCGCCGAGCGCGCCCGCCAGGACCGGCGCCTGCCGACCGCGCTGGTGACGACGCCCGAGAGCCTGAGCCTGATGCTCACGCGCGAGACGGCCCACGAGGACTTGCGCCACGTGCAAGCGGTGATCGTCGACGAGTGGCACGAGCTGATGGGCAACAAGCGGGGCGTGCAGGTGCAGCTGGCGCTGGCGCGGCTCAAGCGCTGGAACCCG
>DASWVR010000158.1:0-5328 GCA_036401155.1 Piscinibacter sp. | reverse complement strand
CTGGACGATGTACTCGCCCATGTCCGACTCGAGGCAGTCGATGCCGTGCTCGGCCATGCGGTGGTTCAGCTCGATCTCCTCGCTGACCATCGACTTGCCCTTGATCATCCCCTTGGCGCCGTGCTGCTGCGCGAGCGCGAGGAAGATCGCGTTGGCCTCGGCGGGCGTGGCCGCCCAGTGCACCTGCACGCCACGCGCCGTGAGCCGGGTCTCCAGCTGCTCCAGCAGGTCGGGCAGGCGCGACAGGCTGTAGCGGCGGATCGCCTCGCCCACGCCGCGCAGCTGCTCGAAGGCGGCGGCGTCGCCGAAGTGCGCGGCGCGCTTGGCCTGCAGGAAGTCCATCGCGCTGCGAAAGCTGCTGCGCAGGTGCGCGTCGCCCACCGCCTCGCGGGTGTTGGCCTTGAAGTGGCTCGGGTCGACGAAGTGCAGCGGTGCCGCTGCCGCCGGCACGCCGCCGGGCGAATGCAGGTGGCTGCTCATGGCGACGTGGCCTCCGTCAGGTCGTGCACCACCACGATCACGAGCTCCTTGGGGCCGTGCGCACCATAGGCCAGCGTCTGCTGGATGTCGGCCGTCTTCGATGGGCCCGAGATCAGCAGCAGGTTGGTCGGCATGTCAGCCTGCGGCGACAGCGCCTGCATGGCGGCCGGCAGGCTCGCATACAGGCTGCTCGCCATCAGCACCGCCACGTGCACAGGCGGCACCAGCGAGAGCGTGCGCGGCTCGTGCACGCCGGGGCGCAGCACCAGCGTGCCGGTGTCGGCCACGCCCGCCTCGGTGGCGGTCACGCCGGCATCGACCGCGTCGAACAGCTCGGCCTTCCACATCGCCAGCGGCTCGATGAAGCGGCGTGGCTGCAGGCCCTGCAGCGCTTCGTCGAGCTGCGGCTGCAGGCGGCTCGCCGAACCGATCGCGACGCGGATGCAGCCGCGCTGGTCGAGCGCGCGCCGCAGCACCTGCGGCCAGTCGGCGGGGCCGGCGTGCAGCACGTCGGCGCGCCAGCCGCGTGCCGCGGTTTCGAACATGTCGATCAGGCCCGCCGGGTGAATGCGCGTGCCGATGCTGCCGCGGCCATGCGGGCCTGCGAGATACGGCACGAGATCAGGCTCGGGCAGGGGAGCGAGCGGTCCGCCGGCACGCAGCGCGGCCAGGATGGAAGCACGCGCGCCGCGGCTGTCGGGCAGGTCCGTCGGCTTGTCGTTGAAGGAGTGCATGGCGCCGGATTCAATCGGTGACGTGGCGTGCCGCGTCGTCGGCGCCCAGGCGTTCGCGCACAAAGCTCGCTAGGTGCACGCAGCGCGGCAGCGCCTCGCCGCCGGCGCGCCGCTTCTCGGCGGCGTGATGCATGTTGAGCAGGCAGCCGCAGTCGGCGCTGACCAGCACCTCGGCGCCGCTGTCGCGCACCGCGTCGAGCTTGTCGTTGACCATGGCGCCGGAGATGGCCGGGTGGCGCGCCGAGAAGGTGCCGCCGAAGCCGCAGCACTCGACTTCGCGTGCCTGCTTCACCAGCTCGACCCCCGGCAGCGCGCGCAGCAGCACCTCGCTGGGCTCGTGGGTGCCCATCTCGCGCCGCGCGGTGCACGAGGTGTGCAGCGCCACTTTCACCGGCGTCGCACGCCCGGCGTCGGGCGCCGCCGGTGCGGCGAGCCCGAGCACGCCGCGCGCGAACTGGCTGAACTCGACCACACGATCGGCGACCTGCTGCGCCTGCGCCGCCAGTGCCGGTTCGTCGGCGAACAACCGCGGCCAGTGGTGCACCATCATGCCCGCGCACGAACCGGAGGGCACGACGATCGGCCAGGGCTGCGTGAAGAGATCCAGCTGCGCGCGCGCGACGCGGCGCGCCTCCTCGGTGAAGCCGCTGGTGTAGGCGGGCTGGCCGCAGCAGCTCTGCGCCTCGGGAAAGTCCACCTCGATGCCGGCGGCGCGGATCAGGCCGATCGCATCGAGCCCGGCCCGCGGCGCCATCAGGTCGACCACGCAGGTGGAGAAGAAGTAGACCTGTCGAGGCCGTGCGGCGTTCGGTGCGGGGGAACTGGGCATGGGCATGCTGCCTGGAGTGTGGCTCATCGTAATGGCTCGCGAAGCGCGGTGATAGTGGGCAAGTCCGCGCTCGCCGTGCGCTTGTCGACACGAAACGCCCACGTAGAATTCCTGTCGCTCCCGGCCCGACGCGGCAGGGCGCCGCACCTCCCATGGCACGCCTGCAACGTCTTCCGCCGATCCATGCGCTGACCGCATTCGAGAGCGCGGCGCGCCTGGGCGGGTTCGCGCCGGCCGCGGCCGAGCTGTGCATCACGCCGAGCGCCGTCAGCCACCGCATCCGCCTGCTCGAAACGCAGCTCGGCGAGCAGCTGTTCGATCGCTCGCCCACCGGCGTGCGCCTGACGGAAGCCGGCCAGCGCTACCTGCTGGGCGTGCGCGAGGCCTTCGACAAGCTGTCGCACCTGTCGCGTGGCGGCACGCCCGAGGTGCTGCGCCTGAGCGTCGGCTCGCCGCCCACATTCGCGCGCAACCTGCTGATCCCGCGCCTGCCCGAGTTCTACCGCCAGTGGCCCGACATCGAGATCGAGGTCGCGGTCGCCGCGCCGATGCAGGACCGCCCGGAACGGCACGACGTCGACATCCGCTTCGGCAGCGCGCCGTTCGACGAGCGCGCGGCGACCAAGCTGTTCGACGACCGGCTCGAGGTGCTGGCCGCGCCGCGCACCCTCGAGAAGCACCCGCTGGCGAAGCCCGCGGACCTCGCCCGCGCCGAGCTGCTGCGCAGCCCGCTGGTGGCATGGCGCCCGTGGTTCGCCGCAGCCGGGCTGGACTGGCCGGAGCCGAGCCGCGGCCCGCTGTTCACCGACCTCGGCATCCTGCTCGAAGCCGCCGCCAGCGGCCTCGGCGTGGCCGTGTGCACGCGGCGCGTGGCCGAGCAATGGACGAGCGACGGCCAGCTGGTGGCGCCCTTCGCCGTGACGGCGCCCGCGACCAGCACCTACTACGCCCTGGTCGAGCGCGACCTCGGCCAGCGTCCCGAGGTGGGCGCCTTCGTCGACTGGTTGACGGCAGCCTTCGCCTGAACACAGGACGCGGCAGGGCGAGGGGCGGGCGCTCATCCCGCCGACCCGTACATCTGTTGCGGCAGCCACAGCACGATCTGCGGGAACAGCAGGCACGCCGCCACCATCAGCAGCTGCAGCAGCACGAACGGCAGCACGCCGATGTAGATGTCGCCGATGCTCACGCCCTTGGGCACCACGCCCTTCAGGTAGAACAGCGAGAAGCCCACCGGCGGCGTGAGGAAGGACGTCTGCAGCATGACCGCGATGAGGATCAGGAACCAGGTCATGTCGATGCCGGCGGCCTTCACCACCGGCGCGAGCAGCGGCACGATGATCAGCACGATCTCGAACCAGTCGAGGAAGAAGCCGGCCACGAACACGACGCCCAGCACGACCAGCACGAGACCGGTCGGACCGAGTCCCAGGCCCTTGAAGAAGTCGCTGATCAGCTCGTCGCCGCCGACCAGCCGCAGCGTGTAGGCGAACACGGTGGCGCCGATGAAGATGGCGAAGATGAAGCAGGTGGTGAGCGTGGTCTCGATGCCGACCTGGCGGATCGTCTTCAGCGTGAGGCGGCCGTTGGCCGCGGCCAGCAGCATCGCGCCGGCGGCGCCGAGCCCCGAGGCTTCGGTCGGCGTGGCCACGCCGTAGAAGATCGATCCGAGCACGAGCAGGATCAGGCCGAAGGTCGGCACAGTGGAGAGGAAGGCGATGCCGATCTGCCGCATCGTCAGCGCCTCCAGCTCCGCCGATCGGCCGGGCACCGACGAGGGCTTGAAGATGCCGAGCCCGATGATGAACAGCATGTACAGCAGGCCCAGCCCGACGCCGGGGATCATCGCGCCCATGAACAGGTCGCCCACCGGCGTGGACACCTGGTCGGCCATCAGCACCAGCATGATCGACGGCGGGATGAGGATGCCGAGCGTGCCCGATGCCGCGACCACGCCCGAGGCGACGCGCTTGCTGTAGCTGTGTTCCAGCATGATCGGCATCGACAGCACCGCCAGCAGCACGACCGAGGCGCCGACGATGCCGGTGGAGGCGGCCAGCAGCACGCCGATCACCACCACCGTCAGCCCGAGGCCCCCCTTGATGCCGCCGAACACCTTGACGAAGTTGCGCATCATGTTCTCGGCCACGCCGGAGCGGTCGAGCATGAGGCCCATGTAGACGAACATCGGCAGCGAGACCAGCACCCAGTTCGACATGATCGCGTCGAAGCGGTCGATGATCCCGGAGAACTTGACCCAGCTCGTCAGCAAGAAGGTGTCGTGGCCCATGCCGCTGAGCGTGATCCCGAGCGCGGCGAAGCCGAGCGACAGGCCGCCGAGCAGCCAGGCCACCGGAAAGCCGCTGAACAAGCCGGCGATGAAGAGCGCCATGAAGGCGAGGGCCAGGATCTCGTAGAGCGGCACGTCGGGGGGTCCTTGAACTGCCTGAAAGAAGAACGCGAGTCGTGGGCGCGCCGCGTCAGCCGCGCGCGAGCGCCGCCCACACCCGCGTGATCCGGCCGACCGCGCCGAGCGCGAGCAGCCCGAAGCCGGTGACGAGGAACGACTTGAGGAACCAGCGGTAGGGCAGGCCGCCCGGCGCGGCCGATACCTCGCTCAGCTGCCACGAGGTGGCGACGAAGGGCAGCGCGAACCACAGCACCACGATCACGAAGCTGAGCAGCAGCGCGACCAGCCCGAACAGCTCGACCTTCAGCCGGGTGCGCTGGCTCCAGCGCTCGGCCAGCACGTCGATGCGCACGTTGCGCTCGCGCATCTCGGTGAAACCGAGGCCCAGCATGAAGCCGACCGCGTAGAGGTGCCACTGCAGCTCCTCCATCATGATCGAGCCGGTGCCGAAGGCGTAGCGCGCGACGACCTGCACGACGATCACCACGACGAGCACGGTCCACAGCGCCGAGGCCAGCTCGCCGGTGAAGGCGAGCAGGCGATCGATGCCGCGCGACAGCGCGGTCGTGGGCAGAACGAGGCCGGAGGGGCCGGCCTGGCGGGAATGGTCGGCCATGATCACCCGTTGCCTGCGGCGTCGTCTGCGCGGCCCATCACTTGTAGTTGCGCGGCAGGTAGCCGAAGTCGTGCCATTCGCGGTTCTTGCTCTGGAACGCCGACATGCTGTCGTAGACCTTCTTGAACATCGCGTCCTTGGCCGATTCCTCGGCCAGCACCTCCTTGGAGGCCTTGGCGAACGCATCGAGCATGGTCTTGTTGAATTGGCGCAGCTCCACCCCCTCCTTCTTGAACTTGGTCAGCATCTCGCCCTGCAG
>DASWVR010000157.1:0-11465 GCA_036401155.1 Piscinibacter sp. | reverse complement strand
CGCCGGTTTTCGCGCCTACGAGATCGCGCTGCTGATGGCGGTGATCGCGATCGGCTCGGTGCTCGACCTGCCTTTCGAGATCTGGAGCACCTTCCGCCTCGAGCAACGCTTCGGCTTCAACCGCATGACCTGGCGCCTCTACCTTGCCGACATGCTCAAGGGCCTGCTCGTCGGCGCCGCGGTGGGCTTGCCGATCGCCGCGCTGATCCTGTGGATCATGGGCGCGACGGGTGCGATGTGGTGGCTGTGGGCGTGGCTCGCCTGGATGGGCTTCAACGTGCTGATCCTGGTGCTGTACCCGACCATCATCGCGCCGCTGTTCAACAAGTTCGAGCCGCTGGCCGACGAGTCGCTGAAGGCGCGTGTGCAGTCGCTGATGGCCCGCTGCGGCTTCGCTGCCAAGGGCCTGTTCGTGATGGACGGCAGCCGCCGCTCGGCGCACGCGAATGCGTACTTCACCGGCTTCGGCGCGGCCAAGCGGGTGGTGTTCTTCGACACCCTGCTCAGCAAGCTGACACCCGGCGAGGTCGAGGCTGTGCTGGCGCACGAGCTGGGCCACTTCAAGCACAAACATGTGCAAAAGCGCATCGCCTCGATGTTCGCCATCAGCCTGGCGGGGTTTGCGCTGCTCGGCTGGCTGTCGACGCAGAGCTGGTTCTACACCGCCTTCGGCGTGCGGCCCGCGCTCGACGCGCCGAACGACGCGCTGGCGCTGCTGCTGTTCCTGCTGGTGGTGCCGGTGTTCGGCTTCTTCGTCTCGCCGATCTTCGCCCGCTTCTCGCGCAAGCACGAGTTCGAGGCCGACGCCTACGCCTGTGCCCAGGCCGACGGCCGCGACCTGGCCGGTGCCCTGCTCAAGCTGCACGAAGACAACGCCGCCACGCTGACGCCCGATCCGCTGTACGTTCGCTTCTACTACTCCCACCCGCCGGCCAGCGAACGGCTGGCGGCCCTGTCCCACCAAGCGGGGTGACAACGATGAACAACCTCCTGCATCGCCAATGCAAGCCGCTCGAGGGCGGCTCGCCGATGAGCGAATCCGAGATCCGCAGCCACCTCAACGAGGTCAGCGGCTGGCACCTGAGCAAAGGCGCGATCGAGAAGACCTTCAGCTTCAAGGACTTCAACGAGACCATGGCCTTCGTCAACGCGCTGGCGTGGATCTGCCACACCGAGGACCACCACCCCGACATCGCGCTGAGCTACAGCCGCTGCGTCGTGCGCTTCAACACGCATTCGGTGGGCGGCATCTCGATCAACGACTTCATCTGCGCGGCCAAGGTCAACGCGCTGGTGGCGTTCGTCGGCTGAATTGACCCGAGCCGCAGCGCCGCCGGACGACGGGCTCGACCTCGGGCTGGTGGTCGCCGGCTACGGCCGGCACTACATCGTCGAAACACCCGAAGGGCGGCGCCTCATCTGCCATCCGCGCGGCAAGAAGAGCGACTGCGTCGTCGGCGACCGCGTGCGCTGGATGGCCACCGGCGACGGCGAAGAAGGCGTCATCGAGCACATCGAGCCGCGGCGCAACCTGCTGTTCCGGCAGGACGAGTGGCGCACCAAGGCCTTCGCCGCCAATCTCGACCAGATCCTCGTGATGGTGGCGAGCGAACCGGTGTTCAGCGAGTCGCAGCTGGCGCGCGCGCTGATCGCCGCCGACAGCGCGGGGATCACGGCGCGTGTGCTGCTCAACAAGGCCGACCTGCCGCAGATGGCCGCCGCACGCGAGCGGCTCGCACCGTATTCGGCGATGGGCTACGAGGTCATCGAGCTGGCGCTGAAGGCCCGGCGCGACGAAGCCCGCGCGACGCTGATGCCGCTGCTGAGCGATCGTGCGAGCCTGGTGCTCGGGCCGAGCGGCGCCGGCAAGAGCACGCTGATCAACCTGCTCGCACCCGACGCGAAGGCGCAAGTCGGCGACATCTCGCAGGCCCTGAACTCGGGCCGCCACACCACCACCAGCACGCAGTGGTACTGGCTCGACGCCGAGCGCCGCAGCGGGCTGATCGACTCACCCGGCTTCCAGGAATTCGGGTTGCGGCAGATCGACGCCCAGCAGTTGCCCGCCTTGATGCCCGATCTGCGCCGGCATGCGGCGCAGTGCAGGTTCTATAACTGCACCCACCTTCACGAACCAGGCTGCGGCGTGCGAGCCGCGCTCGAACGCGGCGAGATCAGCGAGTCGCGCCACCGCATCTATCGCGAGATCCTGGCCGAGCTGACGCAGACGCGCTGGTGAGCGCCGTCAGCTCGGAGGCTTTGCTCCGTCGGCTTCAGCCGATCAGGTTGGCGAGCGACAGCAAGGCGAGCAGGAGCATCCACAGGATGACCGAGCGCCACACCAGGCCGACGATGCTGCGCAGGTGTCCAGGAACCGGCTCCACGCCCGGGGTGGAGCCCTCGGCGTCCATCTCGCCGACGGCGCCGCGATCGAAGGTCTTGGAGCGGTCGGGAGTCACGCCGGGGGCGGCGCTGCCGCCCAGCCGCACGCCCACCGCCCCGGCCGCCGCGGCGAGGATGATGCCTTCGTTGGCGTGCTTCCACAGACCGGCATCGCGGCGCCAGCAGCTCACTGCTTCCTCGAAGTTGCCGACCACCGCGAAGCCGAAGGCGGTGAGGCGCGCGGGCAGGTGGTCGACCAGGCTGAACAGCCGCTGCGACAAGGCCATCAGCCGCTCGTTGATCGGCTCGCCCACCGTGCGGTTCTTGTAGGCCCAGTAGCGGCTCGCGAACTCCGCCATGCGGTAGAACACCGCACCGGCCGGGCCGAAGCCGAGCGACGACAGCACCACGAACCAGAAGAAGACGCCGAACACGTGCCGGTGCGCAGCCAGCAGCGAGTGCTCGATGATGTGGCGCAGCAGCTCGGTGCGCGGCAGCTCGCTCGCGTCGAGGTGGCGCCACTCGGTGAGCAGGCGCCGCGCCTCGGCTTCGTCCGCGCGCTCCAGCGCGTCGCGGATGTCGGTGAAGTGATGGCTGAACTGGCGGAAGCCCAGTGTCATGTACAGCACGACGACGTTCCACACGAGCGAGGCGATCAGGCTGAAGTGCAGAAGCAGCAGGTACACGCCCCAGGCGAGCAGTGCCGGCGCGAGGGTGGTCACGCACCACACGACCCATGCGTGGTGCGGCTTGCCGGCGTCGAAGTTGCGGCCCGTCCAGCGCATCCACGCGGTCAAGGTGTCGTGCACCGGGTTGGTCCGGGGCAGTGGTTTGAGTTGCTCGATCAGCAACGCGAACAGGACGGCGAAGAAACTCATGCGCGCGCATGATACCGGCCGCGTTCTTGCGGACGTCTACGCAGCCAGGAAGCGGTAGAAGTTGCGCAGCATCGCCGCCGTCGCGCCCCAGATGAAGTAGTGCCGCTGGTCGTCGGTGCGCCACGGCATGGACAGGAACTCGCGCCGCGTGCCGGCGACGTCGACACCGTGGCGCCGGTGGTTGGCCGGCGACATCAGGAAGGCGAGCGGCACCTCGAAGATCTCGGCCACTTCGACCGGATCCGGCTCGACGCTGAACGGCGGCTGGATCAACGCGACCACGGGCGTGACGATGAAGCCGGTGCCCGTCGTGTAGGTCGGCAGGCTGCCCAGCACCTCGATGTGCCGCGCGTGCAGTCCGATCTCCTCTTCGGCTTCGCGCAGCGCGGTGGCGATGGCGTCGACGTCTTCCGGCTCGGCGCGGCCGCCGGGAAAGCTGATCTGCCCCGGGTGGTCGGTCAGGTGGTCGGTGCGCTGCGTCAGCAGCACGGTCGTCACGGCGTCATGCTGCACCAGCGGCACCAGCACCGACGCATGCACCAGTTCGCGGCTGGTGAAGCGGCGTTCGACGGCGATCTCGGGTACCCAGGTCGGCGGCGCCTTGAAGCGCTGCCGCAAGGCCTCGGCGTGCAATCGCTGGGGATCGATCGCCGGCAGGTGGTCGTCGATGCCGAGGATGGGCAGCGCCTGTGGATCGAAACTCAGAGCCATGGCGGAGTCTCAAACAAAAAGGCCGCCTCGGAGGGAGGCGGCCTTTTGGCGCGGATGGGGGGCTTCGGCCACTTTTTGCCGCGGCTGGCGCCGCGGCGGAACCTCGCTTCGCGCTCGTGCGCGACTGCTGCTGACGCAGCAGCTGACTGACGTCAGGCGAGCTTTTCCTTGATCCGCGCCGATTTGCCCGAGCGCTCGCGCAGGTAGTACAGCTTGGCGCGGCGGACGTCGCCGCGGCGCTTGACTTCGATCGAGGCGATCAGCGGGCTGTAGATCTGGAAGGTGCGTTCCACCCCTTCGCCGCTGGAGATCTTGCGCACGATGAAGCTGGAGTTCAGCCCGCGGTTGCGCTTGGCGATGACCACGCCTTCGTACGCCTGCACGCGCTTGCGGGTGCCTTCGACGACATTGACGTTGACGATCACCGTGTCGCCGGGTGCAAAGGGCGGGATGGTCTTGTTGAGCCGGGCGATTTCTTCCTGCTCGAGGGTCTGGATGAGGTTCATGGGTTCTCCGTGCGATCGTGCCAACGCGGTGTTGGAGGTGGTGGGGGCACGTGGTGCCCGGCTTGGCAGAGGATCGAAAAGCTTTCGATTATAGCGTCAGGGGCTGGGCGCCAGACCGGCAAGGAACTTCTCGTCCGCCGGCGTGAGCCTTCCGGCGGCGCGCGCCTCGGCGATCAGGTCGGGCCGGCGCCGGGCGGTGAGTTCCAGCGAACGCTCGCGCCGCCAGCGCGCAATGTCGGCGTGGTGGCCCGACAGCAATACCGCCGGCACCGGGTCGGACCCGGCGGGTGTCGCCAGCACCTCCGGGCGGCTGTAGTGCGGGCAGTCCAGCAGCCCGTCGGAAAAGCTGTCCTGCTGGTGCGACTGGGCGTCGCCCAGCACACCGTCCTGCAGGCGGGCCACCGCATCCAACAGGGCCAGCGCCGGCAGTTCGCCGCCGGACAACACGAAATCGCCCAGGCTCAGCTCGACGTCCACGTGGCGGTCGAGGAAGCGCTGGTCGATGCCCTCGTAGCGCCCGCACAGCAGCACCGCGCCCGCGCCGGCGGCAAATTCCTGCACCAGCGGCTGGTCGATGCGTCGCCCGGTGGGCGTGAAATGAACGACGGGAGCGCCGTCGGCGCGAGCCGCCCGCACCGCCGCCAGCGCCCGCTCGAGCGGCTCGGCCAGCATCACCATGCCCGGCCCGCCGCCATACGGCCGGTCGTCGACGCGGCGGTAGTTGTCGTCGGCGAAGTCGCGCAGCGGCCAGAGCCTCACCTCGACCTGTCCCGATTCGAAGGCGCGGCGTGTCACGCCCTGCGTCAGGTGCGGCGCGAAGAGTTCGGGAAACAGCGTGATGACGTCGAAGCGCACGGCGTGCCGGGAATCAGTAGTCCAGACCCCAGTCGACGGTGATGCGGCGCCCCGCAAGGTCGACATCGTTGACGTAGGCACCCACGAACGGGACCAGCCGCTCGGCAGCCTCGTCGCCGCCTTCGACGCCCGGCCGCGCGATGCGCAGCACGCTGTGCGGCCCGGTGTCCAGCAGGCCCGTCACGGTGCCCAGGGTCTCGCCTTGCAGGTTGACCACGCTGAGGCCGATCAGGTCGACCCAGTAGTACTCGTCCGGATCGGCGGTGGGGAAGCTGGCCCGCGGCACGAACACCCGCGCGCCGCGCAGCGACTCGGCGCCGCTGCGATCGTCGATCTCCTGCACCTGCGCCACGACCCAGTCGCCATGCGGCTTGGCCTGCATGATCTTGAGCAAGGGAGGCAGCGCCGCGGCGGGTGCAGCGGGCCGCTTCGGCCCGTTCTGCGGCTCGGGCGGCTTCAGGAACCAGCGTCGGGAAGAAAACAGCGCCTGCGGATCTGCCGCGAATGGCTGGACCTTGATCCAGCCCTTGACACCCCAGGCGTCGATGACGCGGCCGACCTCGATGGCGTCTTCGGGCCAGGGCGGCGTGTCGCCGGTGGCCATCGACGCCGCGGTCACGATTCAGTCCGGGACGGACTCAGACGGCGGCGGCTTTGGCCTGGCCGACCAGGCGTGCCACGGTCGGCGACATCTGGGCGCCTTGACCGGCCCAGTAGTCGACGCGGTCGAAGGCCACGCGCAGCGGCTGCTCGCCGCCGGCGGCCACGGGGTTGTAGAAACCCACGCGCTCGATGAAGCGGCCATCGCGGCGGATGCGCGAGTCGGCAACGACGATGTTGTAGAAGGGACGCTTCTTGGCGCCGCCACGTGCGAGTCGAATCACGACCATGTTGTTTCCTTGAATTGTGAAAACATCCACCGCACCAGGAGACACTCAGGGCGAGCAGATCAAGAACGGCCGCAGCAACATTGCCTCGACCGTCGCCTCCGGTGCCGTAGATACGCCGCATGCCGTATGGCGTGGGCCGTCACCGAAACCCGACATTATAAACTCCTGTACAGCCCCGAGGTCTTTCATGTCCCACGCCCCGCTCTTGCTGCGCCCGAGCAGCGCAGACGACGTCCCCGCGCTCGCGGCCATCTATGGCTGGAACGTGCTCAACGGCACCGGCACCTTCGAACTCGACGCCCCCGATCACGCCGAGATGGCACGCCGCCGCGACGACGTGGTGGGCAAGGGGCTGCCGTGGCTCGTCGCCGAACGCGGCGGCACCGTCCTCGGCTTCGCCTATGCGAACCATTTCCGGCCGCGCCGGGCCTACCGCTTCTGCCTCGAGGATTCGATCTACCTGGCGCCCGAGGCGCAGGGCCAGGGCATCGGCCGGCTGCTGCTGGCCGAATTGCTGGCCCAGTGCGAGGCGCGCGGCGCGCGCCAGATGCTGGCGGTGATCGGCGACTCGGCCAACGCCGGTTCGATCGGCGTGCACCGCGCACTCGGCTTCGAGCAGACGGGCATCATGAAGTCCGCCGGCTGGAAGTTCGACCGCTGGCTCGACGTGGTCGTGATGCAGCGCGCACTCGGCCTCGGCGACACGACGCCGCCTGTCGACGCCGCATGAAGTCGAAGACGCTCGCCACCTGGATCGCGCTGATCGGCGGCAGCCTCGGGCTGCACCGCTTCTATCTGCACGGCTTTCGCGACATCTGGGGCTGGCTGCATCCGCTGCCCGCGTTGCTCGGTTTCTACGGCGTCCAGCGGGTGCGCGAGTTCGGCCAGGACGACCAGCTCTCGTGGGCGCTGGTGCCCCTGCTCGGCGCCGCGGTCGCCGCCGGCATGCTGATGGCCATCATCTACGGGCTCACCAGCGACGAGAAATGGGATGCACGTTTCAACGGCGGCGAGCCTGCGTCGCACAGCGGCTGGGGCGCCGTGATCGGCGTCGTCGTCGCGCTGATGATCGGCGCCGGCGTGCTGATGGCCACCATCGCCTTCAGCGGCCAGCGCTTCTTCGAATACCAGATCGAGGAAGCGCGCAAGATCAGCCGCTGATGGTGAGCATGCTCAGGGAAACAGCCCCAGGCTGACCCAGTAGGCGGCGGCGGCCACGATCGCGGACGCCGGGATGGTGAAGATCCAGGCCCACACGATGTTGCCGGCCACGCCCCAGCGAACGGCCGACGCGCGGCGCGCCGAGCCGACGCCGACGATCGCGCCGGTGATGGTGTGGGTCGTCGACACCGGGATGCCGAGCCCCGTGGCGAGGAACAGCGTGATCGCGCCGCCCGTTTCGGCGCAGAAGCCGCCGACCGGCTTCAGCTTGGTGATCTTCTGGCCCATGGTCTTCACGATGCGCCAGCCGCCGAACATGGTGCCGAAGCCGATCGCCAGGTAGCAGGCCCAGATCACCCAGGCCGGCGGCAGCTTGTCGCTGGCGGCGACGTAGCCGGTGGCCACGAGCAGCATCCAGATGATGCCGATGGTCTTCTGCGCGTCGTTGCCGCCGTGGCCAAGGCTGTACAGCCCCGCCGACACCAACTGCATTCGCCGGAACCAGTTGTCCACCCGCAACGGCGACGCCCGCCTGAACAGGTGCGCGACGATCACCATTAGCAGCGAGCCGAACAGGAAACCGAGCAGCGGCGAGAGAAAGATGAAGGCCACCGTCTTGCCGACGCCGCTGACGATCAGCGCGCCGGGGCCGGTCTTCGCAATCACCGCGCCGACGATGCCGCCGATCAGCGCGTGCGACGAACTCGACGGAATGCCGTACCACCAGGTGATCACGTTCCAGGTGATGGCCCCCACCAGCGCGCCGAACACGATGTGGTGGTCGACCACACCCGGCTCGACGATGCCCTTGCCGACGGTGGCCGCGACCTTGAGCTGGAACACGCCGATTGCCACCACGTTGAAGAAAGCCGCGAAGACGACCGCCTGCTGCGGCTTGAGCACGCCGGTGGAGACCACCGTGGCGATCGAGTTGGCGGCGTCGTGGAACCCGTTCATGAAGTCGAACAGGATCGCCAGCGTCACGAGCAGCGCCACCACCCAGAACGCGGCCTGGACATTCGTCATCGCACTTCGCCCCGGCGGCGGGTCAGGAGTTCTCGAGGACCACGCCCTCGATCAGGTTGGCCACGTCCTCGCAGCGGTCGGAAATCGACTCCAGCTGCTCGTAGATGGTCTTCAGCTTGATCAGCTCGCGCACGTCCATCTCTTCACGAAACAGCTTGGACATCGCCGAGCGCATGACCCGGTCGGCATCCGATTCCAGCTTGTCGATCTCTTCGCAGGTCTTGATCGCCGCGTCGGCGGTCGTGTGGTCGCTCAGCCGCGGCAGCAGCGAGACCGCATGCTGCACACGTTCGCAGCACTTCGCGCTCAGGTCGCCCAGCCGCATGATGTCCTCGGTCATGTGGTGCACGTCGTACAGCGACATCGTTTCGGTGGCGTCCTGCAGCAGGTCGAGGATGTCGTCCATCGCGTTGATCAGGCTGTGGATCTGTTCGCGGTCGATCGGCGTGATGAAGGTCTTGTGCAGCAGCCGGTTCACCTCGGCGGTGATGCGGTCGGCCTGCCGCTCGGCATTGCCCACCTCGTCGGCGTACTTTTCGCGCAGCGCCGCATCGGCGTAGTTCTCGATCAGCATGATGAAAGCCCGCGCGCCCTGGACGATGAGATCGCCGTGCTGGTTGAACAGCTCGAAGAAGTTGCCTTCGCGCGGCAGCAGTTTGCCAAACAGCATGCTCAGTCCTTGCTGGGATCGCGGCGCTCGCACCGGCGCCGCGAAGTCATCGATGCGGGAAGCGCGCAGTGTAGTTCACGGGTCCCGGGAAGCTGCCGTCAGCCGCTGCGGAAGATGAAGTACACCGCCCCGACCAGGCACAGCCCGGCCCAGACGAAGTCGGCCTTGAAGGGCTGGTGCATGAAGAGCATCGAGAACGGTACGAACACCAGCAACGTGATGACCTCCTGCATGATCTTCAGCTGCGCCAGCGACAGCCCGGCGCCGTAACCGATGCGGTTGCCCGGCACCTGCAGCAGGTATTCGAACAGCGCAATGCCCCAGCTCAACAGCGCCGCGATGTACCAGGCGCGGTGGTTCAGGTTCTTCAGGTGACCGTACCAGGCGAAGGTCATGAAGACGTTGGACGCGGCCAGCAGCACAACCGTCTGCACGGAGGCGGGCAACCAAGTCATGGCGGGAGTCTCTCGATGGGTTGATCTGCGACGCCCGGCAACAACGCGGCCAGCGGGCCGAGGCCGGGGATGATCGCCTCGGGCGCGACGTCGGCCAGGGGCCGCAGCACGAAGGCGCGCTGGTGCATCCGCGGATGCGGCACCGTCAGCTGCGGCGTGTCGATGCGCTCGTCGCCGTACAGCAGCAGGTCCAGGTCGAGCGTGCGCGGCGCATGGCGGTAGGGCCGAAGGCGGCCGAACGTCGCCTCGATGCGCTGCAGTTCGGCGAGCAGCGCCGGCGCCGACAGTTCGGTGTCGACCAGCGCCACCGCGTTGATGAAGTCGGGTCCGGCGGCATCGATGGGCGCGCTGCGGTACAGCGGCGAGAACCGGCGCAACGCCGTGCCCGGCAGGCGCGCCAGCTCGGCGCGCGCGGCGGCGAGCGTGGCCTGCGCGTCACCGAGGTTGGCGCCCAGGCCGATGGATGCGGCGATGGCGGGCATCAGCCGTCGCCCCCAGCGGCCTCAGGGCTCGAGCGCCGCATAGACCAGGTTGCGGAACAGCGGTGCGGTTTCCTCGCGCTGGCCCGGCGCCTGCAGCATCAGGATCGCGACCAGCGACTCGCGGGGGTCGACGAAGAAGCTGGTGCCGGCGATGCCGCCCCATGAATAGGTGCCCGGCGATCCCGGCACCGGCGCCTCGCCGGTCGCCAGCCGCACCGCGAAGCCGAGTCCGAAGCCGTGACCGGGTGCCAGCAGGTCGCCATCGACCGGAATGCGGCCGAGGTGGTCGGCGGTCATGAACTCCACCGTCTTGTGGCCCAGCACACGCAGGCCGTCGAGGCTGCCGCCATCGAGCATCAGCTGCAGGAAGCGGGCGTAGTCGGCGGCGGTCGACACCAGTCCGCCACCGCCCGACTGCCGCGCCATCGGTTGCCGGATGTCCGACAGCTGCACCGCCGTGCCGGTGTCGGGATCGTTCGCGAAAGGCTCGGCGATGCGATGGTGCTGCGGCGGCGGCACGTGGAAGCCGGTGTCGGCCATGCCAAGCGGCGCGAACAGCGTCTCCTGCAGGTGCTCGCCGAGCCGCCGGCCGCTGAGCACCTCCACCAGTCGGCCGAGCACGTCGGTGGAGCGGCTGTAGTCCCACACGCTGCCGGGCTCGTGCATCAGCGGCAGCTGCGCGATCTGCCGCGACGCTTCGGCGTTGTCGCGCTCCAGCGACCACACCCGGGCGGCACCGTAGAGCCGGCGCACCGCCGACGGCGCGAGGAATTCGTAGGTGATGCCCGAGGTGTGGCGCAGCAGGTCGTGCACCGTCATCGGCCGGCGCGGCGGCACCAGCTGCAGCTCGCCCTCGCGCTCGACGCCCACGCGCACGTCGGCGAACTCGGGCAGGAACTTGGCCACCGGGTCGCTGAGCAGCAGGCGGCCCTGTTCGACCAGGCGCATCGCGGCCACCGACACGATCGGCTTGGTCATCGAGTAGATGCGGAAGATCGCGTCGCCGCGCATCGGCGCATCGCGCGCCGGGTCGAGCCGCCCGAGCGATTCGAAGCAGCCGATCACGCCGCGGCGCAGGACCAGCATCACCGCGCCCGGCAGGCGGCCGGCGGCGATGCGCTGCTCGAAGGAGGCGCGCAGGCGATCGAGCGCGGCAGGATCGAGCCCGGCGGCCCGTGGATCGACGGTGAACGCACTGACATCACTCATGCGAGGACCTTTGCGGGCGGCGGCACGCTGCGAGGCTGACGCGGCCGCCCAGGTTAGTTGTCTTGTGCGGGAACGACCGGCGCCGCCTGCGCGGCGCCCTCGTCGTCGCGGCGCTCGGCACCCGCGGGCTTGCGACGGCGGCGGCGGCGCTTCTTCGCCGGGTCGGCCTGCTCCGGCGCGGGCGACCCTTGGCCGCCGCCACGCTTGGCGTGGCCTTCGCTGCGGGCGAGTTCCATCAAT